>CAZLQC010000023.1:0-13905 GCA_964561695.1 uncultured Bdellovibrionales bacterium
TGGCCAATATCGTCTCTTCGCAAGCCTCCCTCCACGCCGCTTATGGTGGTGTCGTCCCCCAGCTCGCTGCCCGTGAACACATCAAGAACATTACCCCCGTACTGACTGAGGCCTTTGCCAAAGCCAACATCACCAAAGAAGAAGTTGATTTCATAGCGGTGACCCAAGGACCCGGTCTCATGCCCGCCCTCCTAGTCGGAGTCAACGCTGCCAAAACTATCTCTCTCATCTGGGACAAACCACTGATGGGTATCCAACACCTCGAAGGCCATATCTACGCCAACCTCCTGAAAACTAATACAACTCTCGAATTTCCTCTCATCGCTCTCATCGTTTCTGGTGGCCACACCGAGCTCGTCCTTATGCAAGATCACTTCCGCTACGAAATCCTTGGAGAGACTCAGGATGATGCTTCTGGTGAGGCCTTTGATAAAGTAGCCAAGATCCTTGGCCTCCCGTATCCTGGTGGCCCTGAAGTTGCCACCCGAGCCGATACTTTTCGTCAAAGACATTCTGCCGAAGAAATAACAGACCTGACACAGAAATTCCCCCGCCCCATGCTCACAGCAGACAACTTCGACTTTTCCTTCTCAGGCCTCAAGACAGCTGTCCTTTACGCTGTCCAAAAAGAATCCAACGAAAGCAAAACTTCTCCAGATTTCATCCCAAGCATGTGTCATGCTTTTCAAGAAGCCGTTGTCGATGTCTTGGTAAGCAAAACAAGAAAAGCTCTGGCTCTTTATAATCCAAGCACTTTTGTCATTGCTGGTGGGGTTTCTGCTAATGTCCGCCTCCGCGAACGCCTGACCCAAATGATAGAGGAAGAATTTACCCAGACTCACTTCCTTACCCCCGAATTCCAGTACTCTCTCGACAACGCTTCAATGATTGGCGCGGCTGCTCTGATGCGCTATGCTCAGATGGACAAGTCCCAAAGAGACTCACTCCGAACCAACGCTACCACTCTAGAGCCCAATCCAAACCTTCCCTTACAACCCCTCATATGATTATCACTCCCCTCAAAACAGAACGTGTCGGTATCTCTCAGTTTTCTCTGGAGACTTTTCTTGATGCCAACCTACCTGAATTCACAGAAAATTCTATCCTGGCGATTACTTCCAAAGTTATTTCCCTCTGTGAGGGTAGCGTCGCTCCCATCTCAGAAGATAAAGAATTGCTCCTTCAGAAACATTCTGACTATTACCTGCCCGAAAAATTTCGTCAGCACAATAGTTGCACTATCACCCACCATGCTTTTATTGGAAGCGCTGGTATTGATGAATCCAATGCTGACGGTCACTATGTTTTCCTTCCCAAAGATGCACAATCTTCTGCTCGCCTGATTCAGCGTTATCTGATGCAAAGATTCAACCTTACTCAAGTTGGCGTTATCATCACGGACAGCCACTCTACTCCAATGCGAAGGGGAGCGAGCGGTATCGCAGTTGCCTATGCTGGTTTTCATGGTCTCAAAGATTATCGTGGCACTCCCGATCTTTTCGGGCGTAACCTGCAAATGGAACAAGCCAACGTCACTGACGCCCTGGCTGCTGTTGCTGTTCTGGTCATGGGTGAAGGCAATGAACAGACTCCTCTCGCTATCATCTCCGATCTTCCAGTCATTACTTTTGCACCACAAGCTCCTGATCAAGCAGAACTGGATGAATTTTTCGTACCACTTAAAGATGACGTTTTCCTGCCTATTTTTGACATGACCAAGCTCACTCCGGGTGGCACTCTTGACAAATAAAAGATCTTCCTGTACTATCTTTTGGCGACCCAAGGTGCTGGTTTGGTGCAAATTAACGTCTCATGTCTGACATGAAGACGCAGTGTCCTTGCCATTCAGGCTTTCGAGCCTTGTATGCCGAAGAATCTTTTGCATTAAACCCCCTAAACTTGTGGCCCACCGGCATCGTCTGGTGGGCCCCTTTTTTTATCCTCATTTCTCTGCTATACTGTAGCTGTGGTGGGACGGACGTTGAACTAAATAACTGGAGCGATGCAACATTATATGCATTACTTTCTCCAGCCGGCACTTGCCAACTTTATTTTTTCTCAACCTTCCTTCCCCCACCACACCCTCTCTCTACAACGTAGAGCGAACCCATTCTCATTTAGAGTAGCCCCTAACGCAACGCGTTCTGGGGCTTTGAGTTTTTATGGACCTTTTTATTGAATTAAAGCCTTTTTCTTGGTATTATTTGTCTATATGAACCAACCAGAACTCCCCAAAGCCTATAATGCCCAAGACTGGGAAGATACTCTCTACCAAACCTGGCTTGAAAGTGGTTTTTTCAATCCAGACGTCTGTATCGAGAAAGGCGTGACCCAAAGCGACGCTGAGCCCTTTAGCATTGTTCTGCCACCACCAAATGTGACCGGGACCCTTCACACTGGTCACGCCACTATGCTAGCTATAGAAGATACGTTTGTCCGTTTTGCCCGTATGCAAGGTAGACGAACACTGTGGGTTCCAGGCACTGATCATGCGGCTATTTCTACCCAGAGCAAAGTAGAAAAGATACTTTATACCGAAGAAGGAAAGACTCGTTACGATTTAGGGCGTGAAGAACTTTTGAAGCGTATCGAAGTATTTGCTCAAGAGAGTCACGATACTATCATTCACCAGACTATGAAGATGGGCTCTTCTCTTGATTGGTCACGCGAAGCTTACACTCTTGATAACTCTCGACATCAGGCCGTCAATAAAACCTTCAAAACCATGTACGATGAAGGTCTTATTGTCCGTGGTGATCGTATCGTTAACTGGGACCCAAAAGGCCAGACGACTATTTCTGATGATGAAGTCGTGTATCAAGAAGAAACAGCTAAACTCTACTACCTCAAGTACGGACCATTTGAGATAGCCACTGCTCGTCCCGAAACCAAGTTTGGGGACAAATATGTCGTCATGCATCCGGATGACTCTCGCTATACCGACTACGCTCACGGACAAAAACTGACTCTCGAGTGGATCAATGGCCCGATTGAGGCTACGGTGATTAAGGACGATTCTATCGACATGGAGTTTGGTACCGGAGTCATGACTATCACCCCTTGGCACAGTGTGACAGATTTTGAGATGGCAGAGCGTCATAATCTCGATAAAGAACAAATCATCGATACGAATGGTGTTCTTCTCCCGATTGCCGGAGAATTTGCTGGTCTCCACATCAAAGAAGCACGCGAAAAAATTGTCGCTAAACTTTCTGATAAAGGTCTTGTTACAAAGACGGAAGAAAACTACCTCCATCAAATCGCCACCGCAGAGCGCACCGGTGAAACTATCGAACCCCAAATCATGCGTCAGTGGTTTGTAATGGTCAATAAATCTTTTGAAAGAAATGGCAAACAGGTGACTCTCAAATCACTTATGCAAGAAGCGGTACGGGGAGGTGGTGTCACTATTCTCCCTGAGCGCTTTGAGAAGACTTATTTTCACTGGATAGATAATCTCCGCGATTGGTGTATCTCGCGTCAGATTTGGTACGGTCATCGTATTCCAGTCTGGTACCGAGGCGAAGAAGTCTACTGCGGTATCGAGGCCCCTGAAGGTGCGGATTGGGTGCAGGACCCAGATACTCTGGATACCTGGTTTTCATCAGGTCTCTGGACTTTTTCTACCCTGGGCTGGGGTTCCGATGAGGCGAGATGGGCCAGAGAAAAGATCTACCATCCAAATACCCTTATGGAAACAGGGTACGATATCCTTTTCCCTTGGGTCGCTCGCATGATTCTTATGAGTACCTATCTCTTGGGTGAAATACCCTTTAAGACCGTCTACCTCCATGGTCTGATTCGCGATGGTGAAGGACGTAAGATGAGCAAGTCACTTGATAATGCTATCAATCCCCTAGAAATTATTGAGCTCTACGGTGCTGATGCCCTCCGCCTCGCACTTCTCAGTGGCAATACTCCTGGCAATGATGCTCGCTTGTCTGATGAAAAAATAATTGCCCAAAGAAACTTCGTCAACAAACTCTGGAATATGAGTCGCTATGTCTTAGCGATAGAAAGCCCTTCAGAAACACCTACGGCTAAAACTCTCTCCGACAACTGGATCCTAAACCGTCTTGATGAGACCATCAAAGATGTGACCGAAAAACTAGCCACATATCAGCTCTCCATCGCCACAGAAATACTGCGTGATTTCACCATCAATGATTTTGCTGATTGGTATATCGAGATTCACAAGATCGAACGAAATGATACTGTCCTTACACACGTCATGACCGAACTGATCAAACTCTGGCACCCATTCATTCCTTTTGTGACTGAAGCTCTATGGAGTCAGTTTGAAAGTAAAGAACTTCTCCTCGTCACCAAGTGGCCAACTGTCCCTCAGGAAAAACGGGAAGATAGTAACTTCGCTCCCTTACAAAATCTCATTACCAGAATACGTAACATCCGTGCAACGTACCGTATTGGCTACAAGACCGCTCTCGAAGCTACCCTTTTCACCCCTCATCCTGAAATCTTTAAAGCGAATAGAACTCTCATTGAAAAAATAGCCAGCCTCAGCTTTAGTGTTACAAACACTGAACCTGCACAAGTCCCCGGTACCATCCGTCTAATAGAAACTGATTTTACTCTCTACCTCAACCTGAAAGATATCGTTGACTTCAATGCCGAACAAGATCGCCTTATCAAAGAAATTGCCGAGGCCCAAAAATTTCTTGCCAGCCTTTCTTCTCGTCTCGACAACCCAAACTTCCGTGACAATGCCCCTGCATCAGTAATAGAAGTCCAAGAAAAAACTCGGAGTGAAATCATCGAGAAAATCACGGCCCTCACGCAGGCCCTTGAAGAAATTAAAACTATCCTCTCAAAATAACTTGCCCAGTGGAACAACTTCAAGAACGCAAGATATTTTTAATTACTGACAACAACGCTTCACTACTCAGTTAATACTTTCAAATGAATTCTTCCTCAAAAGACAACCCACTTGAAGTAGTGCCACAGGGTGCACCACTTCTCACTCTTTTTATCTTTGGTCTACTGGCTTCTCTCGGAGCGCTTCTTGTCGAGCTGCTTGTGGCTTCTTTTTTTATCGACACCAGCGCTCTCGATAGCTCGTTTGTACCGACCCATTTTTCACTCCTCCTTTTTGCCCTCATCGAAGAAAGTTTCAAAATTATCTTCTTTCTCCAGGCGAGTCGTCGCCTTATCGCCCTTCCTCAGCCCCTCACTAGAGGTCTGATCTATGGATTTGGTTTTGCTAGCCTCGAGTACTTTGCTCTTTCTCTCATGCACAACCTACCCTCAGGACCCATCTACGGTATTCTCCTAGTCCACCTAGTGACCTCACTACTGCTCGTCATGCTACTGCCTAAATGCCAAGGCAAAAGGGCTCTTATCAGTTTACTCGGGTTCCTGACCGCTCTGCACTTTGGCTACAATATCCTTCTCTAAAGCTTGTTGCCTGTCTTTCTTTTTTGCCCTATACTTAATACATATAGGTACTCATCCCCTTAATTTTCATATTCTCCACTCCTATGACCAAACAAAAAAAGAGCTTCTTTGAACGCCTGACTGGCGCAGAGACTCTGGAGCAAAACTACCAAGATTCGGTCCCAGTTTATAACGAAGAAGAAGAAACACCTGTCTATATGCAAAACGAAACAGAAACACAATCATATCCAGTCCGCGAGGAATCCAGTTGGGCCCCAAGCTATGCCCAAACTGAGCCTGATAACAACGAGGGCCAGCTAACTATCGATGTCTACCAAACCGAAAATGAAATCGTCATCAAGTCTACTATCGCTGGTGTCAAACCAGAAGACCTCGATGTTTCCATCAACAACGACATGGTCACCGTCAAAGGTGAACGTAAGAACGAAGAAGAAGTCTCTCATGGTAACTACTACTATCAAGAGTGTTACTGGGGCGGATTTTCTCGCTCAGTCCTTCTTCCTGTTGATGTTATCCCAGATAAGGCAGACGCCTCTCTCAAGAACGGTATCCTCACTATCCGTCTTCCAAAAGCCGACACTACCAAAACCAAAAAAATTCAAGTTCGCGGATTCTAATTTCATTGGGAACTATCGTCCTGGTTTTATGCAAAAACCGATTTCCTTTCAATGGTAAATCGGTTTTTCTCTCTCCTATCACATGAAGCATTTTTTTCTCTCATTTATTTTTGGTAGCCTCCTTATTATCGGCAGTACAAACTCTGTGTCTGCGGCTGCTCTACCGACTCTCAATCTCGATCTTAACGGTAAAACAGAAGTAGTTTCGGCTGCTACTGTGGAATCTTGGGTCAGTCTCGATACCAAAATGGTCTTTGGTTCTGGAATACCCTCAGAAATAGAAGACACGAGCTACTGTCCGGTGGCCTATTCTTTCTGTGACCTAGCCTTCCAGAATAAGAAACGTATGTTTGTACATACCGAGCTGACTACTGATATCGATAGAACCAAGATAGCCGCCTTCCTCTCCGATCTGGCCCTTCGCACTGATAGTGACCCTAAAGACGCTATATTCAGCGGTACCGAAGATGGCACTATCACCGTGTCTCAAAAAGAGACCTACGGCTACGCTATGAAACAAGGTGAGGCTCTGGATGTCATTACAAAAGCGCTAGAGACCAGTAATCACTCTCCTCTTCTTATCAAGTTACCCGGCGCCCTCACTGAGCCAAAGATTAAGAGTGTTGACATTGACAAGCTTGGTGTCAAAGAACTTATCGGTACTGGTACCACCAACTTCAAGGGCTCGCCAAAAAATCGTATCTACAACATCAAACGAGCACTTGAACAATTCCAAAGTGTCATTATTGCTCCTGGCGAAGAGTTTTCTTTTGTGAACTATCTTGGTGAGGTAGATGGTGAACACGGCTACCTTCCAGAACTCGTCATCAGGAACAATAAGACTGAACCAGAATTTGGTGGTGGCATCTGCCAAGTATCTAGCACTGTCTTCAGAGCGGCTATCTATAGTGGCATGAAGATTACAGAGCGAAGAAACCACTCCTACCCGGTCCGCTATTACCTGCCGTATGGCATGGATGCGACTGTTTACGTTCCTAAGCCTGATTTCAAATTCCAGAACAACACCGGTCACCACGTCATGATGCAATCAGAAATTGTCGGCGATACGCTCAATTTCCGTTTCTTTGGTACTGATGATGGTCGCACTACCACCGTCGATGGACCCCATATCCTGTCACGTGGTGGAGATGGTAGTATGAAGACTGTTTTTACTCAAATTGTCGTCGACAAGGATGGTCAGGAGATGATCAAGGACTCCTTTGCCAGTAACTACAAGTCTCCAAGTCTTTTCCCTCACCCTGGCGAAGAACAAAAAAAACTCACCAGCAAGCCAAGTGACTGGTCCAGTCGTCAGTGGCGCGAATACAAAAAGCTCAACCCATAAGTCTCTGGGGCTAAACTTGCAGATTCTAAAAGGAGGCGTATACTGGAGGGGCTGACTCCGGTCGGCACCTTATAGCAACCAAACCAACCTGGTCTGCGAACCAGTGGTTTAGACTAAGGAAGGGTTTTCTCTCCGGAATAATACGTGAGTGTGAAACCTAAAGAGATGGGAAAGACTCGGCAATGAGGTGGCATTCTTTTGGGTGGGAGTTCCCAAAATTCCAGTTCCCAAAAGAGTAGTAATTCCAAATTCGCTCGGTACAGCAACTTTCCTATCCCGCCTCTCGGGACAGATTTTATAGCCTTTGACCGGTTCCCTTACCCGATCATCCGCCATGATTTCTGTCCCAGGGGTTTTTTCATAAGATACCCCCTAATAAAGCCATATCTTAGATCATTCACCCTCTAGGTATTGACAAAATACCATTTTGGGTGTATACTGCATCTTAACGTTCTTTAAGTATTACCCATGCAATTCCCTTAAGGCGAAATGTGTATCAGTCTCTGGTACCTATCTCGCCATGTCGGAAATGACGTTTCGGTGCGGGATCAATTGGATCCAGGAGGGTTTCCCTCATTCAACCGGTACGACAACAAGCATGGTAATTGTGAAAACGATCAAGGAGATCAAGTATGCGGAAGTTTGTTACGTGACTGCGACTATGTCGCAAGAGAATAGCTTTGGCAACATCATCAACAACATCGGCGGCGCCCATTTCGGCCTGCTGCGCGGCTCGCGGGCGGTCGACCGGACCTCCTGACTGCCGGCGATCGATCCTGAAAGGATTCGACAATGCGCCTGATCGCAACACATCCACCTGATCGATAGCTGTCAGGGGTAACTACCCCACTTCGATAGCAGTAAAGGAAACTCGGAAGTCCTTGGCGTCCCGGGGCTTCAGCATGACTAACCATCGTTGCTGGAGCCCCTTTTAATTTTATTGACGTACGTGACAGTTTTTGGTATTGTGTGAGTACGCTTGACCTGTGTTGTGAAGCGTTTTTGTTTGGGTGTATAGCTCAGTTGGTAGAGCAGTAGCCTCTTAAGCTAACGGTCGTAGGTTCGAGCCCTACTACACCCACCGACGGTTCTGCCCTTGTAGCTCAATGGATAGAGCAGGGGTCTTCTAAGCCCTTGATGTAGGTTCGATTCCTGCCGAGGGCACAGGAGAGATAAAAGAGAAGTATGTAGTGGGGTGGCTATCGTTCAATGGTAGGACAATGGTTTGTGGTACCATGAATGAGGGTTCGATTCCCTCTAGTCACCCCAGTGTATATTTCTCACAATCAAAAAGACAGCCCTCCCTAGTGGTTATACCGGGGAGGGCTTTCTTGTGGTTGCCTGTAGGCGTTTTATTCCTGTTGGTAGTAGACGATAATCATATCGCCCACCTGTGGCGCACTCAGTGGATCACATTTACTACAATTCCAATCAGACCCCTTCCAACTTAACTGTTGCCTGCCAACACGTATTATCGTACTGGTTTTCGGGTAAAAAGCTTCTTGATGATGTCTCCACAGCTCTAGAGCGAGTGAGTGTGGTACATCTAGCCGGGCCCTTGAAAGACCCTCGGTGAAAGGAAACCAGTCCTGCAGATCCGCTGACCAGTCGACAAAAACCTCTTGCCGAACGATATACAGTGCGGCGTAGACCCAACCTGCTTGGTGTCTATCTTCGACTGGTATAAGGGGGTAGCCTACCGGCAGTTCAGGCACTTCATGGCGATTGTCCGTTAGAAAGACCTGCGCCCCCACAAGAAAATCAAGTGCGTTTTTTTCGGAATCGGTCACAATCGGATCAAACCGCATAGCTGCTAACATTGTCTTTCCCCTCTCATGGAACTATTAAAGAAACTGAAGGATTTCAGCCTCTGAGTACACCATTTATAACATGCCCCTGTGAGGATTTCAAGCCCTCCTAAAAACTTCCCCAGGCCAGTCTGTACCTACTAAAAACTCTTGTTTCTGAGTAATAATAATGCTCGTAATCCCAAAGCTCTCCTCGACTTTTGTCTGATCGCAGTGTGGCCACTGCATCAGGGCTGCCGTGGCAGAGTCAGCATCCCAGGCAGTGGCTCCAAGACCCACTGCTCCAAGAACCCTCTCTGTATTGGCTCCTGTTTCCGCGTCTACAATATGATGATGTCCACTAAAGCGTCGTGTCGCTGTATCAGAAACAGCTAAGCCCTGATTACGAAGTGTCACTGTGCCATAACTCACCCCCGTTCTACCTGGCCATTCCAAAGCAATCGTATAGGGACTCCCATCAGCTTTGGTAGTCGCATACATATCTCCTCCGCCATCAACTAGGTAATACATATAGCCTGCTGCTGCCAAGATACCAGCTACCATATCAATAACGTACCCCTTACCCATCCCACCCAAATCAAAAGCTACGGGACCAGAAAGTTGCAGCTCTTTATCCTTGATACTCCACACTGGAATACTAGGTAACGGTTTTTTACTTTGGGTAAAACGATATTTTTTATCATACCCCATATGTTCGAGAATCACTCCACTAGCTGGATCATAGTGACCTTGAGTCAAGGTACGTAGTAGTTGCGCGCGCTCCAAAAGCACAGCCAATTCACTACTTACGCCATAAGTTCCTGGGGAAGCTTCTCGAAAGGCATTGACCTCGCTTGTATCCTTAAAACGAGAAAATCGCTCCTCAAACAGAGCGACTTTTTCTATAACATTTTTTTGAGTTGCTTCATCAAAAATTTTTCCGTCAGAAAGAAGTGTCCACTCCGTGCCAAGTGCCTTGAAGGAAAATGTTTCCATGAAACCGTGTTAGATCTGCGCTTTTAGTTTAGAAAGGGAAGCATTGAAAGCATTCGTCGTGAGAGAGGCTTTGCCAACCCTATCAATACTAGAAAGATCTGACAGTTTCTTACCCACTACCGCAGTGCTGAAGTTATCCCGAAAACTGTTCTGATACTTGACCGACTCACGATGGGTGGCATGAACAATAGCTTCTGCACTCTTGACTACTCCAGAGGCATCAACATTCAAAACAAATCCCACATCTTCCATTCCGGCTGGCGATTTGTAGCTGGTGTTTAGAGAAATTTTCTTAGTAGCCGCCTTTACCGGTGTCTCGACTAATGGTTCTATGGGTGCTGGTGCTGGTGCTGGAAGAGATTCTGCAGGAACTGGAGTAGGCGTAGGTACCTCTGTAGGCACGTCCTCTACTACTATCTCCGTATTGTTGGCTGACTCAGTAGCCTCCTTGCTACTAAATGGATTGAGAAGAAATTTCATAATAAGCCCTACCGCACCGACAAGAAGAATCAAGAAAAGTGATGCTTTTTTAGAAATAGCCATGGTTAAAAAAGGAAATAATTACCCTCTCATAATAGCATTTTTCTGGCCCTCTATCTAGACAAAACAGCTCTTTAAGGGCATTATTTACAATCCAGTGGGAGAGAGTATAATAAATATAGGGGGTTAACTAATTTTTTATATATCATCCTATGATGAACAAGAACGGTTGTGGGGTATCAATGCATGTGCCTCGTATACTTTTGTCCCTTGTCTATGTCGTTGGTGGAGCAGGTTTTCTCATGAACTTTGCTGGCACTACTAAGTTTGTTGGTATGGGGCTTACCCCATGGGGGCTAGCTGGTATCGCTACCCTGGCCACAGTGATTGCTATTGTCCTCAAGCTTGGTGGTGGGTTGATGCTGATGTTCAACTACCGAGTTAGCCAGGCTGCCTGGATGCTGATTGCCTTCACCCTTCTCGCTACCCTCATGTTTCACATGGACTGGAGTGGTGCTCAGGGTCAAATGCAAATGACCAACTTCCTCAAGAATCTTGGTCTTACCGGTGGACTTCTTCTCTTTGCTGATTGTTTCTGCAAGCAGTGTAAGACGAAAAATACCGAAGCTTAAAGATAACGATTCGGATAAAAGAAAACTCTCCGCTTACTAGCGGAGAGTTTTTTAATATTCACTCTAAAAAGCCCTCTCTCGTACTAACGAATTTCATAGGTGAGCGTCACCTGTAGCTTGCCTGTCTTCACTCCTGGTTCCAATACTGGTGCCGACATAGCCTTAGCAGACATTGTCATCAAATCACCACCAAAGCCTTCTCGCATCGGTTCTACAGGATTAGCATTATCCTCATAGAAAGTAACCATTTTTCCAAGACGGAAATTTCCTGCCTCGGCAGCTTCGAGGGCTTTTTCACGAGCATCCTTGAAGGCTGCTTTGCGAGCTGCTTTGCGAGCGCTACTATCATCATCGGTCACAAAACTAACCCCCGAAACACTGTTAGCACCAGCAGATACAATACCAGAAAGAAGCTCCCCAACCTTGTCAGCCTGACGAACTTTTACTTCAAGAGACTGCGTGATGATGTAGCCATTAATAGTAGCTGGCGGACAAATAGTAGTCCCACTGGCACAGTTAGGATAATTATAGCGTGGATTCATAGAGTAGTTCGTCGTCTTGAGATCACGCTTCTCTATCCCCTGCTCCTCAAGAAAACTGCTGATGCGGTTCATTTTTCCAGTGTTTTCTCCTTGTAATGTAGTCACCTCGCCCGAGCCCTCAGTGATCACTGTGGCGGTAAAGAAGGCGATGTCGTTAGGAGTTTCAATATCAGCTTCTCCCTGCACGCTAAATGTACGGTTAGGATACGTCTGATCCAAAGAACGTCCGTACTGATAAACAAAAGCCAAAGCGGCTATAGCGAGCATAAGCAAAGCGGCTGCCTTTACCTGTTTGGTGGTTACTTCTTGCATATATAAAAAGCTAAGTATTACTATGGCTATTATACGCCTCTTTTAAGAGAAAAACCATTGACGAGAGCCTCTATTCGAGCTACTGTACCTTAGTAACAGCCTCGATACCTGCCCGTAATGCTAAAGCATAGCTTTTGCAGGCGGGGCTTAATGGATATACCTGTCCGCCTCAGCCAAAGGCTGATAAATTTGGCGGGAAGCAATAATCAAAATACTGCCCTCTTAGCTCAATGGATAGAGCATTGGTCTTCGGAACCAAGGATGTAGGTCCGATTCCTGCAGAGGGCACTGATTAAGAAAACACCCTGCGACAAGCTCAGGGTGTTTTTTTTGGTGCTATACTGAGAGTACTCGTTCTTTAGTTGCGAGAGAAAGGTGTTAGCAACTATGCCGTCATCTTCTTATCAAGAACTCTTGATTATTCAAGAAGCTGTCCAAAAAATTCTCTCTCGTAACCACAAAAGACTCCTTCAAGAATTTCCCCTTGAAAGACGCTTTCTTAATCCTATCGGTTACACTTGGGCATGGTTTGGCAGTATACTACAAAATCGTGATGATATTTATACCCACCTCTTTACGCGCTATACCAAAACTTAAAAACTACTCCCAATCTAAAACTTCCCTCAACTTATCTAGGTTTGAGGGAGTTATTTTTGATAGTCATTGATGAATTCACTTGGTACAGCCCACCACTCCGGACGGGTACGAGTATCACCGTCCTTCCAATAACCAGGCAGCACTTCTTTCTTCCAAGGACCAAGGTAAATAGCGAAATGAAGATGAGCTTCCCAGAAACCGTTTTCACGAGTGTTGCTTTCACCTATGAAGCCTAGTGGATCACCAAGCTCTACTGTATCTCCAATACGCTTGTAACTATCCCCCAGATGACCATACAACGAGTAGAATGTCTGTCGACGCTTGGGATGACGATGACGAATAATGACAATATAGCCCCAATTACCCTTATCTCGGTCACCGGCATGAAGAGCTGAATAAACAACTGTCCCTCGACCAACGGCTCTTACATCTGTTCCTGCTGGTGCTAGAATGTCCTCTCCAAGATGGATACCCCAAAGCACACCCTGAAGAACCGAGCGTTTACCAAAAGGTAAACCAGTTACCTGATAGTTCTCGATAGGTGTAATGATAGTTGGCGTGTTACGGTATGGCACAAAATTATTTACCCCGTTAGAAGTGACTTATCTCCTTTGCTCTTATCATTTTGAATGATGTATGGCTCTGGTGATTTTTTTCTCTGCCTGCTGTTTTTTTCATTTCTAACGGGGTGAACCCGTTATTTCTTCTCTTTATCAAGATTCCGTACAATATCACGCATCTCAAGAATACTCAAGAGCAGAAAAAAGACCCCTACAAAATCAAGGCCTCCTACGACAAGAGCCTGCATGTCAGTAGCCAAGAAAGTGCCGAGAGCTATCATCCGAGAACCGAGAAAGCTAAACAACGCCACGAATAGACATTTGTAGGTCAGGTCGAGTCTTTTCTCTGTCCGCCAGACAATTCCCAGCGTAAATGCCAACCCTAAAAGGAGAGTCAGTATAACCAAGTAGTGCAGTCCAAGTAATATGAAATCCATATGCTATAAACGGGAAATAAAACCAAGTTTACGAAAATCAAGCTCATCAACATACAGCTTTCCCTTCATAAATAACCAGTACTCATAAAAGACAAAAAATAGCCACAGAAGGAGTGTCGAGAGGATGATAAAACTAATCCAACCAAGATTCCAGATAAACTCATCATACGTGATATCTCGACCAC
>CAZLQC010000024.1:0-13641 GCA_964561695.1 uncultured Bdellovibrionales bacterium
CAAGAGAGCGGATTTTTTGTGATATACTGGAAGCGAAAGACTAATACAATTTTTATGAAACAAGAAGAAATAAAGGATGAAATCTCTCTGGTGAAAGAAGTGCCCGTTGCAGAGACTCCTTTGAAGAAAGAGAAAGAAAAAGTTGAGAAGTCACAACCAAGAAAACAAAGTGTTTTGGTACGCTATGCAGTGCTGGGCGGTATTGTGATTCTGATCAATTTATTTGCCGTTTATGCACTTAAAGTGGCTTATCCAGAGCCAATGTACGATGATTTTTGTAAAGTAGAGCAGGTGAAGAAAACCTTTGCTACTGAGGAGGAATGTGTAGGCAACGGTGGTCAGTGGAATGCCTCATCTGGCGAGAAAGAAATGCTTCAACCCGCCTACTGTAATGCTGACTTTACCTGCAGTAAAGAACACAGCGAAGCTTACAGTTTGTACAGTCGCAACGTCTTTATTGTTTTTGTAGCCTTCGGCCTATTCTTACTGGTTGGCTCACTATTTGTATCAGGATCTACCCTGGTAGCATCGGGGCTTTCTTTTGCGGGAACACTGGCTCTCATTATTGGTTCAATGGGCTATTGGAGTGACATGAATGATATTTTGCGCCTTGTCGTTCTCGGTGTAGCCCTGGTAACTGTTTTATATCTGGCGTGGAAAAAATTTGAAGACTAATATATCTATGGTCATGTTTGGTAAAAAAACAAAGAAAAAATCAACCGAAGAGAAAGAAGTAGTAGAACCAACTCCTACAGAAACAAGTATCAGCGAGCCCGCGACTCTCTCGAAGCCAATCGGTAAGAGAGAACATCTTTTCGGGACACTTCTTCTTGGACTTTTGATTGTGGTGGTTTGCGTGGGTCTGTTTGGTATTGGCTTTGGAGCTTTTACCCTTTGGCAAAAGCAGTCCATACAAAACGAAGCTCCTTCCATCAGTGGTCTTTCTAATACGCCTCTTAGAGAGGAAGTAGCAGTTACACCATCAGAAACACAGGAAACAGTAGTTGAAACTAGTAAAGAAGAAAAACCAGAAACTACAGAGAGTCTCAAAGCAGCTCAACAGCTTGATATTATTGTCATGAATGGTGGTGGCGCCAAGGGGGTGGCCACAGAAGTATCTACACTTCTCAAACAAGAAGGTTTTAGTAAGGTAACCGTCGGTAATACAAAAGGAGACTTTACTGGAACGACGATCTACAACAAGAAAAATTTTACCAAAGAGGCCGAGGCCCTCAAAGCCAAACTCATAACCAAGTATCCTAGTATAGTCGTCAAAGAGGCTCTTGCTAGTGATGCCGAGACACAAACAGCATCACTCACAGTTATTTTTGGTAAAGAATAGCTCTTTCCTTATGCGCGGTATGATAGGCTTTCAAAAAAAGAACTTCATGAAGACTCCCTTCATGATTTTTTTCCTGTTAGCCCTACCAGTAAGTACCAATTATCAGCTTAAGGATTTTGGTATAGGGAGCGGTGGTGGTAGTGGCGCTTCTACCAATTACGGCATCACAGGGATTAGCGGTGAACAGAGCGCGGGTAAATTGGATGGTACAAACTATGACTTAGGTGCTGGTATGGTTTTTACCAACCAAGCCAATGTTCCCAGCGCCCCTACGTTTACCAACCCGAGCAACTACTACAACAAGCTTCTGGTCACTCTGGTGCCTCTGGAGAATCCAAGTGACGCAACCTACGCTATCGCTATTTCTAGTGATAATTTTGTTACGACTAGCTATGTGCAGAGTGATGATACAGTCGGAACAGTTTTGGGTATCGAAGATTATCAGACCTATACCAACTGGGGTGGGGCCAGCGGGACACTCATCATTGGGTTACTACCGAATACGACATATAAGGTGAAGGTGAAGGCTATGCAAGGGGCTAAAACAGAGACTGACTATGGTCCAATAGCGACCGTAGCTACTGTTGGAGCCAAGCTCAGTTTTGATATAGATGTAGCACCTACTGATGTCGACAATAGCGTGGTGACGACCAACTTTGGCAACTTAACGCCAGGAAGTGTCAGTACGAGTCCAGATAATGTGTGGGTGGATTTTGATACCAATGCTGAAAATGGTGGGCGGGTGTATATCAAGGGTGAGAACAGTGGTCTTGAAAGTCTTATCGCTAGTTATACTATTAATTCAGTGACTGGTAATCTCAGTGCTCTCCAAGAAGGTTTTGGTATACAGGGAATCAGCGCCACTCAGAGTGCGGGGGGCCCTTTTTCACTGACCCCAAGTTATACCTTGTCAGGTGACAATGTGGCAGCCAGTGATACTACGATACGAGAAATATTTACTGCGAGTAGCCCAGTGGCTAGCGGAAGAGGATCTTTCTTTCTTAAGGCCAAATCTTCAGCAGTGACACCGGCGGCAACAGACTACCAGGAAGTATTGACAGTTATTACTTCAGCAAGCTTCTAAACTGATTGACTAGAGGCTCTTTTTCATGTATACTAGAAGTGTATTCTATGTTCTTCTTATTGAAGAGCACTTTATAAAAATAAAAAAAACGTATGTCGCTACAGATACATAAAAAGATTCAGAGTAAGCTCAGCGCTCTCCAGCTACTTTCTCTCCTTTTTCTTCTTGGATTACCATTTGTTTTTGTCAGTATTTCAAAAGCGGCTAATCTTGAAGTCGCCTATGTCAGACTTGATCGTTTAGCCGCTTCTACCACCACCGGCGGAACAGTCTGTGCTCAAGCGGAGACCGCTGGGACTGAAGCCGATGTACAGGTAGCTTTCCCAACTGGTTTTACCGTCAGCTCAACCGCCTCTAACTGGACAGTAACAACCACTAACCTGCCATCAGGAGCGTCTGCCTGGCCAAGTATTGCCACTGCGAGTGCTGTTTCTGGACAAACAGTCACTTTTCCAAGTGGTGACTTAGTCGTTGGTACGCTCTACTGTTTCAATTTTACTGGTACGAGCACTTTGACTACCAGTACGGCTGGTAATGATAAAGTAGGGAGTATTACAACAAGAGCGACAGGCCCTACCACTATAGATTCAGCCAGTTATTCTCTGTCTATTGTTTCAAATGATCAGATTGTGGTCACCGCTACAGTTCCCCCAACCTTTAGCTTTAGTTTGAGTGCTAACGCTGATACATTTACCAGTAACCTCTCTACCACAACTACCTCTACCAACGGCCGTACCGCCACCGTAGCTACCAATGCTGCCTCTGGTTGGGTCGCTTGGGTACGAAGCGCAAACGCAGGGCTCAACTCGGCTGGTACTGGCGCCTCTATCGCCACAGCTGGTTCATTAGATAATGCTCCGACAGACTTAGCTTCAACAACAGGATATGTTCTCGATGTAGACATAACCACAGATAGTGGTACTGGAACAGGTACTGTGACTCAGGCCGCTAACTATGGAGCAGAGTACAACGGTACAAACTCTACTTCAGGAGGAACCCTTTCCTCAACGGTCTTTCAGCCAATTGCCGCTGCCAGTGGTACGACCGATGGAGATGTCTTGACCCTGACTGAACGTGCCAAGATTACCGCTGTGCAGGCCGCTGCTAACGACTATACAGATACCCTGACAGTCATTGCTGCTGGTCGCTTCTAGGGCTACCCTTGAAAAAACTGACTTTAAAACCCCTCTTTTGAGGGGTTTTTTACTGAAAAGGTTGCATTTTGTGGTATACTGAAAACACGTGTTTCTACTAAGTAAAAAAATAATGCCTTCCTATGGATCGACTGCTTAAATCTTTTTTCGGTGCGCTTTTGGTGTTTGGACTGTTGGCCCCAACTTTTTCACAAGCTCAGTTAAGTGGTCTATCACTTTTGACTTCACCATTGCCTATCATCGCAAAAACTACTCCAGGAGTACCAGTGACAACGGATATCAAGATTCGTAATACAGGAACTGAAGAAGAAACTCTCAAAATTTCTCTCATGAAATTTGAGGCCTACGAAGATACTGGTAAGCCAGCCTTGTTGGACCCAGAACCAAGTGATGAATTTATCAAATGGGTGAGCTTCAGTGAGAATACCTTCAAGGTTGCCCCTGGAGAGTGGAAGACGGTACAGGCTACGATTGCCCCACCCAAAGAGGCTGCTTTTGGTTACTACTATGCCTTTGTTTTTGCTCGTGCTAACGAAAATTTGAGTGCAGAAGAGCGTCGAACAGCTCTCAATGGCGGTACAGCGGTACTCGCTCTCCTGGATGTTGATGTACCTGGAGCCAAGCGTGAAGTAACTCTAGATAAGTTTTCTCTTGATAAGAAGGTCTATGAGTTTCTGCCAGCTACGTTCTCTGTGACTCTTAAAAATGGAGGCAACGTCCATGGCGCACCACGAGGCAACATCTTTATTGATAAAGGTGATACCAAAGATATCGCTCTTCTTGAAGTGAACAAAGAAAAAGGTAATATCCTTCCATCATCAAAACGTACTTTTCAGGCACAGTGGAGCGAAGGTTTTCCTAAGTACGTTCCCAAGATTGTAGATGGCAAGGAAGTAAAGAACAGTAAGGGTGAGACTGAAATGGAACTCAAGTGGAACTTTAACGATCTCTCACAACTTCGCTTTGGTCGCTATACGGCCAAACTACTCATGATTTATGATGACGGTACCCATGATGTACCTCTTGAAGGTGAAGTCAGTTTCTGGGTGATCCCGTGGCGTATCATTGCTTTGGGATTGGTTGTTGGTATCTTTATTCTCCTCGGACTACGTTCAATGTTTGGAGGAATTTTCCGCAGAAACAAAGACAAATAAATGAAATGGCTTCAGGTGAGGATAGTAGTTTCTCTCCTCAGCATCTCTTTTGTACTCATTCAGCCTGCTCTCGCCCAAACAGAGCAGGTTTTTGAGCAGAAAAACAGAGAATTAGTCACTTTAGAGCCAGCTCTACAGGAAGTGATAATTGAAAATGAAGCTCGCACCACGGTTCCTATTGTGCTTGAAAACACCTCTTCAGTGGAACAACGTTTCAATTTGCGGGTAGTTGACTTTGGTTCGCTTGATGAGAGCGGAGGAGTGGCATTTTTGGGCTCTGGTGACCCCAGAGAGTACGAGGCGGCGAAGTGGATGGAAATACCAGTCAAAGATATTCTCGTTGCGCCACAGTCTAAAACAAGAGTAGATGTAACCATCAAGAACGACGATACTTTTTCGCCAGGAGGGCACTATGGAGCGGTATTGTTTGAGAATGATACCCCAGACACCAATGCAGATGATAAAACTCGTATTGCTGTTAGACAGGTGTTCTCAGCTTTAGTGTATGTGCGTAAAGTGGGAGGTGAAGTATTTTCTTTTCGTCTTGAGGGGAAGGAATATCGCAAGCAACTCTGGCGTCTACCAGAAACAGTGAATCTTCGTTTTACAAACGAAGGCAATGTGCATGTGATACCGCGAGGTACGGTACGTATCTCTGACCCACTCGGGCGTACGATTAAAAAAGCGACCATCAATCAGAGTAGTGGTCTGGTACTACCCAATACGTCGAGACGATTTGATGAGCGTTTTGGGTCATTGACTGGGGCTTGGTTACCGGGACAGTACTCCGTACGAGTTGAATATCGCTACGACGGTAAAGATACATTTGAAGTAAGTGGAGAAAAATATTGGTATTGGCCACCAGTGACTACGGGGGTGTTGGTAGTAGTGTTTGGAGGAGTGTTTGTGTTGAAATACTACCGTAAAAAGGCTCGTACACTTTGGAAGAAGTTTCTAAAAAAAGAAGAAAAAAAGGCTTTATGAAAGGACATATTTGGTACTGGTTCGTCATTGGACCTATTTTTATTGGAGCCATCTTGATCTGGTTGTGGACTCAAGGCGAAGCTGCGGGGACTGTCTATACGGCACCCAAAGTAGAAGTAGAAACATCAAGCGAACCAGAAGATTATACGTACAAGGGGAAGTATCTGACCCTCATGGTGCCGGGAGTATTTAGGGAGGCAACACGAATGATTCCTGAAGAGGGTCCATTACTAGAGAGTATTTTTTTTGTGAAAGAGGGCGGAGGAAACAATGAGAAAATAGCTGTCACGGTAGAGCAAAGAGAAGAAAAAACACTAGAAGCATCACCGAGTTATCAGATGAGAGAAAATAATCCTCTCTACAATGAACAGTTGTCAAAAGAAAAGCGTGAAAGTTTTTTGAGCAAGCAGAGTGACCCTTTTGAGCTGACATACTTTTTCTTTGTTGATGAGCTTTTGGTCTCGCTCACCTATAGCGCTACGGCTGCTCACGATGACAAAAAGAGCATGCTTGATGCCATCAAGCAAAGTATTCAAAAAACAACTATAGAGGATGCAGAAAAGAGCTGAAAAAGCTTGCAATAAAGCGTTTTTTCTGCTATAATGGAGTTAATAGAGATTCAAAAAGAGGTGATCTCGGGAAACCGAGGTCATTTTTTGTTTCTTAAGAGAAAATTAAGAGCTCTTTACAGGCTATGAGCCTCAAACAAAAACAAAAAAATACTTTAACAAGGCCACAAAGGCGAATAGGGATACCGACCCTAGCTTTTTTGTTACTCAGTTTGCTTTTTGGAGGCCTGTGGCATGGTAATACGGCTGAAGCAGCTACTGGTATCAATCGTCAAATCAATTTTCAAGGAAAAGTGGTCAATACCGATGGTACTAATGTTGCGAATGGTAGCTACACCTTTGTTTTTAGACTTTATACAGTTTCAAGTGGTGGTTCCAATATCTGGACAGATACCGAAACGCTTACTGTTACAGATGGTATTTTTCAATACAACCTTGTGTCAGATACAATCAACGATCCATTACCAGGATCAGTATATTTCAATACGGATAATATTTCTCTCGGCATTAATTTCAACACTGATGGCGAGATGACACCACGTGTTCAATTCACGGCTGCGCCCTATGCTATGAATGCTGAAAAAGTCGGAGGCCTGACGGTGACCAACACCACTGGAACCCTGACTGTACCAGCCGGTAAGACCATTGCCTTTGGGGGAGCCTTCAGTACAACACCAGCAAATGACGTGACCTTTACTACCACGGGGACCACTACATTGACCTTGCCTACTTCTGGCACACTGGCTACCTTAGCTGGCACCGAAGTTCTTACCAACAAGTCCATTGGCTCAACGGGAGTTATTTTTGCTGGTGCTACCAACGATATCACGACCACCTCTGGAGAAGACCTCACCGTTGTAGCTACGGGATCAGGTATTATCGATCTCAATGATGCGGTGACTATCAGCGGTACCACCACACTCTCAACACTGACGTCAGCAGCTGGAGTGGCTATTGGTATTAACTCTGGAACCACAGGAGCTATCAATATTGGTGACGATGGATCAGCGGAGACTATTAGCATTGGTACTGGAGCAGCTGCCAAGACCGTCATATTTGGATCTACCAATACGACATCAACATCTACCTTTCAATCTGGTAGTGGGGGCATCACGTTGGCTGTGGCTGGTACTTCTACTACCGGTACTGTTCAAGTGGGCGCTGGTGGCGCTGGTTCTACAACTCCTGATCTGTTTGCCCTTGATGTGAAAAGCGATGCTGGAGATCCGGCAGGAGCCGAAGGAAAGATGTATTATAACAACAACACCAACCGCTTCCGTTGTTTTGAAGATACTGCCTGGACAGATTGTCGAGGCACTGGCGCTCCTGGAGGGTCAACCACTCAGATTCAGTTCAATGACGCTGGAGCCTTTGGTGGAGATGCTGATTTTGCTTGGGATAAGACTAATAATGATCTGACGCTTGGTGGCACAGATACTGGAGTTACTATAAATGCTATTACCAATGAGCCAAGCGCCCCCTCAGGGAGTAATCTACATATTTATACCAAGAACATAGCTGGACGTATTGTACCGAAGTGGATTGGACCCGCAGGGGTAGACACCCCTTTCCAGGCAGCCCTTTGGGGAAATAACACTATCATGTGGACTCCAACTACCGCTACAGCTGGTGTGTGGCAGGGTACAGCTGGAGCCGGAGCAGGTACGTATACTACCGCTCTTCCTACGACCACAAACTTCTATACCGCTATGAAACGTGGGCAGTGGGCCACAGTGGTCACTACGACTAATCAGCAAGTAGGACAACGAAGTACAGAAAACATGATTTTTCGTGGTTCGGTATCAGGGCAGGGAGGATTTTTCTTCTTCTGTCGCTTTGGTATTACCACTTGGACAGCGGGAGATCGATTGTTTGTAGGACTCTCTCCAAATAGTACGGCCTTAGTAACTGCCCAGCCTTCAGCTGATCCAAATATTGCTGGCTTCGGGATTGATGCCGGTGACACAGCTATTACCTTCATGCATAATGATAATGCTGGAGCAGCGGTCAAGGATGCTATTGCTGGTCAGCCTACTCTTGCCTCCAACCAAGGGTATGATGCTTATATCTATGCCAAGCCGAATGACACAACTATTTATTACCGATTAGTGGATGTTAATACAGGAGCAGAAATTATCAATAGTTCGACGGCTACAGACTTACCAGTTAATACAACGATGATGTCAGCTCATGCTGTTATGGGCAATGCCGCCAACACAGCGGTGACAGCCGCCCAGATAGGCGTGAACCGTATGTATGTAGAAACAGATCGCTAAATACTATGAAAAAGTTATTATTCATAAGTTTACTCGCTCTCACTCCTTCCTTGGTCAAAGGTGTTTCTTCGTGGGAGCTCCTTTCGGCTGAGAATAACATAGAGATAAAGGGACTCTGTACGACAGATGTACGGGTAGAACTCTATGAAGGGAACAACTTTGAAGTAGACCCCATCTATGTGGCTACTGCTCCGTGTACGAATGATACTTTTGTTCTGAGTGATGACGTTTTGCGTTGGGATATTCCCGAAGGGATGTACAAACTTGTGGTGGATGGAGAACGCGCTACGGTGAAAGACTTTACGGTGAAGGAAATAGTGATGACCAAGGAAGAAGTGGTTAATAGAGAGCTTCTTGCCAAGGGATTGCCAGGAGAAATAGCTCTTTCAGCTGATCAAGTATTTGAAAACGCCCAAGCCAGTTTTGGTCAAAAACTCTATAGTCTGGAAACGGATCTTGTCACTATGCAGGAAGCCTTGAAGGACACCACATATCCGAACTTTATTAAGATTGGTTTAGGGGGAGCGCTGAGTATCGTGGAAGGAGCTACTAAGAAACTTGGAGAAGCTTTCTTTGTAGTAGAGCAGCGCGATTTTGTAGATCCGAGTACCTCTATAGAAACACTGGAAACGACTCCTCAACCAGATGCAACTTCGTTACCTATAGAACCCCCCCTTGAAGACTCTACGCTTGAGACAGCGCCAGACCAAATAGTTGAAGAAGCGCCTTTGACAGAGGACGTAAGTCCATAAGTTTGGCTTGTAGGGACGCTCTTTTTTGATTACACTATAGACAAAGACTTCTGGCGGAAATTTTTTCCCTATTCTCAAAACAAAAACATGCTTTCTCTTGAAATCAATCCGACTCAAAAAACTTCCAAGGGATTTTCTTCCAAAAACCAATCCAAGATAATTATTATTATCTTGGGTGGACTTCTGGTACTCGCTCTCGGCGGTCTTGGCTATCTCTATTATCACTATGTAGCAGGTGGAGACAAGCCCGTGAAGACTGAAGAAGAGCTTATCAAGGAGGCGGTCGGGAGTCGCATCCTTCTTCCAGAAGAGAATCCTTCTATAGCTACGGTTACCGATAAGACTAAGTTGGCTGATCAACCCTTCTTTAAGAAAGCTGAAAATGGAGACAAGATCCTAATCTTCACCAATTCTGGACGAGCCATTCTCTATCGTCCAAAGATTAAGAAGGTTATCGATACAACTACTATTAGCCTGACACCCGAGGTTGACTCTGCCAATCCTAATGGCACCACGGCTACTTCATCTGAAGAAACAGTTGCTGATGGAGAGACTGTTTCTGAACCAGATGAAAGAATTAATATTGCTATCTACAACGGTTCACAAAAAATCGGTATCACCAATAGTTTTGATGATGACCTTAAGGCCCTCTATCAAAATATCGATGTGGTTTTGAAAGAAACCGCCAAAAGAAGTGACTACGAGAAGAGTATTGTAGTCGACTTGACACAGCGTAACGCCCCTTTCGTCAAAGAACTAGCCTCGAAAATAAACGGTGAGGTAGGCAAACTTCCCGAAAGGGAAAGTACTCCAGAAAATACGGATGTCCTGATTATTTTGGGTAATAACGACTACAAACCAGTCCCCTAAAGAATGGTCAAGTCTAGGCTTTTGTAGCAACTTCTCCATTTGACATGGAGATTTGCTTTTTTAGACCGAGCGCCGTACCCTAAGGTTATGGCTCAATTTCAAGAAAATACTACTGAAACTATCAAAAGTCGTCTCAACATCGTAGACGTGGTGAGTTCGTATATCAAACTCGAAAAAGCGGGAGCCCACTACAAGGCTAATTGCCCGTTTCACCAGGAGAGAACACCTTCTTTTACGGTCAATGAAGAGCGTAATATGTGGCATTGTTTCGGCTGTTCACGAGGAGGAGATATCTTTGCTTTTGTGATGGAAATAGAGGGTTTACAGTTTCGGGAAGCCCTGGTGCTGTTGGCAGAAAAGGCTGGTGTAGAGCTGCCACAATACAGTCGAGAACCAGAAGGTCAGAAACAGAGCAAAGAGCGTCTGTACGAGCTTATGGAGCTTGCAGTAAGGTTTTATGAACACCAACTTCTAGAAGGAGTGGGTAGAAGTAAGGCTTTACCCTACCTAGAGAAGCGCGGTCTCACACTCGAGAGTATCAAGAAGTTTCGTTTGGGATACGCCCCAGAGGGTTGGAGACACCTCTATGATTTCTTAATCAAAAAAGGTTTTAATCAGGCGGAGCTAGAGCTGGCTGGATTGGCTATTCGCAAGGCAGAAGGGGGAGCTGGTCAGGGAGCCTACGATCGTTTTCGTGACCGTATCATGTTTCCCATTACCGATATCCTCGGCCGGCCTATCGGTTTTTCAGCTCGAGTAGCGCCGGGAGGTGATGAGACGCAGGCTAAGTATATCAATACCCCAGAAACACCACTCTATCATAAGAGCAAGGCTCTCTACGGACTCTCCTGGGCCAAGCAGAGTATGAAACAAAAAGGTTTTACGGTTGTGGTTGAAGGTAATGTAGATGTCATTGCTCTTTCACAAATTGGCATTGAAAACGTGGTAGCTGTTTCGGGAACAGCGCTGACCTCTGAGCAGTTTGATATTATGAAGCGTTATGGCAAGGAAGTCCATCTTTTCTTTGATATGGATGGAGCTGGTCAGAAGGCTGCTCGCAAAAGTACAGAACTGGCTTTGGAGAAAGAAATGCAAGTGAGACTTATTGCTCTTACCACAGGTAAGGATGCGGCTGATATGGGAGCAGAAGACCCAGAGGGCCTACAGAAGGTCGTAGAAAGCCATCTTTCTGCCCCAGAGTATTTCTTGCATAAGAGCGTAGAGAGCTTTCCCTTAAATACTGCAGAGGGCAAACGAGCGGTGGTAGATGATTTCATGTCACTCCTCATGGCTATTAAGAATCCACTGGAAAGGTCATTTTGGGTCAAAGAACTTGCTCGTGAGACGGGTCTTGAGGAGCGGTTGGTAACTGGGGTGGTCAACCAAACTTTTCTTGAGGTTACCCGTCGAGATGGCCCAGCTCCACAACGAATGACCAATCAACCACCAGTAGCTCAGTTTCAAACTCGAGCTGATCGTATAGCCGAAGAAGTGATAGCTATTCTTCTGACCGACTCCCCGTTGCGTCAGGAAAAACTGAGTAACTTTGGAGAAGGAGTGAGAACATTCCTTGCCAAGCACCCACTCTTCTTCTTTATTCTTCAAGCTGGAGATCATGATCCGCTATCACTTATCGAAGATTCTGAGCAAAAGAGCCTAGCGACTCGGCTCACCTTTCGACTTTTGGGCGGACCTGAGTTTATCAATCTGAGTAAGGAAGAAATTCACGAAAAAAATAAAACTTTACTCGAAGAGTATGAGAGAGTCCTCGAAAGTGAAGTGGGGACTACCCAAAAGCTTCAGAACATACAGTTGGCCTTAGCTGAAGCAGAAAAGAATGGTAATAAAGAAGAAGAAATGAGACTTCGTAAGGAGTTTAGCGAGCTTTCCTCGCGGTAGCTTTTCAGTGGGGCAAAATCTTGCTATGATAAGGTATCCAAGAAACTTTGTAGTGGCTTGAATAAGCCGTATTTTTTAATATAAGTACCATTACTATGCCCAAAAAAGTAAAGAAAATCGTCAAGAAAGTCGTTAAGAAGGTAACTAAGAAAGTTCAGCCGAAGAAAAAAGCACCTGCCAAAAAGCCAGTGACCAAGAAGGTAATCAAGAAAGCAGTCAAGAAAGTGCTCAAGAAAGCAGTTAAGAAGGTGCAGCCAAAGAAGAAGGTGATCAAGAAAGCAGTCAAAAAAGTATCTAAAGCAAAAGAAAAAAAAGCCAATAAGAAAACGGCAGTGACCTCTCTTCAGGCGAGACGCAATGGCATCAAGCAGACTACGCCTGTCAAAAAAACTACGAATAAGAAAGGTCCAAAAAAACCAACCAAAAAAAGCCTCGCCAAAGAAGCTAAGAAAGCAGGAAAGGACAATGCTTTCGAAGATCTCTTTCTTCGCGGTAAGCAACGTGGCTTTGTCACCGAAGACGAAATCATTCACATCCTTCCAGACGTAGAGGCTGATTTGGAACACCTTGAGAATCTTTACGAGAAATTGGAAAACTCTGGTATCAAAGTAGTGAGCTCAGATGAGATGCTCAAGATGGATACCGATAAGGTAGCTGAGTCATTTGGTGAAGAAAAGAAACCAAAGGGTCGCAAGAAGAAAGCGGAGATGATTGAAGATGGCGACAACACTTCTGATCTTGTACAGATGTATCTCAAAGAGATTGGACGCGTGGGTCTCCTTTCTGGTGATGACGAAGTGCGTCTCGCCAAATTGATTGAGAAAGGGGATTTGATGGCCAAACAAAGGCTTACTGAAGCCAACTTACGTCTGGTAGTCTCTATTGCCAAGAAGTACGTAGGACGCTCACATAACCTGTCACTTCTTGATCTTATTCAAGAGGGGAATATTGGATTGTTTCGTGCGGTTGAGAAATTTGATTACCGTAAGGGGTTCAAGTTTTCTACCTATGCTACCTGGTGGATCAGACAGGCCATCACTCGCGCTCTGGCTGACCAGTCTCGTACCATTCGTATCCCGGTCCACATGGTAGAAACCATCAATAAGTATGCTCAGGTCACGCGACGTCTCGTGCAGGAGCTGGGACGTGAACCATTGGCTGAAGAAATTGCCGCTGAAATGAATATCGAAGTAGAAAAGATTCGCCATATCCAAAAAATTTCTCAGGAAACTGTTTCACTCGAGACCTCAGTCGGTGACAACGAAGATGACAGTGTGCTCGGCGACTTCATTGAAGACACAGAGACAGTAATGCCTCATCAGATGGCTGCTCGCAAACTCCTTCGCTCACATATTACCGATATTCTTAATGAGCTGACTCCGCGTGAACAGAAGATCCTTCGCATTCGTTTTGGTCTCGAAGATGGAGTGACGCATACACTTGAAGAAGTCGGACAAGAGTTTGGTGTTACTCGAGAGCGTATTCGTCAGATTGAAGCCAAAGCCCTTGAGAAAATCCGTGAACACAGCAGTCTCAAGAAGTTGAGAGATTATTGAG
>CAZLQC010000025.1:0-13591 GCA_964561695.1 uncultured Bdellovibrionales bacterium
TACTGCTAGAGACCTCCCAAACTCATCGCCGGTAGCATCGCCCGTGATAGTCACGTCGGCGCTACCAGCGGTGGTAGGGATAGAGCCGTCACCATAAAAAAGATAGGCTCGACCAGTAGAGGAAGAATAGCCATAGGCTCCTACCACTAAATCACCTTGACCATCTTTGTTGATATCTCCAGATGCCAGCGTAGCTCCAAAATTATCACTCGCTGCATTACCAGTAATAGTCGTATCAGCTGTACCGGCGGTAGTCGGGATAGAACCATCTCCATTGAATATATAGGCTCGACCAGTATTAGCAGCGCTTCCAGGATTGTAGCCATAGGCTCCTACTGCTATATCAGCTTTGCCATCTGTACTAAAATCCTTACTGGTCAGAGCTGCTCCAAAAGCATCACTTGAGGCATTGCCTGTGATAGTCACATCAGCCGTACCGGCCGTCGTTGGGATAGAACCGTCATTATAGAAAACATAGACACGCCCTTGGGTAGTGAGGTAGTCTGGCGCTCCAACTACAAGATCCGTATCAGCACTGTTATTGACATCCCCCGCCGCCAAGGCCGTCCCAAAAAGATCTCCCGTAGCATTGCCTGTGATAGTCACATCAGCAGTGCCAGCGGTGGTTGGGATTTTACCATCTCCATAGTAAATGTAGGCACGACCAGTGGAACTTGAGTAGCCAGGAGCACCGATAGCGAGATCACCCTTTCCGTCTGTATTGAAGTCTCCGGTGACAAGAGCGCTCCCAAAAAGATCACTCGTGGCACCACCAAGAATACTTACTTCTGCACCCGAGGCATTAGGTGTCAATCTAGTATCACTATAAAAAATATAGACTTTCCCCGTACTCGAATTGTGTGTAGGCGCTCCCACAGCAACATCGAGGCGTCCATCAGCATTGAGGTCGCCGACTGCAAGCGTCGACCCAAACGTATTACTGGCATCCCATTCTCCAGTCAGAATTTGCTCTTCGCCCGAGAGGTCTCCATTTATGCGGATAGTGCGGTTAACTTGAGCTTGATTCTTCCAAGAAAAATTTATCTTGGTCTCATAAAAATAAATTCTTCCTGTATTGGTTGAATGACCTTCAGCTCCAACTATGAGATCTTCTTTGCCATCACCAGTGGTATCATAAGTAATTACTGTATTGCCAAATATATCGCTGGCAGTGTCCCCGGTAAACACCACATCCGCTGTCGCAGCCGTGCTTGGATAGGCACCGTCGTTATAGAAAATATACGCTCGTCCAATAGAGGAAGAATACCCCCAGGCGCCCACCACAAGATCAACACGACCATCAGCGTTCACATCACCAGATGTCAGCGCTGCCCCAAACCGACTATCTGTATCACCATCTATCACTACATTAGCATTAGCAAGAGTTGGGAAGACTCCTGTTTCATCATTGTAAAACATATAGACTCTTCCCTCGTTACCACCAGTAGCATAACCATAAGAAGAAAAGGCGATATCTGTGTCACCGTCATCATCAAAATCGCCTGTGGCCATGGCTGCGCCCAAGAAATCATTATTCCCAGCACCCGTAATAGTGTCATCAGAAGTATTATCAATGGTAGCAGTCGTATTGCGAAAGAGATACACACGACCGGTATTAGTATTTCGACCATAAGCACCGATGAAAAGATCGTCGGTACCACTGTTATCATAGTCCCCCACAGCGAGCGCCCCTCCGAAACGGTTGTTGTTGGCTACTCCCGTAAACGTCACATCAGCCGTACCAGCAGTGGTAGGAATAGAGCCATCATTTAAGAAAGCATAAGCTCTTCCGGTTGAAGTAGAGTAACGCTCAGCACCAATAATAAGGTCGTCCTTATTATCAGTATTCATATCACCGGTGGCCAAAGATATACCGAAGTAGTTTCCGGAGGCTCCGCCAGTAATAGTGACGTCGGCGCTACCAGCCGCCGTCGGCGTACTGCCATCATTGTAGAAAATATAGGCACGGCCAGTATTGGTAGAGTGACCTCTTGCACCCACGGCTATATCAGTCCGGCCATCAGCATTGAAGTCTCCAGCAGTCATAGCTACCCCAAAAAAATCAGAAAGGGCTGTACCAGTAATAGTGAGATCAGCGCTTCCGGCAGCGGTTGGAAGGGTTCCGTCGTTGTAGAAGAGATACACTGCTCCTGCATCAGAACTGACTCCCTCTGCTCCCACAGCTAGATCGATACGACCATCACTGTTGAAATCACCCTTGGCAAAGGATGACCCAAAGTAGTTGTTGGTGCCATCGCCCGTAAGGGTCTTATTGGTATTAATTTGACCATTTTGTGAATAGAAAATATGAGCGCGGCCATTTCCATCAGCAGCTGAAAATCCATAGCTCCCTACAGCAAGATCCAGTTTGCCATCGGTATTGAGATCCCCAGTAACTAATGCGTACCCCAATTGGTCAGAAGTTGATTCACCAGTGATGATAACATCAGCCGTAGAACCAGAAGTTGGCATGGAGCCGTCATTATAGTAAATATAGGCACGACCAGTAGAAGTAGTATACCCAGTAGCCCCTACAATAAGATCCACCTTTCCATCACCATTCATATCACCAGAAGTCAAGGCTCTTCCAAAGCTGTTTGAGGTGTTTTCACCCGTAATGGTCACATCAGCGGTAGCGGCAGTGGTAGGAATAGAGCCATCATTGTAGAAAATATAGGCACGGCCGGTAGAACTATTGTAGCCATTCGCGCCAACAATCAAATCAACCTTACTGTCAGCGTTAACGTCACCAGAAGTCAAGGCTGTTCCAAAAGAGTCACTCACAGCGTTACCAGTGATAGTTACATCAGCGGTCGCGGCAGTAGTAGGAATAGAACCGTCATTATAGAAGATGTAGGTACGGCCCGTACCCGAAGAATAATTATAGGCCCCCACCGCCAAATCAACCTTACTGTCGGCATTAAAATCTCCTGTAACAAGTGCTTTACCGAAAAAGTTACTCGATGACTCTCCGCTAATAGTTACATCAGCTGAACTTGCTGCTGTTGGGATTGAACCATCGTTATAGAAGACATATACCCGACCAGTACTACTGTTATGGAAAGAAGCTCCGACAATCAGATCAGTCTCTCCATCAGCGTTGAGATCACCCGATCCCATAAAACGTCCAAAACTATTAGTTGTTGTTTCGCCAGTAATAGTCACATCAGCACTACCCGCAGTGGTGGGGATAGAGCCGTCATTATAAAAGATGTAGACCCGACCGGTACTCGTACTGTATGTCTGGGCGCTAACGACTAAGTCTGTCTTGCCATCAGCATTAAAGTCTCCGCTCGTCATATAACCCCCACCAAAAAGATTACTCGTGGTTTCTCCTGTTATGATCACATCCGCCAAACCGGCTGTAGTAGTGATATTACCATCATTATAGAAGATGTAGACACGACCAGTATCCGAGGAATAATTCTCAGCCCCTACAGCCAAATCAGTCCTTCCATCAGCATTAAAATCACCGGTAGTAATAGCGGCACCAAAATGCCCAGCTCCCGTCTCTCCGGTAATCACCGCACCTCCACTCGTAGTACTCCTTGCCACAAAAGAGAGTGTTGGGTCTACGGCGACTGGGTAGCGCACTGATTCAAAACTGGCCTCCCAGTAGATAGTATTCTCCTCGCCCACCTTCCAATCAAGAGCTATTTGCACCCCATCTTTATCTACCAAATATGGCTTAGGAATGGTGAAATCTGGTCGAACATCACCTCTTTCTATGGATTTCTTAAATTCATCTGCAAACGTTTTCCCTACCCTACCGAGAAGTGTGCTGTCTACCCCTTTGACTTCAGGCCTTTCATTAATGGCCTTCTCATCAAAATAAAAAACATCTACTCCTCCATCAGCGTTTATCCTTAGGAGGGACTTCTCAATACGATATTCTTCCTTCTCTTGACCGGTTCCCTTTGCATAAAGAGTCCATTGCTTTAAGGATCGAGCACCAAGACCCCTATCACGCCCATAACTATAGAGAATGGTCTTACGATCATCGGGACTTACATAACTCAAATACTGATTTTCCACAGTAATTTTCTTTTCGGTACTGCCAAAAAATCTCGTCCAGAGACCCACTGACTCTTGGTTCTCTTCAACAATTTTCTCTTGCGAAAGAAGGCGACTCTGATAATCTTCATTCGCTCCAATATCAGTCACTTTTATCACTCGGTTTTCTCCCAAGTCCACTTCCAGCGGCTCCGCGTAGTTTTTGTTGAAAGTCAGCTTGATTGGTCGCTTATCCTTAACTTCTTCATCACCGACCGTGGTAACAGACACTCCTTCGAAAAGATCATCCGTAATACTGAAGTTGCTGTCCTCGCTTGCCCAAGCTACTGGTGGCAAGACTTTTAGATCGCGCTCAACAAATTCACCCGCTTTCGAAAGAGGCTCCGTGACATCGGTCAGTGTATTACCGCTATTCCAATGGGTGGCAATCAAGACAATAAAAAAGACTATCGAGGCAATACCGGCCCCCAGAAAAACAGTGTCTTTTGTTATGTGTATCCGCTTCATATTTTTTCATTTGACTCACCCTCCTACTTCTCTTCTACAATCCACCAGTTTACTTCAGTATCTTCACTCACTTCATCTGAGAGATAGATGATAAAGCCGGTATAGTTTCCCCCACTTGACTCCTTCTTGGTCCAGTTGTAAGCTCCCGGATTATCTCCAAAGCTAATAAAGATTTTGGAGTTAGCTGTAAGGGCGGTAGTATCGACATCAATAGAGTGACCATCTGATCCTGTATTGTCGTCCTTTCCATTATTATCGTTATCTACCAGAACTGGTGTAATAATCTTGGTTCCAATAGTCTTGGCATTTTCGTCATTATTCTCTATAACCAGAGCTCCTGTTTCCAAAACTTTAGCCTTCAGTTTACCATTTAGAAGATCCACATCTCCACCAAGATCCTTCATGACGACGTTACCTAAGTCAAAAGCGGTGTAGAACTCTGAAAGAGTCTGCACTTGCTCTGTGAGGTTATCCATCTGATTCTCCAAAGTATCTGTCCGCACGGTAAGAGCAGCAATATCATTTTGGATAAGCGTATCCTTGTCTTCAAGAGCACTGATATCACCATTGATGTCCTGAAGATCATTTTCTACAGCATCCTGGAGTCCATTGATAGTTGTGATATTATCACTAACAGCCAAATTCAAATCACTGATAGTATCTGACTGGTCATTGTTCTCATCCTGAAGATCAGTAATCATACCATACTCTTGCTGAACAGCTTTGATGATCAATGGCGTGATCAAACCATAGTCAATACCCCATGACTGAATATTTTCGTCATCAGGCTTTGATACAGCGTATGGATAGATCTCGTACAAATCCTGAGCAATAATACCCGTTGAAGTACGTCCGTCAGCGATAAATTCGTAATCTTGTATCTGAATATCTAGAAGGTCAGCTAACGTGTAATGGGTGGAGCGAATATTCTCCTTCAAACGGCGATCTGATGAGGTAGAGTAGGTTGTTGTGGTACCAGAGAAAGTGATTTCACCAACATCAGTACCGTCACCATCACTGAACTGAATAAGTGTTCCCGCACCACTGTTGGCTCCGGCCTGAACGCGCATACCCCAACGATTCGAGTTGTTACCATCATTTAAGACTTCCAAAGTGTAGTCACTAGCCACATCATCATCGACGTAGAGCCGTGCCCCTGGAGTAGCTCCACCGATACCGATACCGATGTCACCACTTGAGTTGAAGCTGGCAATAACATTTGATCCCACAGTTGTACCTGATCCAATAACATAGCTATCTGTACCATCATCAAGTCCAGCATAGTAATCAACAGCATTACCATCATACTGTACTGAAGTATCTTCAGCCTGAGCGGTACCGATAATGATAGCTGACTCTGAAGTGTTAGAGGTTACGATAGTGAAATCACCATTCGTAGCAGCAGATACTGTAGTGTAATTAGAAGAATCGTAAGAAAGACGGATGGCGTTATCGACACCAAAAATGTTCACTTTGACGGCTGGGGTAGAAGTACCGATACCTACTTGCCCAGTAGCATCAATTACAAATGGTGATGAATCTGAAGCGGCATCATTAAACACCACAGTGTTACTTGAACCTGAGTTCGTAACAGTGAGCCCTACACCAGTAGATACCGTAGTAGAGATATTACCATTACTATTGACTTGGAAAAGGTCTCCTGATCCGACAGTCAAAAGAGCAGATGGAGTAGTGTCGCCAAAGCCTACGTTACCAGCAAATGATGAAGTCCCTGTCGTAGAGCTCACAATACCAGAGTCCCAGCCAGTGCCGATATTGATGGCGGTTTCAGTGCCAGCGCCAGCCGTGATACTACCTGCATTTAAGCCATAAAGCGTACCTGCGCCCACACCCTGGCCAATGACATTGAAAGCCGTCTGAGTACCTCCGGTAGTGTTGGTTCCCGTAGTAACAGAGACACCATTCGCGGCCACTGTCCCTGTAGTTTGAGTAATATTTGGGTTAGTAATGAAGGCTCCCGTAAAGGTAGTGGTACCAGCTCCGGTGTTTTGTGTCAGTGCTCCTCCAGTGACATTGTATCCACGATACGTATACGTACTCGCTCCAGTATTAGTAACCGCTGGAAGAGCGACACTTGATCCATTGACACTAAATCCTGTAGCTGTGTAGTTGGTAGAAAGATCTAGACTTTCTCCGGTAAGAGTGCCTGTCAAAGTTACCCCGCTTGGAGCGCTCGCTCCAAAGAGCGTACCTAAGGTCTGTGTAGAATCAATGTCAATTTTGGCATCTGGAGTAGTATCTCCAATACCTAATCGAGTATTCGTATTATCCCAGAAGAATTGAGCGTTGTTCTCTGTATAAATACCACTTCCACCAGCATACACCACTGATCCCGGAGTGAATGTGGTGGTGGTGCCAGTACCTCCGCGAGCAGTAGCCAGGCTTGATGCAATACTCCATGTACCTGATGACACTGTAGGAACACCAGATGATCCTGAAGTATCGATACCAAAGCCACCACGTACTGGAGCAAGCTGTGCCTCGGCACTAAGAGTAGCGGTACCAGTCCAGTAAGCCGCATAACCAGTCGTTCCTCCAGAAAGACCACCCTGTCCGGTACATTCCCACTGACCTACCCCATCATCCCATCCCATTACTTCACCATTAGCACAACCCTGAAGCAAGGCTAGCTCAGTACCAGCTCCCTGGAATTCCAATCCAGAGAAAGATCCTGTAGAACCAGTGCTATCAATGGTATCGACAAGGTCGACAGCGAGCGTCAAGGTGGCACCTTCACTACCAGCTGCTCCACCAGTCAAACCATTACCGCTGGCGAGAGACCCGACATAGTTCCCCGTCGTGTCTGTAGTAAGCGCTACCGTGTTTACACCAACCGCAACTACTCCCGAAGAGTCTACCGTCACATCTCCAGAAAGTGAGAGGAAAGTAGGCGCGGCGCCAGTATTAGCAAAGAGAATCTGGCCGTTGGTACCGGCGGTGGTAGCTCCAATAGCGCTCGTACCATTACCATAGAGCACTCCAAATGAAGTCAGCGTGGCGGCTCCCGTACCTCCGACGTTGACCGGAAGGGTTCCAGTGACATCGGCATTGAGGTTAACTGAGGCTGATACTGAGAGCGTACCATTACCACTTATAGTTTTCACAAAACCGTTGGTAGTAAGGTTAGAGAAACGAATACTACTTCCTGAAGCAAAAAGGTTTGCGGCGGTTACATTACCAGAGGAATCAACTTGAAATTGTGAACTAGAGCCAACTGAGAAAAGAGCTGTCGGTGTCGCAGTACCGACACCAAAGTTACCGTTAAGGAAGGCTCCTGAGTACTCGGTCCCACCCTGAGTTCCTACATCTACGTATGCTCCATAGGTAGTAGTACTAGCATTAGCCTCACTGACAATATAAAGGCCATACTGGGTGTCGGCATTGGTGGTACCGGCGACATTAGTATCTAGATAGTAGCCATAAGCAGTAGCTGTGCCACTGCCTCCATTATCAGTGTTGAGGAGCAAGTAGTTGCCATAGGTATTGATAGTACCTCCAGTCTTACCAGTACCTTCAATATCATTGTAGATACCATAGGTGGTGGTGGTTCCACTGGTCACGATACCGGTGTTATCAATCACATTTGAGAAACCAGTGGTGGTCTGAGCAGCTGTGGCTGATTGAGCAATGGTATTTTTGAAAGCGGTCTGACCACCAGTAGTGCCTGTTCCGGCAGTCAAAGCCACTTCGACACCGGTATTGGCGTTTCCTGAAAGTGTTCCCAGATAACCTACGGTACTTCCAGTACTGGTTTGTTTGATATTACCCAACACATCAAGAGGTGCACTCGCTGTAGTGCCACCAATTACCACATTACCTGACGCATCAATAACAAAGGCACTGCTATCACTCGCTACATCATTGACTTGGAATGAGTTACCAGTCCCCTCATTGGTAATTGAGAAAGCGTAGGCTTGACCAGATGGAGCATTGATATCTGTTGAGGCATCCAAGTCAAGTTGATCTTGGAACTCTGTGAAATCAAGAGCATCCCCATCTACTTCATTAGCTGAGACGGTACTTCCAAGGACAGCGCTAATGGTGACAGTATCAGTAGCTCCTCCGACAGTCGTAATACCCCCTCCAGCTGCTAGAGTCAGTGTATCAAGTGCTCCAATAGCTTGACTGGTACCCGTGGTGCCAGCAAGGGTAAAGAGTGTGGTAGTGCTTGTTAGCAACACTGTTCCACCTGAATCTGGGAAAGTATAGCTACGATTAGCGGTAAGGTCAGTCACATCAAATGTTCCGTAGAAAGTCGCTCCAGCTGATTCAAGAATATTGAGTTCTGAAGAAGCATTACCAAGAGTAATATCAAAAGCTCCAGTCTGAGACCAATCAGCGGTGAGAGCTCCGAGAGCGATAGAAGGTGTACCACCTTCGGTAGATGATGATCCGGAGATACCAGAGCCAGCCGTGATAGTGGCTACGTAGTTACCAGTCGTGTCTGTAGTAAGCGCTACTGTATCGGCACCAATGGTAATAACTCCTGTGTTACTTATAGTAGTATCACCACTCATACTAACAAATGTTGGGCTACAAGACCCTGCACACGTTCCCCCAATAAGAATTTGGCCAGAATTAGGCGCGCTCGTAACTTGTAAAGCTGAGCTACCACTACCATATAGAACTCCTCGAGCAGTAAATGTTGTAGCGCCAGTACCACCATTACCGACTGGCAGTGTACCCGTCACTTCGGATGTGAGGTCTACGGATGTTCCCAAGGTTGATGCAATAGTGATAGTACCAGCACCATTAGTGACCGTGATGCCCGCACCTTGAGTCAAAGTTGCAAGAGCGTATCCACTACCATTACCGATGAGGAGTGAGCCATTGGCAGCAGCGCTACCATCTACACCTGTACCACCACGTAAGACGTTGAGTTGGTTTTCGCCAGCAAGAGCAGAGGTTCCTGTGAAGTAAGCTGCTTGCCCACTGGTACCGCTCGCTGTTGGAGCGCCAATGCCGGTCACCGTGTCACAAGTCCAAACGTTAGCAGTATTGTCCCATGAGAGGACATCGTTTTCAGCACAACCCTGGATGAGAGTGAGTTCATTTGAGCTACTACCTTGGAATTCAAGTCCTGAGAAAGATGATGTTACACCAGTACTATCAGCAGAACCAAGGACACTCACCGCGAGAGTAAGTGTTCCCCCTTCACTTCCTGCAGCTCCTCCTGTAATACCGTTACCATTTGTGATGGTGGCGACATAGTTACCAGTAGTGTCAGTGGTAAGAGCCACTGAGTTGGCTTGGATAGTGACTACTCCAGCATTAGTGATTACTGCGTCACCACTCATAGTAGCAAAAGCTGGAGCTCCCGCTGTAGTACCCAAGAAAAGCTGACCAGAAGTACCGGCACTGGTCACCTGAATAGCGCCAGTCGTGTTTCCATAAAGAATACCGTTAGCAGTAAGGCTGGTTACCCCGGTGCCACCATTACCGACCGGGAGAGTCCCTGAAACTTCTGTGGTCAAACTAATATCAGTTCCAAGAGTTGAGGCGATGGTGATTGTACCTGAGCCATTAGTGACGGTAATACCAGAACCTTGCGTGAGTGTTGCCAGTGAGTAACCGCTACCGTTTCCAATGAGGAGTGAGCCATTGGCAGCGGCACTACCATCTACACCAGTACCACCATAGAGAGTACCTACGATACTACCGTTCCATACAGCTGAGGTAAAGGTTTGACCACCATCAACCGTAGCGATGGTACCACTCACATTAGGAATGGTAACTGTTCTGTTGGCAGAGAGATCTCCTGCCTCAAGAATGCCAAAGAAAGTAGCTCCAGCTGATTCGAGGATGGCCAGTTCTGATGAAGCATTATTGAGTGAGATATCGAAAGCGCCTGTCTGGTTCCAGTCAGCGGTCAGAGCTCCAAGTGCGATGGTTGGCGTAGCACCTTCAGTGGAAGTTGATCCAGAAATACCAGAGCCAGCCGTGATAGTGGCTACATAGTTACCGGTGGTGTCAGTGGTAAGAGCCACTGAATTTGGTTCAATGGTGATAACTCCAGCATTGGTGATAGTGGCATCCCCACTCATAGTTCCGAAAGCAGGAGAGCCTGAAGTAACTCCTAAGAGGAGCTGGCCATTGCTACCTGCGTTGGTGACCTGGACTGCGCCGGAACCATTTCCTAAGAGAACTCGATTTGATGTAAATGAAGTGGCTCCCGTACCACCATTACCCACTGGTAAGGTTCCCGTCACTTCTGAAGTCAAATCAATATTCGTACCCAGAGTAGCAGCAATGGTGATGCTACCAGCTCCATTGGTGATAGTGATACCACTGCCTTGAGTAAGAGTACTCAAGGTATAGCCTGTACCGTTACCAATAAGGAGGGCTCCATTGGCAGCGGTACTACCATCAACACCAGTACCACCTCTTACGGTAGCGAGCTGTGCCTCAGCTGTAAGAGCGCTCGTTCCACTCCAGTAGGCCACTTGCCCAGTGGCTCCTGAACCTGAAATGCCAGCTGTAGGAGCAGCACAGGTCCAGTTGTTAGTTGAATCATTCCAAGTGAGTACATCATTGTCAGCACAACCCTGAAGAAGGGTCAGCTCATTACTACCTGATCCTTGAAATTCAAGACCAGAATTAGATGAGGTAGAACCCGTACCATCGGCTGAATCAAGAAGATCAATAGCGAGCGTCAGTGTGCCACCTTCACTACCTGCTGCCCCACCGGTCACACCGTTACCATTAGAGATAGTAGCGACGTAGTTACCGGTGGTATCAGTAGTAAGGGCAACAGCATTAGCGGCTACTGCGAGTACTCCAGCGCTTGAAATTGTAGCGTCACCACTCATCGTAGCAAAGGCTGGTGCTGATCCGGTGTTACCTAGAAGCAGCTGTCCATTGGTTCCAGCTGAAGTCACTTGCACTCCTCCAGTACCATTACCCACTACCACACCATTCGAGGTCAAAGTGGCCACTCCAGTTCCACCATTACCGACTGGCAAAGTACCTGATACTTCACTGGCCAAAGCGACGTCTGTTCCAAGAGTAGAGGCAATAGTGATACTGCCAGCACCATTAGTAATAGTGATACCACTACCCTGGGTAAGAGTACTCAAAGTATAACCACTACCATTTCCAATAATCAAAGATCCATTGGCTGCAGCTGAGCCATCAACGCCAGTTCCTCCTCTTGAGACATTGAGCTGGTTCTCACCAATAAGCGAAGCTGTACCATTGAAGTAAGCCACTTGACCACTTGTTCCACTCGCTACCGCCCCTCCAAGAGAAGCTATAGCGCTACACTCCCAGACATTGGTGGAATTATTCCAGGCCAGAATATCATCTTCGGCACAACCCTGAACAAGGGTCAACTCATTTGAGCCACTGCCCTGGAATTCCAAACCTGAGAATGATGACGTTGATCCCACGCCATCAGCTGAGTCAAGAAGGTCGACAGCAAGAGTAGGCGTTCCACCTTCTGTCGAAGATGCTCCAGAGATACCATTGCCAGCAGTAATGGTCGCCACGTAGTTACCGGTCGTATCGGTAGTCAGAGCTACTGCGTTAGCATCTATAGTCACTACACCGGCGTTAGTAATGGTAGCGTCACCACTCATTGAAGCAAAGGCTGGTGCTGATCCAGTGATACCCAGAAGGAGCTGGCCACTTGTTCCAGCATTGGTCACCTGGACAGCGCTTCCTCCATTCCCTACGAGAAGTCTATTGGCGGTCAGAGTAGTTGTTCCAATACCTCCATTTCCAACTGGCAATGTACCAGTAACCTCAGAAGTGAGGTCTACGCTTGTGCCAAGAGTAGAAGCAATCGTGATACTTCCAGAGCCATTGGTAACAGTGATACCTGCGCCTTGAGTCAAAGTCGTGAGGCTATAGCCAGTGCCTGTACCAATAAGAATAGTACCGTTAGCAGCGGCTGAGCCATCAACGCCAGTTCCTCCTCTACTGGTAGCCAGCTGATTTTCTCCCACAATAGAAGAGGTACCGTTCCAGTAAGCTACCTGGCCATTGGTGCCACTACCAGTTACTCCGGATGTTGGAGAACCACAAGCCCACTCATTGGTTGAATCGTTCCAAGTCAATACGTCATTATTGGCACAGCCCTGAAGAAGGGTCAGCTCGTTAGTGCCAGAGCCCTGGAATTCCAAGCCTGAGAAAGAGGCTGTACCGCCCGTTCCATCAGCTGCATCAAGAAGGTCGATAGCAAGCGTCAGTGTGCCACCTTCGCTACCTGCTGCTCCACCAGTCACACCATTACCATTAGAGATAGTAGCTACGTAGTTACCGGTTGTATCAGTAGTCAAAGCCACTGCGTTGGCCTGAATACTCACCACACCAGCATTGGTAATCGCAGCATCACCACTCATGGTACCAAAAGCTGGTCCAGAACCGGTCACTCCTAGAAGGAGTTGACCGTTGGTACCGGCAGCAGTGACTTGGACAGCGCTTGCGCCATTTCCATACAGCACTCCATTTGAGGTAAGGCTGGTAGCGCCCGTACCACCATTACCTACTGGCAGTGTTCCAGAAACTTCTGTCGTTAAACTGATATCAGTTCCAAGGGTCGAAGCGATAGTAATACTTCCTGCACCATTGGTGACGGTGATGCCAGATCCTTGAGTGATAGCTGCCAAAGTATAGTTCGTACCATTACCGATGAGAAGTTGACCGTTAGTAGGGGTCGTAGCAAGTCCTGTTCCCCCATAACCCACTCCGATAGTAGATCCATTCCAAGTAGCAGAAGTAAAGGTTTGACCACCATCAATAGTAGCAATCGTACCAGCTGCATCTGGAAGAGTGAGTGCACGATCAGCGGTCAGGTCAGCCGCATCCAAAGTGGCATAATACGTAGCTCCAGTAGCTTCAAGGAAAGAAAGCTCTGAAGAAGCGTTGTTTAAGATAATATCGAAAGCACCGGTCTGATCCCAGTTAGCGGTCAAGGCTCCTAAGGCAATAGTAGGAGTGGCCCCTTCACTAGATGAAGACCCACTAATACCGCTCCCGGCAGTGATACTAGCTACATAGTTCCCCGTCGTATCAGTAGTCAAAGCCACTGCGTTGGCTTGGATAGTGA
>CAZLQC010000026.1:0-12851 GCA_964561695.1 uncultured Bdellovibrionales bacterium
AAAGTCTTTCTCTTAGCGGTAGTTATTATTATACCGGTTCGCATCTTTTTGTTCCAACCCTTCTTTGTTCAGGGGTCAAGTATGGAGCCTAATTTCGAAGATGGCCAGTATCTTATCGTCAGTGAATTTGGTTATAAACAAGTGCGTCTGGGTACGGGGGGAGAAGCACCCCTACTGCTTTCTGATTTTCGTGATTTAGCACGCCAAGAAGCTGTTGTGTTTCGCTATCCCAAAAAACCAGAACAATTTTTCATCAAACGTCTTATTGGCCTTCCCGGTGAAACTATCGAGATTAAGAACAACCATGTGAAGATCAAGAACGCTCTGCACCCCGAAGGGTTTATTTTGAAAGAGTCAGAATATCTCATTAATGAAGCGACGCTTGCAGATATGCCAGCACGTACCCTGGGAGATGATGAGTATTTTGTGATGGGAGATAATCGTGACTTTAGTTATGATTCACGAGCTTTTGGTCCAGTTGGGAAAGAGTTCATCATGGGAAGGGTGCTCCTACGGGCTTGGCCATTTGGAGAGAGTCAGATTTTTTGATACAAAAGAAGAAACAGGTAATTTCGTAATAGTTGGTATTCTATAATTATGGCAAATGCAAAAAAAGTTGCAGGTACAGTTAAAAAAGGAGCTAAGAAGGTCTCCACCTCGGCGCGACCGAGTCGAGACGGGGTTAAAAAAGAGACTGCCACTAAAAAAGCTACCCCTAAGCAAGTAAAGTCAGCTCCTGTTGAAGAAGAGGTTCTCTTGCAGACCCTTCGTGGTATGCGGGATATCTTGCCAGACGAGCAACCATACTGGGAACGGGTACGCAGGATACTGACTGCTGCATCTCATGAGTATGGTTTTAGCCGTATTGATTTACCAACTGTAGAATTTGCCCATCTTTTTATCCGCAGTGTGGGTACAGGAACTGATATTATTGACAAAGAGATTTACCTTTTCAATACTCGCGGAGGTGACCGAGTAGCTCTTCGTCCTGAAATGACGGCAGGACTTTGCCGTGCTTATATTGAACATGGTATGGGCGTGTTACCCAAGCCCATCAAGCTTTTTTCTATGGGTCCTATATTTCGTTATGACCGTCCTCAAGAGGGGCGCTATCGAGAGCACTGGCAAGCCAACTTCGACATGTTTGGTGAGAGTGACCCTATTTTGGATGCCCAGACCATTCAGTTGGCTTTTCGTGTAGTGAACCAACTCGGCCTCAAAAATATTGAGTTTCAGGTTAATTCCATCGGTACCCCAGAGACCCGGAAAGACTATGAGAAAGCCCTTGTTCGGTACCTGGAGAGTCAGAAGCAGAAACTGTGTGAGAAATGTCGCCTTCGTCTGACGACCAACCCGATGAGAATTCTTGATTGTAAGGAAGATAAGTGTATTCAGCTTACGACTCATGCGCCACAGTCTTTGGACTATCTTGATCCAGAGTCACGAGAACACTTCAAAAAATTTCTTGAGTATCTTGATGAGCTGGAGCTCCCATACTCTATCAACACTCGTCTGGTACGGGGTCTAGACTATTACACTCGGACTGTATTCGAGATTCGTTCGACTGACAAAGATGGCAAGAATTATTCACTCGGCGGCGGCGGACGCTATGACCGTCTGATTGAGGGTCTCGGTGGCGAAGCGACGCCAGCTATTGGATTTGCTCTGGGTCTTGATCGTATCGTGATTGAAATGAAGCGGACACAGGTTAAGCCATATCACGCTCCACAACCCAAGGTATTTCTGGCCCAACTTGGTGAAATGGCTAAGAAGAAAAGCTTGAAGCTCTTCTCAGAACTTGAGAAGAATGGTGTCCTTTTAGGAGAGAGTTTTGGTCGCGGTAGTCTCAAGAGTCAGCTTCGCGTTGCTAACAGGCTTGGAGTAGAAATAACTATCATTATTGGTCAGAAAGAAGCTCTTGATGAAACAGCCATCATCAAAGACATGGTCTCGGGCACACAAGAGACAGTCACTCAAGTTATGCTCGTTGACTCAGTCAAAAAACTTTTGAAAGCCAATCAAGCTCTTATTGGCTAATTTTTGAGCGAACTCTCTTAAAAGTGACTTCAATGCGGTCTCTTGCAAGAACAAGGAAAACATGCTATATTGGGTTCACCCAAAAATTCTAGAAGGAGGAATCCAATATGATACAAGTAAAGAAGAAAGAGAAAGAAACGCCTGAAAGCCTCATACGTCGTTTTACGCGACGCGTTCAGCAGTCAGGAGTCCTTCGCCAGGTACGCAAAAAGCGTTTCCACCAGCCTATCAAAAGTAAGGACAAACGCCGAAATGAAGCGCTCTACAAGGTAGATATCCGCAAGGAGATCAATCGCATGAAGAAGCTTGGTAAGTTTGACGAAGAAACTCTCCGTGAAATCAAGAAAAAGATGAATCGTTAAAAGAAATTACCCTGAGTGTTATGCTCGGGGTTTTCTTTTTCTCTTTCGAAAAGGCTTCTAGTTTGCTACTCTATAAAGGTAGAAGTAATTGATGTAACAACATATATGACATACGAAGGAATCATGACAGAGCTCAAGGAGGCTATGAAAAGTGGTAATACCGAGAAGCGCGATACCCTACGCCTGCTTCAGAGTGCTCTTAAAAACCAATCGATTGATGTTCGTACACCAGTAGAAGAACTCAGTGAAGCTGATATTGAAACCGTAATCAAGAAGCTGGTTAAGCAACGCAAAGACAGCATCGCTCAGTACCAGGCGGGGGGACGCCAGGATCTGGTGGCTCAAGAAGAGCTCGAACTCGGAATTCTCTCAGCCTATCTACCGGCAGAGATGACTGATGAGGACTTGCTCCAGATGATAGATACGGTACTGAGTGAAAACGGTATCACAGATAAGAGTGATCTCGGTAAAGCTACTGGGATGGTGATGAAGAAAGCTTCCGGAGCAGTCAGTGGTGACCGTGTGCGTGAGATGCTTCTTACCAAACTGAGTGCCTAAAAAGATGGAATTGTTTCTTGTCCATGAACCAGAAGTTAAGACGCCGTTTAGTGATGTGCTTCTTCGTAAGATTTTTGAAAAAACTATTGCCAAGATAGCTTTGTTTCAAGGGACGTCTAAGAATATTCATCTTGGAGTAGCGGCGGTATCCGAGGAGCGTATTCAGGAACTCAATCGAGAGTATCGTGGGAAAGACTCAGTGACAGACATCCTTTCTTTTGGTGAAGAAGTAAGTATTCTTGAAAGCGGTGCACTTCCTTTAGAGGAGGATGTTGTGCTGGGAGATTTGATCTATAACCCGGAGTACATTGTGGCAGCAGCCGAGGAAGATAGGGTAAGTCTTGAACATGAAATGGCATTTATTTTTTCCCATGGTATTCTTCACTTGTTAGGATATGATCATGGTGAAGAAATGTTTCGGCTTCAAGATGAAGTCGCGAGCGAGCTTGATGAAGAAAATTTTCTCCAATAATATGAGTCGATTCAAAAAAAGTTTTCGTTTTGCTGTTCATGGCCTTCGCTATGCTTTTCAGAATGAGCGTAATTTTAGAATTGAGAGTGCGATTGCTCTTGGTATATTGATTCTCGCGTTTGTTCTAGAACTTTCCCTTCTTGAGAAGAGTGTTCTTTTGGTCATGTGTGCGGTAGTTCTTGGGATGGAGCTTGCTAATACAGCACTTGAACGAGTAATCGATATGTTGAAGCCTCGAGTCCATCCGTATGCGCGTATTGTGAAAGATGTCATGGCGGGAGCCGTCCTTTTAGTCTCTTTTGTGGCCGTTCTTATTGGAGTCCTTATTTTTCTTCCGCATCTTTTGGTTCAAGTATAGGTATTTTGAAAAGGTTTTCTTTGCCTGTCGTCAAAAACGGGGTATAATGTGCCCTAGGGGAGGTGCTCTTATTTTTAAGAGCAGCCAAATTTTCTGATTGGAAGTACTATGCCCAAAGGCACTTATTATGTCGGTCTTGATATAGGATCTTCTCAAATACGAGCCGTTATTGCTCAGAGTCTTGGTGAAGATGAAATACTACGAATTATCGGTGTTGGTAAGACGCCGTCTTTTGGTATGCGTCGAGGAGGAGTAGTTGATATAGAAGCGGTAGCTAAGGCGGTTAATATTGCTCTTGAACAAGCTGAGCGTATGGCTGGACACGCTGCAGAAAGAGCCGCTGTCAGTGTCAGTGGAGCTGAGCTGTTGTGCCAGGAAGCTCTAGGAGTAGTAGCGGTTGGCCGAGCTGATGGTGAGGTGACTGAAGATGACACCATGCGAGTCTTGCAAGAGGTAGAAGCGCGACTGACCATGCCCTTAAACCGTGAAATTATTCACGTTGTGCCGAAAGATTATCGACTAGATGATATCAAGAACATCAAAGACCCCCTGGGGATGCGAGGAGTGCGCCTAGAGATGAATGCTCTGGTTGTCAGTGGCAGTTCATCACATTTGAAAAACATAGAGAGAAGTCTGGATCACGCGGGCACAGCGGCAACACATTTGGTGACTGAGCCTATTGCTTCAGCTGAAGCGGTGCTTACTCTCAAGCAGAAAGAACTTGGTACGGTACTGGTCAATATGGGGGGTAGTACGACTTCTATTGCAGTCTATGAAGATGGTGATTTGCTGCATCTGGCTGTTCTGCCAGTAGGAGCGAGCCATATCACCAATGACATTGCTATTGGTTTACGAACGTCAATTGAAATAGCTGAGGCGGTTAAACTTCAGTATGGGACAGCTGAAGCTAAGGATGTTTCGAAAAAAGAAGATATCGATCTTAGTATATTTGATTCAGAAGAGGATGAGCTAGTATCTCGTCACCACGTGGCGGAGATTATCGAGGCACGCCTTGAAGAAATTCTTGATTTTGTGAATACAGAACTTCGTAATATTGGACGCGAAGGACTGCTTCCAGGAGGAGCTATTTTGACCGGTGGAGGAGCATTATTGCCTGGCGCTGTTGATGTTGCCAAGCATATCTTGCGTCTCCCAGTACACGTTGGTTATCCCAAGGCACTTGGGGGTATTTTGGATGAGGTAGATAATCCAGAGTTTGCCACAGTGATTGGACTCGTCTTGTATGCTGAAAAAGCAGGCGGTGGCAGTAGTGGCTTTTCTCCGGGACAAGTTTGGGATCGTATGCCTGAAGGTATGCAGGGTATGGCCAAAAAAATAAAAGCTCTCACTCGCAAATTCCTACCATAAATAGAGGTAGGAAAGAGACAAAAAACCCCTCAAAAAGGGCTAAAAAACAACCTTTTCTCAAGAGTTTTTGCCAAGGCATCCGTCTTGACACTGGTTCTCTTGGTGTGCTAAATTTGAGTTTCAATGTAGCGAGCCCCTCAATTAGGTAGGGTGTAAAACAAAAATTATTGTTAGTCGAAGGAATCAATATTTTTATTAAACACCTATAATAGGGGATACACTATGGCTGAAATCAAACCAGACATCGAAACGTTTGCAAAAATTAAGGTAGTTGGAGTTGGAGGTTCTGGAGGAAACGCTATTTCACGAATGATTGACGCCAAAATAAAGGGCGTTGAATTTGTGGCTATTAATACTGATGCTCAGGCACTGCATCATTCAAAGGCTCAAGAGAAAGTGCATGTTGGTAAAAACCTGACCAAAGGACTTGGCGCTGGTATGAATCCAGAAGTTGGTCGTCAGGCCGCCGAAGAAAACCGAGATGAAATCCAAGAAGTACTAAAAGGTTCTGACATGGTGTTTGTCGCTTGCGGTCTTGGTGGAGGTACTGGTAGTGGTGCCGCTCCTATTGTTGCTGAGACAGCTAAAGAACTTGGCGCGTTGACTGTCGGTGTTGTGACTAAGCCATTTGCTTTCGAGGGTTCACAACGACGAGCTATTGCTGAAGAGGCTCTTGAAAATCTCAAAGATCGCGTTGACACATTGATTACTATTCCCAACGATCGTCTGCTTTCTATTATTGATCGTAAGACCACTCTCGTGAATGCGTTCCGGATTGTGGATGATGTCCTCAGACAGGGTGTCCAGGGTATTTCTGATTTGATTACTCGACCAGGAGAGGTCAATGTCGACTTTGCTGACGTGCGGGCTATCATGGAAGATAGTGGAAGCGCACTCATGGGTATCGGTATTGCTTCTGGTGAAAACCGAGCCGTCGAGGCAGCTCGGGCCGCTATCAATAGCCCACTGCTTGAGCTTTCTATTGATGGCGCCAAAGGCGTACTCTTCAATATTTCAGGCAGTTCTGATATTGGTATGCTTGAAATCAATGAAGCGGCTAATATTATTACTGAGACTATCGATCCTAATGCCAAAGTTATTTTTGGAGCGGTGACTGATGATCAGATTCGCAAGGGAGAAATTCAGATAACTGTGGTAGCTACTGGCTTTGACCTGCCTCGTACCAAAGATTCACTGCCTGGTTTGGTAACCCGTGTACCAAGTACCCCAACAAGCAATCAGCGTACTCAGGAGCGTGTGCGAACTGAATCATCTATCCCAACCATTACAGCTACCCCAGAGACGAGTGATGCGAGTTATGAAGAGGAAGAAGATATCTTTGCTTTTTCGAGCCGTAAGATGGAACAGCCAGTCATGATTATCGACGAAAAAATTCCTACTCGTCATCCTGGTGGTCGTGTAGAGACCAAAGAACTTGCCGAAGAAGATGATCTTGAAATCCCTGCCTTTATCCGTAGGAAGATGAAGAAGTAGTCTACGAAGACTTTAGCGTATGACAACAAGATACCCTGGTATGCTACCAGGGTTTTTCTTTTGACTTTTTAACTGAGAGAGGGTAAAGTTGAGGGTCAAGTAGAGAAGATTTTCTGTGCTGACAAGAGTTTACCGGGGTTTCCCCGTGGCAATTATGAAGGAGTCTAATCATGAATGATCCTATTTTACCGGGAGCGGTACTCGGCATTTTGGGTGATGGACAGTTGGGGCGTATGTTAGCCCTTGCTGCTGCGCCCATGGGCTATCGGGTCGCGGTGCTTGGTCCTGGCGGACGTGAAAGCTCTGCTGGGCAGGTAGCCTACTGGGCTAAAGCCTGGGAACCCGATGGGACGGTAACGGACGAACTGCTGCAAGAATTTTGTTCGCTCGTCTCAGTTGTCTTGATTGAGTGGGAGAATGTCCCGCTTGATCTCTTGAGCCGTATTCAGTCCTGGGGTGTGGCTATTAGGCCTGACCCAAGCATTCTGGCAATTGCTCAGGATCGCTTGCTCGAGAAACAGTACGCTCTATCGAAGGATATAGCTGTACCTGTGTTCTCGAGCATCACCTGCGAGTTAGAGGCTGCTCGGATCATTGTGATACCAAGCATCCTCAAGACTCGTCGTGACGGCTATGATGGCAAAGGACAGGTACGTCTGGAGCCAGGAGATTCACTTGTGGCAGCCTGGGAAAGCCTCGGCAGCGTGGCATGTATCTTGGAAGAAGTGGTGGATTTTGTGGCCGAAGCCTCGATGATTGTGGCGCGTCCCCATGAAGGAAAACCTGTCATACAGGGCCCGTTTTGCAATTATCATCACAAGGGCATTCTTCGTGAGACGGTCTATCCGCTCAAACTTGGTGAGGAGTATGACGTAGATGAAATCCGTGAGCATCTTTTCGATGCAGCTCGGACTTTGTCTCAGAGTGTGCATGGAATGCTTGCGGTGGAATTCTTCATTGGACGTGAGGGACAAGTTATCTTCAACGAGATGGCTCCTCGACCGCATAATTCAGGTCATCTGACGCTTGATCTTGCAGGTGCTAGTCAGTTCGAACTCTATATTCGAGCAGCCTGTAATTTGCCATTGAACCTTTCTCAAAGGCTGAGAATACAGCCTGGTAGGATGCAGAATATTTTGGGTGAAGAAGAAGGTCGTTTTATCAATCGTCATCCAATTAATGGTAGGGTGCATTGGTACGGTAAGGGAGAACCACGGCCAGGAAGAAAAATAGGTCATGTGACCAGTTGGCAGTAACAGCTGCTCAGCGAAAGCAATTGTCTGGTGCCTTGGGGTCTACTATCCCAGGGCATCACTTTTTATACCAGTCAGGAGGGGATTTTTTTGTTATACTACAGATACGTTTATGCAATGTCCATTTTGTCCCTGTTCAGAAACTAAAGTAGTTGATTCTCGTGTCACTCAAGAGGGGCGAGTAATTCGTCGTCGTCGTGAATGCGAAGTGTGTCAGAAGCGTTTCAGTACGTATGAGACGTATGAAGGTTTTGAATTATGGATTGTCAAAAAAGATGGTACCAAAGAAGCTTATGACCGCTCTAAGATTGAGCGAGGTTTGAGACGAGCTTTTGAAAAACGGCCTGGTGCCGAGAGTAGTATCGAGGGTATCCTTGGAGAGTTGGAAAGCTACTTACAGTCAGAACAAAAAAGAGAGATGACCAGTCGTGAGCTTGGAGACACCATACTCAAACTCATCAAAGAAGAGGACCCCGTAGCCTATGTTCGTTTCGCGAGTGTGTATAAGTCTTTTGGGAGCCTGGAGCGTTTTCGCAAATTTCTTGGTCAAGTCTAGCTTTGGGCTATGCATCCACACTTTGTTTTTTTAGCTCTAGTGACGGGATTCTTAAGTGGGGCGAGTATTGTTTTTGGGCCTTGGTTTCAGTACCGAGGCCTTTTTCTTTTAGCTTTGGCGGGAACGCTCGTCTACAGTAGTCTCTGGAAAACTAAGAAGCTATCACTCGTATTTGTTTTTCTTATAGGTGTGGCCTTAGCCTATGGAGCCAGTCAAGATGCTCTATCTTTATGGGGAGAAAAATTGAAACCGACCAAGCCGCCCACTCTTCAAGATGAACGAGCGATGATTGTAAACTTTCCAGTTGAGAAAAAAACCTACCAGGAAGTCCGTCTGAAGCTTTTTTGTCAGGAGAGAGATTGCCAGAAGCAAATCTTGTGGCGAGCGCCTTTAGGAGTTTCTTATCAGGCTGGAGAAAGTTTTCTTTTTTCTTGTCAGCTCACTTATGTTGAAAACTTTTCGGAAGAGTTTGATTACCGTCTGTATCTTGCTAAAGAAAGGGTGGGATTTATATGTGAAGATGGTGCTGTAAGTGAGCGATTGCCAGTAACTTTCTCAGGAAGCCTTTTCCAAAAATTGGAACAAGGGAGAAAGTTTACAGAGAGAAGTTTGACGAGAGCTTTGCCAGAGCCGGAGCTTGGTTTGTCTAAGGGTCTCATTTTGGGTGGAGGTCAGTATCTAGGTAAGGGTGTTCAGGAAGATTTTCAGAGTATTGGCATGACTCATATTGTGGCAGTATCGGGCTATAATATTTTGCTGGTGGCGGGAGCATGCTTTTTCTTGTTTGGGAGAGTAGGGCTGTGGCGTCGGCAGAAGATTTTCTTAGCGAGTATGGGAGTGTGGGCCTTTATTATCTTTGTGGGCGCACCCGCTTCAGCGGTACGGGCTGGTAGCATGGCGCTATTATTCTTTCTTGCTATGGCGACGGGGCGGAAGAGTTCTGGCTTGGTCGTTGTTTTGGCGTCAGCTTTTCTGATGTTGGTTCACAATCCATTACTTCTTTTCTACGACATTGGTTTTCAGTTATCATTTATGGCACTTTTGGGAATCCTTTTTGCTTCTATGGATTATGAGACAGAAGCGTCAAGAGTGAAAGAGAGACTTTTTCGGGCTGTAAAGACTACTTTCTGGGTGGAGGCACTTATTTTACCTCTCATTATGTATCATTTCGGAACACTCACCTGGTTTTCGTTGGTGGCTAATATAGTATTGTTACCACTTGTGCCTCTGGCCATGCTGGGGACATTTATCTTGCTTCCGTTGGGAGCTTTTCTTCCGACGAGTCTTTTGGCGATTGTCACAGCGCCCACCTACGCTCTTCTTTGGCTTCTCATTCGTTTCGCTGAATACTTCGGTGCATTCTCGTGGGTGCTCATAGATGGCGTTGGAGTCACTTGGCAGTGGCTTCTCCTGTGGTACGGAGCGTTTAGTATCTATGGAGTGGTACAATTACGAAGAACAAAATGTAACTGGTATGCAAAAGCCTTTCTGGTGGCTGACTAATGGGGTACTTGGCGGAATGCTACTCATTTTCGTGACCCTCTTTTTTTGGCAAGAGAAAAAGCAAACAACTTTCGAAGTCGTTTTTTTAGATGTAGGCCAAGGGGACGCTATTCTTATCCAAGATGGTGAGATACAGGTTCTGATTGACGGAGGACGTGATGGCCTTGAACTTTTGTCGCGTTTGGGTCGTCACGTTCCTTTTTGGGACCGGACTATTGAGGTAGTTATTGCTACTCATCCAGACAGTGATCATATCGGGGGACTACCAAGCGTACTTCGTAACTACCAGGTAGATACTGTGATGACCAATGGTCAGACGAGTGATACAGAGACCTCAAGACTTTTTGAACAGCTGGCCCAAGAAAAAGCTAAGACTCGCTTGACCGTAGCTGAAGGTACCGAGATTCTTTTTCCGACTACTGCTAAACTCAGCTTTCTCTACCCACTCACAACTATTCCGGCCGACAGTCCTATTGAGACCAATGAAGGGAGTCTGGTGGCCAGGCTTGATTTTTTTGATACATCATTTCTGTTCACAGGAGACCTTCCGCATGAAGAAGAGGCGATAGCAAATATACAGCCTGTAGATATCCTGAAGGTGGCTCATCATGGGTCGCGCTTTTCTACGAGTGATGCATTTCTTGATCTGTTAAAGCCCAAGGAGGCAGTTGTTTCAGTAGGTGAGAATAGTTATGGTCATCCGCATCCTGACGTTCTTATGAATTTGCGAGAAAGAGGGATACGGAGTTACCGAACAGACGAAGAGGGGGATATTTTTTACCAATGTGACAAAGAGACAAGGCGATGTCTGAAAAGAGAATAGTGAAGGAGTGAACTTGCTCGAACTCTAAATCTGTGATATACTTGGATAGTTAAAAATTGTAAAAATACTTTGTTATGGAAGTACTGCATCCCAAGAAAGAGCGCACCCTGGTTATTATTAAGCCCGATGGTATTCAGCGTTCCCTCGTTGGAGAGATTTTGAGTCGTTTTGAGCGAGTAGGTTTGAAGATGACTGCCCTGAAAATGGTTATGGCTCAAGAACAGCAGTGTTGGGACCACTACAACAAAGATGATGAATGGTTTTTGAAAAAAGGTACTCAGTTAGTGGAAAACCTCCAAAATGCCGGTTTGCCGGTAGAGAAAGAAGCTATAGAGTACGGACGAGGCATTATTAACGTCTTGGTAGAATACATGACAGCTAGCCCTGTCATTGTCATGATACTCGAAGGAAACGCGGCTACTGCAGTTGTCACGAAGCTCGTAGGCGGTACTGAGCCGACCACTTCTGATATCGGTACTATTCGAGGAGACTACGCTATTGATTCTTATCAGATGGCCAATCAGGATAACCGTGGCGTGCGAAATTTGATGCACTGTAGCGAAAGTCCAGAAGAAGCTGAGAGGGAGCTCAAAATTTGGTTTACTGAAGACGAAATTATTAAGTATCGATTGATACAGGAACAGATGTTGTATGATGTAAACCTAGATGGTATCCTGGAGTAAAGAAAATGAAAAACTTCAATCCGCTCTTAGTGAGCGGATTTTTTGTTATAATAAATTCAAAACGGGGTGTAGTATACCGGCAGTACGCGCCCATGGGGTGGGTGTAGACTGGGTTCGATTCCCAGCATCCCGACTAGCAAACCTTGATAAGAAAATCAAAAACCTCCCCAGAAGGGAGGTTTTTTGTTTGATTCAGACTACTTTGAAGCCTTAGTCAGGGTGCGGATAGCACGGGTAGAAAGACGCAACTTCATGCCACCAAGACGCTTGGTTTGGACATTGACCTTGAATTTGCGACGGGTAGCGATATTAGAGTGACTGCGAGAGTTCCCAGTTTGGGTACCACGACCAGTCATTTGACAGACTCGGCTCATAAACGTATTTACTTGGGTTGAATACTTGTAGGTTCCAGAGTATCATACCTATATCCCTTTGACAAGGGTTATATAAATGCAAAAGGTAAAAATCAAAAATTAAAGTATAACTTGCCTTCTCTAAAGCATTCTGACCCTACACTTTTTACATTTTTATCTTTTCATTTTAATTTTACCAACATGTCTCAAGAAATAGTCCTCATTATTTTCTACCTGGCTATCCTGATTTACTCAGTCATTATTCATGAAATATCTCATGGGGTAGTGGCTCTATGGCTTGGTGATTTGACCGCCAAATACGCTGGCAGACTTAACCTCAATCCTATTAAGCATATCGATCCATTTGGATCAGTTATTTTGCCAGCCCTTCTGATGATGAGCACAGGATTTGCTTTTGGTTGGGCCAAGCCAGTACCCTATAATCCTTACAATTTGCGTAATCAGAAATGGGGGCCGGTATTGGTAGCCTTGGCCGGACCCGCTACCAACTTCATCATTGCAAGTATAGCTACTCTCATTGCGATGTTGTTGCCGCTGGGATCACTAGCTAAGGGTGATATGATAAGTCGTTTTTATACTATTATCAGTGGGAGGGGATCTTTCTTAGAAAACTTCCAACTCTTTGGCGAGGCACTTTCAGGATCTTTCTCGGGCGTCATTTTTGGCTTGCTTCTGATGATTATATTTTGGAATGTGATTCTTGGCTGTTTCAACCTTCTCCCAATACCGCCGCTTGATGGCTCAAAGTTGCTCTATACTCTTTTCCGTATTCCTGAACGAATAGAGCTTTTACTAGAACAGTACGGACTCTTTCTTCTCTTTATCCTTATTTTCTTCTTTTCCTATCCGATAAGTCTCTTTATCTATACAGTCTTAGGCTTGTATATGGGTCTTTTGACCTAGAGAGGAAAGAAAGACAAAAAGAGGCCAACTTTTTCTTGACAGAAATGGTGAGAGGCCCTATTATAGGGACTACACGGAAATGCCTCTGGCTTTTTTCATTTGATTCG
>CAZLQC010000027.1:0-12741 GCA_964561695.1 uncultured Bdellovibrionales bacterium
GACACTGATAATGTCGAGGTCCCTGGTTCGAGTCCAGGATTACCCACTTTGGAATATTAAAGTGGAAAGATAAAAAATTAAAAATGGAGAGTCGTTGCAGTGAAGTCACATATTTTTACATTTTGATGTTTGAATTTTGATTTACTGATATAGCGGGGTAGAGCAGTCCGGTAGCTCGTCTGGCTCATAACCAGAAGGTCGCAGGTTCGAATCCTGCCCCCGCAACAATCTTTTTCAGTAGGTGACAGGTGCTGATACTTTGCCGCCGATATGAAACAAGAGAAGAGGGCAGGGTAGCTCAGATGGTTAGAGCGCAGCACTCATAACGCTGAGGTCGGCAGTTCGATCCTGCCCCCTGCTACGTAGAGGTAGAAAAAGAAAATACGGACCGGTAGCTCAGCTGGTTAGAGCGCTCGCCTGTCACGCGAGAGGTCACGGGTTCGAGTCCCGTTCGGTCCGCAGTTGGCTTAAAGTATCGAGAGACCCAGTTGTCTGGGAAATTCACTAAAAAAGTCATGAGAGATCTTTCAGACGAACAATTAGAGGATATCGTAAGAAGAGCAGAGAATACTCATGTTTCAGGTAGCCAGTTTGAAAAGGCAAAGCTTGAACTAGAAATACGTCGGAACCGCAAAATTTTTGAATTACAAAATCACTTACTTACTACACTCCAAGAGAAACTTGATAAGATTGCTAGCATACTGAGATCAATAGGGAGGCGCCCTATTAAGTCTGTCTTATTAGCGAGTATTGGAGCTATACTAATAGGAGTAGCAATAAGTTTGTTCTCCGCCTACTTGCAAAATTTTTTTCATTTAATTTAATTCTTTATGACTGAAGAATTTAAGAGGCTGCAATCTCTTTTGAGCAGTGGAAAATGTGAATTAAAATTGAAACGTCATATTAAAGACAATTTTGGCTTGTGGTTACATGGAGTGAGTACTACTCGACCATCTGCTTGGAATTTATTTGGTTATGCAGGAGGGGTTTACATGTTTTTACTGAGTTGGATAATCTGGGTTCCTGTAACGTTTTTCTTTGGTTATAAATACGGTTGGATCTATCTCACAATCATACTTGTTCCGTACTTAATCCGAATGATTCTTCGTCCTGTAGGACAAGGTTTCTTACTAGCTGATCTTAAGGTAAATGAAGACTTGTTTGAGTCTCTTTGGGACAGGAAAGCTATCGGTATTTGTAGTATTAAAAAAAGAGAAAGTCTTATTCATAAAGAGGGTATTCCAGAAGTAATGGTTGATTCAGATACTGGTAGGCCAGGTTATGTTACTGATTGGAAGTCTCAGATTTCTCTGTTGGAGAGCATTGAATAAAATATATAAAGAGAGTGCTATGCACGATCAGGTACTCTTAAAATTTCTACAAGGAATAGAGTCAGATAGTTATGGTAGGTATCATAAAGATATTCTCAATTTCTCTGATGAAGAATTAGAGAATGCACATAACTATATTCAGTGGTTATTTCCTCTGCAGGAAAAGAGTTCAGCGGTACCAGGGTCACCTTTTCTTGAAGATGAAAAAATTATTCGTATTCTACAAAATGATACGAACGTTCAAGAAAGAATGGCAGGAGCTATTAATCGTATGGAGCGTTTTTACTTAGAGAATGATTTCTGGCTTAAACGAAATAATCATAACCACTTGCGAATCACTAGGATTTTGAAGTCTATCTCGCTTCTTAGCTCCAAAGAAAATGCACAAGAATTTTATGATTTTATACTTAGAAGAGTAGAATGCGCTCAACCAGTTACAGAGGAAAGTTTAGGCTTTTGGCAGGAAAGTATAAAAGGAATTAAGAGCTAAAATATTACAATAAATCTATGGAAACAGTAACAGTTTATAGAGGCGCACTAGAAGAGCCAATAGTTTTTCCAGAAAGTGTAATTATCACAATTGAAAACTTGGCTAATATTGACTTTGATAGAGTGATTTATTGTGAAGTTTCTTCTATGGCAGCAATGGGAAATGCAGGAGGTATTCTCATCTATGAACTGAAAGATGAGGATACTCTGATTACTTACGAAACCAATTTCCAAGTAGATGCGAGAGCCTTTGAGGCTGTATCAGAGAAGATTAGTCAGCATGGCAAATTTTTTATTAGCTATTATGGTGGTATGGGAAACTATGTGTACGTCAAAAAGGATACCCAACTTGAAATTGATGAAAAATATAATTGTTTCTGGTATCATTCTCAGAGCTCTAAATTGAGAATAGACAGCTCTGTCCGGGGAGTTTTCGACTCTGTGGTAGAGAATATGACTGGTCAAAATACTAAGGAAGCCTGACCCGAACACCCTAATTTGCTATACTGCTAGTATCCCTAAAGAACCCCTCAACAGCCCCATACTTCAAGGTTCTAGACCGACGTAGCCCGCCATCAACAGATAGCACGAGACGCTTATCTGTACCAATGCTTAAAGACCACCGAAAGGTGGTTTTTATATATGTTAAACTTAGGGTATGGAAATAGGAATTTGGGGAGACAGTATTACATTTGGTGCTGGAGACAGCGACGGATTGGGCTGGGTCGGTAGACTTCGGAACCAATTGTTTTTAAGCGATGATGTAAGTGTGTACAATCGAGGTGTTTGCGGCGATACCTCCCAAGATATCCTTAAAAGATTTAAAGTTGAAGCCGAATCAATTGAACCGGACAAAATTATATTTGCATTTGGTACTAATGATTCAAAATATCCTGAAGGCAAAGAGTTAAATAATGTAGAGTTCTCTCTATTTGAGTCCAATGTCCGTGAACTTATCCAACAAGCACAGGGTTTTACTAAAGACATTTCTTTCATAAGTCTTATCAAGGCTGATGAGGATAATAAAACCGAGAGGGGATCAAAATTTGTAAACGAAGACATTAAAAAATATAGTGATTGCGTCAAAGTTATTTGCCTGGAAAACAAATTGGCATTTATCGATATTTTTGAAGTTGTTGATCCCCAGACCGATCTTTATGATATAGTCCATCCCAATAAGGAGGGCTATGAGAAAATGTACAAAGCCATTTCCGCCTCTCTTAATTTACAAAATTAGCTGAGATCTGAGTTCTAACTTCGTCCCACATTCCCCGCAAAGTTAAAGAACGACATCCATTAGGGTGTCGTTTTTTACTTTTCTGCATTAAGGATGGGGGACCTGAACAAGGAAGAGGGTTGAAGAAAGACTAAACTCTACTGTGCTGTGGCGTAGCTGTAGAAGCAGTTACCGGAGCGACTTTCTTTTTCTGAACAGAAAGGTAGATACGCAGTGTGGTGAGGCCAAAGACCAGAGTGCCAGATACGCCGTAAATCCACATCATCCACCAGCTTAGAGAGTCTGAACCAGCCATGATGCCGTGTGCGAGAAAGAGGATATATGCGAGGAAGCTGGTGTAGTGAAGAGTTCGCCACTTCTTGAGAGGAAAGCCAAAGCGTCGGAGTTCGGAGGTAACTACGAGTGCGAGGATTCCGTAGAAAGCGATGATGCCAATGCCGACAGAAAAACGGAAGCCATAGCCAAGTGCGGATGTGAAGTCACGATCGAGCATGAAGGGGAGAATTCCTTCTAGAAAAGTGAGGTGAAAAAATCCATCAAAAGTAAAGCTAACAAAATGCCCAATGACAGCGAGAATAGCCATCCATGAGAAGAATCGATGCATCTCGTAGTTCAGAGCTGGTGGCATCAAGCGAAAGGCTAAACGGGTAGACATGAGAAGTCCGTTGACCACTACCAGTGTCAGTAGGATGAAGGCGAGGATGCCACTGGCGCGCCCTATGTACCAAGCAAACTTAGAGGTATCAGTTCCATCAGTTTGAGCATCTTTGAGGAGGGGATTGGTGGAGTTTAGAATCTCTGCACCATCATCAATCCCATCTTGATCAGTGTCGGCATCAATCGGATTGGTAAAATAGATTTCTATTTCTGCTTGGTCAGTAAGTCCGTCGGCATCACTATCTTTGAGGGCTCCATGAGTAACCGAGAGAGGTATGGAGACGCCCAAGAAGAGAAGATAGAATCCAAAAAGAAATGATTTAGTTTTTCCAGACATATGGTTGAGCATAAGAATTTATAGTGATAGTGCCAGTAGTTTCGATAAAAATAGCAGGAATTTGAAACTTTTCTGCTAGTCTGGGAGCGTCTTTTTTCCCAGAGATAAAGAGGGTCTTAGCGAGTATGTCAGCGCTGATAGTGCTGGCGGCAATAACGGTGACTGAAAGGAAGTCAGATGAAGCGCTCTTAGCGGTGCGGGGATCAATGATATGATGCTTGATTTCGTTGCCCTGTACCCAGTGACGTCGATTTCTCCCAGATGTTGCCACAGCTATGTCTTTGAGGAGTAGAAGCCCCACAGGGTCATTTTTGGTGTCAGGGTGCTCAATTTCTACCGCCCAGTAAGGATAGCCTTCTTTTTTATTGATGCCATGGACATAGATATCTCCACCAGCATCAATAAGGAAGTTCTCAAAATGGAGAGAAAGATAAGCGGCCACTTTATCAACTATATAACCCTTGCCTATCCCACCAAGATCAATCATGAGATCAGGAGGCTTCTCTACGCTCAGTGTAGCATTATTGAGGGATAGTTGAGAGAAGTTTCCTTGGTGAGTCAATCCAGTAGGCGTGTAGAGTTTACTGGTATAACCCTCATTTTCTAACAAAGGGAGAATACTTGGATCAAAAAGTCCATCAGTCATTGAGTGAAAGTACTGAGCACAGGAGAGGATACTGAAGAGTTCCTGAGAAAGAACCCCTCCCTGGCTGTGATTGAAATTCCAGAGTTCATTGTCTTTTCGGAATCGGCTGAAGGCTTGTTCAAATTCTCTCAGCATAAGAAAAACTTGCTTCATACAGGCTTCGGCCTGAACTTTTCCTTTCTGGTGATAGAGAATCTCACAAAGAATATCAGTGTTCATAATTTCTTTATGAGTTTCTTTGCGAAGTGTATGCCAAGAATTATCCTTCATATGAATCAATGATGCCGTTATTATTATCGTCTGTTTCAAACTCGTAGTAACTGAAGTCGTCTTCGTCATGAAACTGATCAAGAGCATTGGGGACGCCATCATTATCAGTGTCTGTGAAATACTCATGCTGATCTATGAGAGGATCAGGATCAAGGGCATCAACGAGTGTATCACCATCAGTATCCATCTTGTAAGATTCTTCTAGCACGGTAACAGTCTCTACAACCGGCTTGTATTCGATGACTTCCTTGATGACCTCTATGGTTTTAGTTTGTTTGGTTTTCTTTTTGTCGGTATCTTCCTCATCTTCTCTCTCCTCCTCATCTTCCTCTTCTCTCGCGTAAGCTGTTGGATACAGATTTGAAGGTGAAGTTTGGAAAGTGTCGAAAGGATTCTGAAACACCAAAAAGGTCACTAACAAGAGGGATGTCACAGTGAGAGCTTTTTTCAGAGAGTGGAACATACTCTTAGGATGTTTTGGTTTTGGTTGATGATTTCGGTTTAGGGGCGGTTACCTTCTGCTGGACTACTTTTTGAGTAGCCACTGGTTTGATAGTAGTCTTAGTCGTAGTTGTTTTTTGGTCGTTTATCAGAGCAGGTTGCTCTTTGATGAGTTGCTCATACTGGGCTTTAGAATCCAGCATGGCCTGTTTAAGATTTGTTTTTCGTTCATTCACATCAAGATAGTACTGGTAGCGAGCCTCAGCCGCTGCATTTTGTGCAGCGGTGGCTGCATCTTGCGCAGCCAGAAGCTCTCCTTCTCTTTTGAATTTTTCCAAAGTGATGATAGTGATAAATGGACCAAAGAAGCCTGCTATAACAAACAGGAAAAGTAAGAATCTCGTGATGATTTTTTTCATATGATAGTATAGGATTAGTTATGATTATCCTTGCATAGAGTAAGACGTTTCTCAGTGAGAAAAGTTTTCATGAGGAGTTTCTCTTTAGTAAAGCCTTCTTTGACCTATGAGTTCTATACTCAATCACAATCCTTCGGAGGAGCAAGATTCTGACGAATCTAGTGACCAGGCTTTGTTGCAACAAGCTAGGCAGGATCCTGAGGCGTTTGGTCTTCTTATGGAAAGATACGAACAGCCACTTCGTCGCTATCTCATGCGTCTAACAGGTTGGGGAAGTGAAGAGGTTAGTGACATTCTCCAGGAAGCCTTTATCAAGGCCTATCGCCATTTGAATGACTATGATGACAATTTGAAATTTTCTACCTGGATGTATCGTATTACCCATAACCAGGCAATTGACGTAATCCGAAGTGCTCAGACTAAGCCCTTTCTCACCCAAGTATCCCTAGAAGAGGTGGCTAATTTCATTCCAACGAGTAAAAGCCTTGAGGCGGAATTCATGCAGAAGGATGATTTTGAGAAAGTACGCAGAGCAATCCTGAGTCTGCCGGTTTTGTACCGAGAGGTGCTCATCTTGAGATTCTTGGAAGAGAAGAGCTACGAAGAGATAGTAGATATTATTAAAAAACCGAAAGGCACTATAGCCACACTCATTCGTCGTGGTCGCGTTCTGCTTTTAGAAAAACTTAACTCCATTGAGTAAAAACCGTTTATGTCAGCTCTTATCCAAAAAACCTTACAAGAAATCACGGAGAAGAATATTCATCCTATTTCACGCTGGCAAATAAAAACGAAAAATAGCATCTACTGGGTAGGAGCGGTGTCTCTTGTTGTCTTCTCAGCTCTTGCGACAGCGATTTCTTTTCATGCGATTTTTGAGATTGATTGGCAAGCATACCAAAAAGCTCATTTCTCGTGGATAGAGATTCTATTTTCTGGAGTACCCATCTTCTCGCTTCTCTTACTAGCCGTTTTTCTTTGGGGAACAGTCTTCTTTTTGCAACATACGCGCAGAGGATATCGATACCCACTCGGGATGCTTTTTGGGATTTTCTTTCTCTCGAGCATTTGTCTGGGGTACTTTATCGAAGAGTCGCCACTGAATGACCCGGCTGAGCGCTTCCTGTTGCGTTCATTGCCTCAAATTCATGATCTTCCAGTCAGCCTTCTCCCTACAACCGAACAGCAGTGGTCTCAGCCAGCTAAAGGCCTACTTGGTGGTGTGGTAGTACAATCAAATGAAAAAAGTATACAACTTCTTGATAGCAAGCAAAAAACTTGGACAGTAGAATATAAAGAGACTGAGGTAAGTGGTGGTACTACGCCCCAAGTTGATGATGAGGTAAAGGTGATCGGCAATCAAAGTGATGATGATACATTTCAGGCAACAGAAATACAGCAATGGGAAAAACCTCATCAACAGGAGAAAGAAGATTCAAATGAAGAATATATAGAGCAGAAGAGGAGTAAAAAGGAGAGAGATGATTCACAAGAAGAGAGAGAACAAGATGAACACGAAGAAGATACTGAAAGTGATAGTTAAGAATAGAAATAAACAGGCTACTCCACTCGATTTTTTACCTAGACAGAAGCTGGAATTGCTTAGGTGTATAATAGAGAAGTAACAATTAATACATTAACTATGTTACTACAATTACTCAACATCGCTATGGGATTCGTGGCGACCTTGCCAGGTCTCCAAAAAAGAGGGCTTGTTCAGGGCCAGAGAGAGCTCGAAGAAAAGATAGCTCCGTATGTCCCCGCACTCGGTTTGGTAGGGTTGACAGTGGGTATTATTGGATTTTTGATACGCGTAGATCTCTTGCCAATTTTTATTGCCCCTTTGGGCGCTAGCTATCCACAGGCTATACCAGCTATTCTTCTGGGTCTCCTTTTAGCAGCTCCTCACTTCCAAAAATATGACATTCTTGGTAAAGCCTCTGATACAATCAAGCCGTACACTTTTGAGATTGGTATTATTGGCATTGCTTCTGGTTTAGGGTCACTTCTCTTCGGTTGTATCCTGCCAGTGGTCTGCCAGGTTTCTTTTTAGACAGTATCAGAGTACATTTGACCCTAGTCTTGGGCTTTGATATGCTTATCTATTGATCTTTAACAATAACTAGGGAGGTATCCATGGAACATGTTGTCGTGGGTACTCAGGTATCCCGTCGTAACTATCCTCGTATCCAAAAGGATCGTTTGGCGAGAGATGTAGCAAAGCATAAGAATCATTCACGCTTTGTGATTATCCTTGATGAGGAGAGTAAGAGTACTCTTATCGAAAATCAACCAGTTGAAGGAGTATCTCGAGAGATTATCCCATTGATTGTAGTAATTGGACCGGGTGAATATCTCGGTCAACGTATGAGTGAAACGATACTGCTTGAAATTGGTTTGAAGCGTACGCGGCCGTATAGACCAACCCTGTCGCGCACTTTTTCGCGTGAACGCGAACCGGTATGCGAGATAAGTCATGAACAACAACAGGGAGCATTTCCGATTATTTTGGAATGTCTGGAAACCCATCTTCTAGAGACACGAGCACGATGGACAGCTAAGAGCAGTCGCTGGTTTGTGAGCTTTGGAGCTTATCAAGTTGAGAAGGGCGTTCAGATATCGGTTCACAAGCGAGATCGTTGGTTGTATCGAGAGTTTTTGTTTCAGCATATGAGATACTTCCAATCTCTCCATTTGCCGAAGTTCGCCAAGTGGATAAGAGATAGACTAAAAACAAGTAAGTTCAATCGGTACTCACCTAAGCAGTATGGACCAAGGGCAAGACGGGTAGGTGAAGAAATTCACCGCAGTCGTTATTTTAATGAACCCCTTCTTCTAGAAACTCTGATGAGGATGTCAGGCAGAGCGGATCTGATTCGATCCATTCTGTCAGACCTACATAACCACATTCATTCGCTTGATCAGGAGACAGAGCTAGTCTATATTGATTCGCACGCGTCGTTTCCCCAGAAGGATTACCTGTGGTTTTACAAGACCCTTGATCAGCCAGTGGAGAATGGTTTCAAATCACAAGCTAAGGGCTGTGCTCGTTTCGAGGTGATTCCTGAAACCTCGTGGATTAGTGAAATAGAGTCTCGAGTACATATCCATTTTCCGAGTGAGTTTTCGGCAGAAGAGTTTCAGGAACAGATGAGAAGAGGATTCAAAAATGAAGATGATTGTCCATTCTAGGGGAGGGGTAACTATTGAAACCTACCCCGAACAAGCACGGATAGTGCTGAGATATCTCTATGAGGCATACATGGAGGAGCGATTACTCTATGCCCATGTGGTAAGATCTGATGCGCCACAGACACGACACCTTCCTGAGAGTATTGTGCGGGGAGGTGAAGAACATCTGCGGTGGCTTTTCTTTGCAGCCTTGACTGATCGACGTGATTCGAGTGAAAACGTCTATGCTGCTCATAAACGGCTGTACATTCGTCACCCCATACTCTACTTTCGTGAGGTGATGATTGCGACTGAAGAGCAAATCAAGAAAATCCTCGTAGCAGAGCAGGTCAGCATGCCGGGAACTTCGGCGCGCAATTGGCTTGCATGTGCGGATACCCTGTACGGTAAATTTGAGGGCGATCCGCTTCGGATGTATGAGTCTGGGAGTATCAGAGGAGCACTGCTCGCCAAGAAGGAGTTTCCACTTCCTGGATATGGAGCCAAGTTGCTTTCGCTTCTAGCGTTGTTTTTCCACGAGGTGGGAGTACTTGAGAAGCTTCCCGAAAACACCTTCCCTATTGATTTGCATGTGCAGCGTATCGCACTTGCCACGGGTATTATCAAAGGTAAGGACAATGTGAGGAATGATATGCTCGAGGGCGTTTTACGAGAGCTTTTTTCCCGCATTGCACAAGAAGAAGGCTGGGATGTGCTAGAACTTGCTCATGCGCTTTGGTTTTTGGGCAACCGCCTTTGTACCGGTTGTAACAAAAGCTCAAAGGCTCTGCATTTTTGTCCCATCTATGAACAGTGTTTGGGGGCAATTCCTACGAGATCTTATTTCAAAAAAGGTCTCTGGGAAATTAACGCAGAGCGTTTGCGTAAGGGTGGCGAGAATCAATTTCGTTTACCAAAAAACACACCACTGTTTTGTGGCTCCTAAAGGGTGGCTGGAATATTTCCCGGCCACCCTTTTCTCCTTCTATAAAGGCTAGAAACTTCTTTCAAAAGACCCAGTACAAAGGATTTGCTATACTAAAACTAACCTCTATGAATTTCGAGAATCCTGCTAAAAAAACTGAAGATTCAAAACCGAAGCTCTCTTTAGGAGGAGTTTTGTCTCGACGTGAAGTGGTGGGTAGTTTGGGTATTGCTTCGATATCTGGCGGACTGACAACGGCGGAGTACCTGAAGCAAGATACGGAAGAAAAAGAAGCGACTAAGGAAGAAGAGAAGAACTTTGAGCGTGAGTATAGCCCTCGTTTTGCTGATGAGATGACTGGTTACAAAGAGCTCTATACTACTCTCAAATTTGATGAGATTATGTTTGTCGATGACCAAGGTCGTCCACTCGGTAAACCAATTAAGATAGCTGATTTTAAGGGAGTATCGCCAGGCAGTCGAGATAAACACGGTATTATCGAGGGTGACCTGAATCAAGCCTGGCTTGATACTGTCCGTAAGCATGTCTGTGATACAGAAGGAATACCCTATGATGAGGCTAGAGATCGACCTCGACAGTTTAATCTTCTCTATATTGCTCGAGAGATGGCGAGTACCCTTGCTGATGAGGGTATTCAGGCAGAGACCTATGTCGATATTGTAAAGGCGATGGGTGCTAGAAAAGTTGTAGGAGGTGAGGGCTTGAGTCGTCTTGAATACCTACGTATCAATGGTATGAAGGGAGCCGATGAAGTGCCAACACAAGTCCGGGAAGAAATTTCTTTTATCCTGCCAGGTCTCGCTGCCCAAGAATCTAAATACGTGAATGATGTAGTGAGTAGTACTGGGGCCAGAGGTATCATGCAGTTCATGCCTGATAGCTTCAATCATGTTCAGAAAGAACTAAAAAAAGACGGCAATACGGCGGTAGATAATATCCTAGAATTTACTGATCAAGTGACAGCTGCAAGTAAGTTGTTGGAAATGAAGTATCAATATATCAAGGATCACGCTAGTAAGGAGCTTGAGAAGATACAGCAAGAATTTTTTTGGGGTGATGTAGCGCAATTTGAGCGTTACTTTTTAGCGCCGGTAATTATCAACTCATACAATAGTGGTGAAGGGCGTCTCGTCAAATGCATCAAGCTTTTTGTGGAGACATATCCAAACCGAACAGCTCTTAAGAAGGCTATAGGAGAATATCCTGACGGCTTTGGGTATGATGCGTACTTACTGATGACCAAGATCTGCTCTGTGGTAGTCGGTAGAACGAAAGAAAATAAGCCCATATATAAAGTATCTGGATACGGACGAGACTCAAGTCAGTACGTGGTGCGAGCCTACACGTTGGCCCAGATTCTCGCAGAAGACAAATAGCAGCTTTTTTAGACAGTTTTGCTTATTTCCGCTAAAATAAGAGAGTAACTCATGGCTATAGATTGTATGGATAACAATGAAATCCAAAAAGAATCAGAGGAAGTAAAAGAAGAGGTGGTCAAAGAAAGTGTTGTTGAGGAAGGAGCTTCTAAGAATGAGGAGAAGATAAAAGGATCAGCAATAATGCTGAAGCAACAAATCAAAGATAACTGGAAAGTCTTGCTACCACTCGCTCTCGTAGCAGTCGTGGCTTTGGGTGTCTGGTGGGGACGAAGCTTGTTTGTAGCTGCTGTGGTTGACGGTGAGCCTATTAGTCGTTTGGCAGTTATTCGTGAGCTTGAGAAGCGTTCTGGGGGTCAAGCCTTGGACACTATGGTTATCAAAAAGATTATCCTCAAACGTGCAGTTGAACGTGGGGTGAGTATTAGTAGCGAAGATGTAGCAAAAGAAATCACCACTCTAGAGGGTCGCATGGCTGATCAGGGCACTACTCTCGACGCTGCTCTGGCTGAGCAGGGGATGACTCTTGATCAATTCAAAGAACAAATCATCCTTCAGAAAGCTCTTGAGAAAATTCTTGAAGACAAAGTAGCTGTTTCTGATGAAGAAGTCGCCAAGTATCTGAGCGAGACTAAGGCAGTCAAGCCAGCCGCTATGACTGAAGAGGAATTTGATTCTAAGGTACGTGAGCAAATCAAAGGTCAGAAATTCGGTACCGAAGTAGAAACCTGGTTGACTGAGCAGAAGCAAAAAGCCAACATCCAGTATTTTGTTGACTATGCTCTTCCATTACCAGGTGAGGAGCCAGCTTCAGAAGAGCCAGCCATGACCGAAGAAGCGCCGATGTCATCACAGCAGTAAGCACTATGTTTCACAAAATTGCACAAAAAGTTTCTGAATGGGTGGGATCTCCCAAGGCTTTTATACTAGCTATTATCGTAGTGCTGACTTGGGCTCTTACCGGACCAATCTTCGGATATTCTGACACTTGGCAATTGATTATCAATACGGGCACTACTATCCTTACTTTCCTCATGGTGTTTCTTATTCAGAACACTCAGAATAGAGATAACCGTACCATCCATCTCAAGTTGGATGAGCTTATCCGTTCTATGACACAGGCTCGTAATAAGCTACTTGACCTCGAAGATGAGTCAGATGATGAAATTGCTCGACTCCAAAAAGAATTCATTGATTTGAGCAAAGAAAAGTAGGGAGGCTCTTCTAAACAATGAATTCCTCGTCGTTATGAAAGTAGGTATTCAAATACTGATATTGTTACTCGTGGTAGGTGCCGGGTTCTTTTTTTTGGGTCTCCAAGTACCTTGTAAACAGGTAATTACCTATCGTCTTGGTAATATCGACCCACGTTTTGGGCTAGAAAGTCGTGATTTAGAGCGGGCTTTGATATTTGCTGAAGC
>CAZLQC010000028.1:0-11836 GCA_964561695.1 uncultured Bdellovibrionales bacterium
CCATGCATAGAATCCTGATCATGAATCAGGGTATAGATAGGAGCATATGGATAGAGCTCCTGAAAGGCTTCTAGTACTCTCTCTGCTCCCCCATACTGCACCAAATAGTCATGCACCAATGCTATCTTCATGGAAACTTAGTAACGGATATAGCCTTCGTGGCGTTCTTTAGCAAGAGTGACGATAGTATCAAAAGAAACATCCATCTCATCAGTAGTCAGTGTACGGTCACTAGCACCGAAGGCAAGGTGAAATGAATAACTTTTCTCACCCTCTTTTTCATAGATAGCAAACAGCTCACTCTCACGAAGAAGCTCCCCTCCACCTTCACTAATTACTTGGCGTGCTTCAAGGGCGGTCACTCTATTAGGAAACCAAAGGGTGATATCACGGGTGGCAAAAGGAAATTTCTGGAGTGGTTCAAATACGACTGCTTTACGTCGAGCGTGCTGTAGCTCATCAAAACGCAGGCTCGCCACAGCTACTCTGCCTTCAGGAAGAGAGAAATTTTTAGCAATCGCTGGGTGTATTTCACCAAGAGTTCCGACTACCACACCCGAAAGAGTTATATCCGCTCTCCTAGTAGGATGAAGAAAATTAACATCTTCATCAGCGTCCAGAGGCACTATCTCTATATCCCCGATACCCAGTGATTCTAAATAACCCACTACCTTTTCTTTCAAAGTCAGGACCACTGGCTCACTAGCTTTTGGCTTGGCTACCTCGACAAAAGCAATTTCTTGCCACTCTACCAGCACTTTTTTAGGAGGCAGGAGAAAAATATTACCAATTTCAAACAAAGCCATGTGATCAAAATGGCGCAGGTTTTCCTTGGCCTTACGAAGGAGAAGTGGCAAGAGAGATTGTCGTAGATGAGTATATTCTGGCGACAAAGGACTCTCGAGATGAGCATGGGTAGCCTTGTCGAGCTTACTGGCCTGAATATCCTTCTCACTGTAGAAGGAATAGGTCATCACTTCATCAAACCCAAGAAGGGTTGCATGACACTTGGATTCATATTCGCGAGTGCGACTATTTTCTGTTTCTTTCAAAGTCAGTGGCAACAGTGGAGCCTCAGCTGGTATTTTGTCATAGCCTCGCATACGCCCAATTTCTTCGATGAGGTTCCAGGCATCTACGAGGTCTGGTCGTCGTTCGGGAATAGTGACTTCGAGCACTGCTTTGTCAGCTTTCTTTTTGACCTTGAGCCCTAAGAGGGCTAGTAGTCGTACGATCTCAAAAAGTGGCACGCGGACACCCAGGACATCGTGGACCAGCTGTTCAGAAAGCAAAATCTTATGAGTCTTCACTTCTGTCACGCGCACATCACGCATACCAAAGAGTTTGCCCCCGGCCAGCTCTGTATACAAGCTCGCGGCCATTGGCAACACTTCAGAAGCTAGCTCAACAGAAACACCTCGTTCAAAACGATAACTCGCATCTGTGGGAAGGTTATGAAGCTGTTTGGTTTTTCTAACACTAGTACTCTCAAAGACAGCTACTTCGACAAAAATATTGGTTGTTTTCTCAGTCACGGCCGATCCAAGACCACCCATCACTCCAGCTAAGGCCAATGCCCTCTTGCTATCAGCAATGACAATGTCTGTATCATGAAGTTTGAGAGTCTCTCCAGAAAGAATCTTAAGTTTCTCATTTTTCTTGGCTCGACGCACTACGATACCGCCTTCAATTTTATCGGCATCAAAAGCATGGATTGGCTGTCCGGAAAGTAACATCAGATAGTTGGTAATATCGACAATATTGTTTTTTGGTTTCATGCCCAAGACGATGAGCTTAGTCTGAAGCCACAATGGAGATTCGCCGACAGTCACTCCCTTAATGAAAAGACCACTATAACGACTACTGGCTTTTTTGTCATGAACAGTCACCTTGGGAGCTCGATTGTAGGCTGGTATTTTCAGACGTTTGCGTTCACTCTCGGTGAAGCGTGGAGCATAGCCATCGAGAGCAGCGATTTCTCGTGCCATGCCTTCATGTGACAAAGCATCTCCTCCACGATCCGGCAAAATCTTAATATCGAGAATACTGTCGTCGAGTCCGTAGTGTTTGGCGAAATAGGCTCCCAACGGTGCATTCTCTGGCAAAACCAAAATCCCCTCATGACTCTCTCCAAGACCCAGTTCTTTCGGCGAACAAATCATACCACTTGATAGTACATCTCGTAGTTTCACTTCTTGGATTTCTGTACCGTTCGGAAGTGTGCTACCAGGTAAAATCACCGCTACCATCTGACCCTCTTCTATATTTGGAGCACCACACACAATCTGCTGGACTTGCTCCTTACCTATTCGCACCTGCGCTACCCTGAGTCGGTCGGCGTTAGGATGACTCTCAAGACTTTCTACTCGCCCAATGACGACACCATCAAGGCCATGCGCATATTTCACCACCTCTTCTACCTCAAAGGCTCGCATCATCAAAAGCTTCGCCAGTTGTTCAGGTGACTTGCGAGTGCCGGAAAGTTCTTTGAGCCAGTTGTATGAATATTTCATAAGTCTTGTCTAAAACTGGCGGATAAAACGAAGATCTCCTGCCATGAACTGGCGGATATCGGTGATTTTGTACTTCATCATAGCCAGACGAGTCAATCCAAAGCCCCAGGCAAAACCCTGGTACTTACCCTTGGGATAGCCTGCTGAGGTAAGAACATTTTGGTGAACCATACCAGCGCCACCAATCTCCAACCAGCCTGTCTGCTTACAGGTAGAACAACCCGCGCTGTCACACAGTACGCAGTTGATATCAAATTCAAAGGATGGCTCAGTAAATGGGAAAAAGCTTGGACGTAGTCTAATAGTCACCTTCTTACCAAAGAAGTTTTCAAAAAAAGTCTCTGCTACATGCTTGAAAGTCGCCACGCTGACCTTACCGGTTTCATCGAGCATCAAACATTCAAACTGGTGAAAAGTATGTTCATGAGAAGCATCAGTGGCTTCATTACGAAACACACGTCCTGGTACGATGACCCGGAAAGGTGGTTTGTTTTGCTCCATGAAACGCACCTGATTTGGTGAGGTATGCGTACGCATCAAGATTCTTTCTTTTTCTGCCGTCTTCCCTTTCTTGACCTTGGCACCACCACCCACAATCCAAAACGTATCTTGCATATCACGAGCAGGATGATCTTTGGGAAAATTCAGAGCATCGAAGTTGTACCACTCTGTCTCTGCTTCTGGTCCCTCTGCTACCGAGAAACCAAGACGCTCGAAGATAGAGAGGACTTCATGTTCAAGGACCGTAATTGGATGCAAATGACCGACTGCCCGAGGGATGCCTGGCGCGGTCACATCTAGGCGTTCTGCTTCCCAGTCACGAGCATTATTCTCGAGCTCTGCTTTTTTATCGTCATGTAATGCTTGAAGTTTTTGACGAAGGGCTTGCAGTTTGGGTCCAACCGTTCTTTTTTCTTCAGAAGAAAGGTTTTTGAGTTCTTTCAAAAGATGAGAAAGTTCGCTCTTACGGCCGAGAAACTGGGTCTCCCAACGCCCAAGCGTAGCCCCATCCTTGATAAGGCTGATAGCCTCCAAAGCGTTCTTTTCTATAGTAGTAATCAGGGCTGTATTCATGAAGTCAGGATATTTCTCTAATAATTTTATTTTAGCCTATTTAAGGGGTTTTAGCCAACTCTAAAACAGAAAATCCACCGAAGCAGACTTTCCGCTGGTGGATTAATTACTTGACGATGAAGGCATACTCCACAACCAGACCATTTTCAAGACTAGTTTTCATAGGAATAACAGTAAGTTCCCTTCCCTGGTCAAGCTCTCTCATTACCAGATACAGAGCCCTGGCGAGCAACATCGCTCTCATCTCAGTATCAGCCCACCAAGGCACGTTATAGCAATAGGTCGGGGGTACTGGCCAGGCAGGATTGTCAAAAACTTTCTGAATTCTACACTGACTTGAAAAGAGGTCATGAACACCTCTGTCTTCTTTAGTACAAAAAGAACAACTCATCATCACTCTCCCACAAAAGATATCCTCATTGAAACACTCCTGATATGGCGAGTCAAGAAACCCTCCCTCACAGGTTTTTCATCGTACTTTTTTAGTTTTACTAGAAAATAATCTTCACGAAATCTTTCTTTCCCACTTTCAACACTTTTTCGTTCAACTTATCCGTAAGAACAAGATTGGGGTCTAAAAGTTTCTCACCATCAATACTCACCCCGCCCTGCTCTATTTTACGACGAGCATCACTTTTGCTTTCAGCGAATCCTACTGATACTATGACATCAACAAGAGACTGCTCTCCCTCAACTTGATGTATTGCCACATCTGTCGGAACTTCACCTTTTGAAAATGTATTGACGAAGTATTTTACCGCTTCAGTTCCAGCTTCAGCGCCATGATACAGAGCTACGAGTGACTGAGCCAGAAAAACTTTGGCATCACGAGGATTTTCACCGGCTGCCAATTTTTCTTCCCACGCCTTCACCTGCTCCATAGGAACACGGGTACAGTGAACCAGGTATTCTACAATCAATTCATCCGGTACGCTCATAGCTTTGCCAAACATATCGTTTGGCGCATCGGTGAGATTGATAGTATTCCCCCAACTAGAGCTCATCTTGCGACCATCAGTACCCATAATGAGATTAGCCATCAAGATGTCTTGTGGTTTTTGATTATAGAGAGGTTGGATATGACGTCCGGCCAGAAGATTGAAACGCTGGTCAGTCCCGCCAAGCTCTACATCTGCTTCAATTGCCACCGAATCATATCCTTGCATAAGTGGGTAGAGTAGCTCTCGAAAAGAAATACGCTTACCTTCTCCGTAACGTTTAGCAATGTTCTCACGTGCCATCATTTCTGCCAAAGAAAAAGCATTAGCCTGACGGCCAATTTCTGCATAGCCTAACTTGGAAAGCCAGTCACCATTCTCGCGTAGCTCTACCTGATCCATATCAAGAATAAGACCCGCTTGCTTGGCGTATGTCTCCATGTTTTTTTTCAAAACCTCTTCGTCAATCATTGGACGCTCTGCATCTTTATCTGATGTGTCACCAATAGTTCCAGTAGAGGTCCCAAGAATAAGAACAATCTGATGTCCAAGCTCTTGAAAATCACGGAGTTTGAGGAGTAACACGGCTCGCCCAATGTGAAGATTCGGGCTGGTCGGATCAATCCCCAGCTTGATACGTAGTTTCTCACCAGAAAGTAATCGTGTACGAAGATGCTCACGATCAATCACTTCTGCTACCCCACGGCTCAAAAGCTCATCAATTTTCTGCGGGTCTGTGTTTATCATACTGCTAGTATACATCAATCAAGAAAAACATTTCTATAACCCAAAGCGCTTTTTGGCAAGCCTATACTGGTCATCAGAGATTTGCTTGGCTTTACGCATAGCTTCCAATGACTGGATAATTTCCCCTTTGTGCTTCTCAATATTCTTGGGCGTCATCGCTTTCTTCATCATTTTCTCGCGCTCGGCTGGGCTCATCTTAGCAAGACGTTTGAGAGCAAACTTCTGCATCATGCCCATGTCTTTGATATCTTTGCCACCAGCAAGCTCAGCCATCTTGGTTAGCTCTTCATCTTCGTCTTCATTTTTACCAAAAGGATTCCACATACTTGTTCAAATTAAACTTCAAAAATCAAAATTAAAAATCTTTTGCCCTTATTTCTTATCTTTTTGCATTTTGCTATTTTCATTTTCCATTGTTCGCTTCTTCATATTATAACGTGTCACCAGTAAAGCTGATGAAACATAGATAGATGAGTAGGTACCGAAGGCCACACCTGTCAGAAGAGCGACTCCGAAATACTTGATACTCTCACCGCCAAACAAAACGATAGCAATCAAAGTAATGATAACGGTCAGTGACGTATTGATAGAACGGCCAAGAGTTTCGTTGAGTGAACGGTTCACGGTAGTTTCAAAGTTTTCTTTCAATGAAGAGCGGGTCAGGTTTTCACGGATACGATCGTAGACCACAATAGTATCGTTGACCGAATACCCCAGAATAGTGAGCAAGGCTGCGATAAACGGTACCCCAACCTCAACATCATAAAAGTGTCCAAGAAAAGCAAAGACTCCAATTGTAATAATGATGTCATGAGCCAGCGCAATGACCGCTCCGATACCATATTCAAACGAGGTCACCTTACCGCTAACACCACGGAAAGCATAGGCAATAAAAAGAGCAATAGCAATGATAGACATGATAGTGCCTGTCAGAGCATTCTTAGTAATTTGACTTGATACTGAACCTCCAACAAAGTCAGTGCGGATCTGCGTAACACTTGGATCAAACGTCTGAAGTGAGGTAAGTACCTTGGTGTTAGCCTCGTCATCAGAAGCGAGATAACGCAAGATCATGCCCTTGTTCTCAGTTGGCTGGACTGTGAGGCTCTTGAGCTCTAGAGGGGTCAAAGTTTCTTGCACTGCTGTAGCAGTAGGCACTTCTTCAGTGGTGAAGCGTACTTCCATCAGTGTTCCTCCTTTGAAATCAATACCCAGGTTGAGTCCCCACGTCACTACAAACACGATACTCAACACAGTCGTGATAAATGAGAAGACATAGGCGTATTTTCTTTGCTGGATGATTTTGACCATACTATTCAATACGTTTCTTAGGAGTTACGAGCAACCATGGATGCTTCTCCATCCACTCTCCGATGAAAAAAGTCGTCGTGATACGCACCAAAACCACCGCTGTAAACAAAGAGAGAAGAACACCAAGAGCGAGAATAACTGCAAAGCCTTTGACAAATCCAGTACCAAGACCAATAAGAATAAAAGTGGTGAGCAGTGTAGACACGTGACCATCTCGAATACTCGGCCAAGCTCGACGAAAACCTTCCTTGATAGACTTGATAGCTCCTTTACCAAAGGACAGCTCTTCACGAGTACGCTCAAAAATAAGCACGTTGGCATCCACTGCAATACCAATAGAAAGGATGAAACCAGCAATACCCGAGAGAGTCACTGTGATAGGGAATGGGGTGAGTACGGAGAGTTTGAAAAGTGAAAACAACATCGCTGTATAGAGTAAGAGAGCTACAACTGCAATGAGACCCAGAAAGCGATAGAAAAGTAACATGAATATAGCCACTGCGAGTAACCCTATAAAACCAGCTTTGAGACTCTGCGAGAGCGCTACTTCACCAAGACTGGCATCCACACTTTGTTGCCCAACGAGTGTGATAGGTACTGGGAGAGCTCCTTCATTGAGACGCTTTACCTGAGCATTGGCTTCAGTGATGGTGTAGTCTCCAGTGATGACGGCTTGCCCATTAGGAATCTCTACCTGAATGACTGGTGCTTGCAGAAGCTCATTATCGAGAAATATGGCTACTGGTTTACCAAGATTACGCTTGGTGATATCAGCAAACAACTTAGTCCCCTCATCATCAAACTGTAACTGAATCTGTGGGGAACCGAGCCCTTGTGACTGGTAAGTCACAGAAGCATCTTTGAGATTTTTACCAGAGAGTCCTGTTGGTTGGTAAGCAAGAAGCGGATCTGTCTCAAGTGACTGCTTGAGGAACAAGATATGAGCCGCTTTGACTTCACGCTCATCTCCTTCTCCCCGAACTTCTAACTTCTTGATAATGTGATATCCGTAATCAGTTTCGATAAGCGTGTCCTTGATAGCTCCGACCGCAAGGTCATCACTAAAAATAGTCTCATCAAACTCTGGCACAAAAGTACCTTTCTTCACAAAATCCAGCTCGCCTCCATTGTCCTGAGAACCTGGGTCCTGACTAAACTCTCTAGCCAGACTACCAAAATCTTCACCCTTCTTAGCCCGAGCCAAAACAGACTCCGCCTGCGCGCGAGCTTTGTTGTTTTCTTCAGTTATTTTAGCTTTGAATTCGTCGCTAGCTGGTTCGCGAAATTCGAGAAATGGGGTTTCTTTGATCAAAGCTTTGGCTTGTTCGATGTTCTTGATACCCGGAAGCTCCACGATGATGCGGTTTTCGCTTCCCGCTTTTGAAAGCTGAACCAGTGGCTCACCCACACCAAAGGCGTTCACGCGTCGCTCAATTACAGCTTCGGCAGACTGCAAGGCATCCAATTCTTTGTCTTTAGCGATATTCGAAGTATCAGCAACGTATTCAAGATGAATACCCCCTTCGAGATCAAGACCTTTGTTTACTTGCAGTTGATTCAACCAGTTGTAGCCGGCTGGAAAAAAAGAAATGGCCTGTGGATAAGCAATAAGCCCCGACACGAGTCCCAAAAGGAGCACGGCCGCGAATTGCCAGCGGATTTTGTGTTCACGTCTCATATAGACAAAAGTATACAGAATATCCCTATCTAAGGCAAATATTGGTCATTTTGGTCTATTGAAGTTGTTTTTTAAGTATCTCAAACCAAGAAGCATACCCAGCACTTGAGGGGTGAAAGCCATCAGCACTGAAATAGACTCCTGGCTGAGCCACAAAAGGGTCCTCGGCTTTGGGTAGATAGAGATTGACATACAGACCACCAGACTTGGTCACTATTCTTTCAAATGCTGTATGAAAAGCTTGGTTTTTGTTACTAAAGTACGGCTTCACGTACCAAGGCAGAAGAGTTGCCGTTCCCACATCTCCACACATCTGAACAATAAGCTTCTGATGCGCTGGTAGCTTCTCCAGGAGTACACCGAGTTCTTGAGCTACTACTTCTGCATCATGCCTAGCCACTACGTCATTCCCACCGATTTGAATCAAGATATAGTCATATTCTGAAAGATTCGTCTTTGCCAGTTGTCCGGCTAAATCTTCAACTCGCGCACCAGAAACACCCCTATTTTCTAGATACGTCGCCTGCACTTCTTTGGCAAAGAGTCCTGGTATGGATGTCTCCGGACTACTAGCACCTACTCCTACAGCGGTACTATCGCCCAAAACTAAGACTGTGGTTGTCAGATCAGTACTAGTCAATTGAAAAGCCTCTGTACTGGCAGCTAGTTTTTGTGAGAATGCAATCTTATGTTTGACTCGGTACAGTGAGTACCCCAGACTGAGAAATCCAAGAACAATAATGACTACACATATTTTGAGAAGCATAATCTTAGACATTACGTGGTTTAATCCTCATTCCCCAAGGACTAGCTTCCGGTAAACGATACCCCTTAGCAAGCCAGAATTGGCTCAAAGCAAAAATAGCAGTGACAACGGTAGCAAAAATCTTATAACGAGTCCAACCGACTGGATCAAAAAGTTGACGAGCAACTTCATTGGAAACTGCCAAGGTCAAAAACATCAGCCCCCAGCGAAAGGAAAGAATATACCAACCTTTATCTTCCATCGCAAAAAGATCTTGAAACAAGAACTTAAGAAAACCCTTACCAAAAAGGACTCCCCCAAGAATGAGCACTGCAAAAAAACCATTGAAGAGAGTATCTTTGATAATAAAGTAGGTGGGGTTATGAAAATAGAGACTCATCAAACCAAAGGTCACTATCTCAACGGCTACCAAAAAAGGAAACCAGGCAAAACCTCCTCGTTCAATGTAGCCGACTATCAAAGCAACAAGAGTCAGAATCATAAAGACGCCTACTGCGAAGAGGAACTCTGTATATTCAGCCAAAAGAGCAAATGTCAGTAGTGGTCCAAACTCGACTGCAGTACTCAGTATGATGCGACTCATGGTTCTGATCTAAGACTTAGATTCTTTCTTTATGAGACTCCCTGCTTGTATTTCATATATTGTATCAAGTCCTACGTTTTGTAGAAACATCCGATCATGAGTGACGAGAATGACTGTCCCAGGGAAAGCATTGAGCGCTTCTTCGAAAGCTTCGATAGATTCCAAGTCGAGATGATTGGTTGGCTCATCTAATATCAGACAGTTGGCTTTTTGTTCTACCAGAATCAAGAGCAAGACGCGGACGCGCTCTCCTGGTGAAAGGTGCTTCATCTTATGACTAAGGAATAGCGGTGATAATTGATAGATAGATACTAACACACCGATACTTTCATGGAGTTCAAATGAGAGACGTTTCTTGAGATAGGCATCGAGAGTCATGTTTTCATTCTGAAGGAGGAGATCGTGTTCCTGAATCAGGTAACCGAGACGCACTTCTTCACCTACTTGGATACTGCCTGCCAATGGTTTGAGCTCACCGGCTAGGGTTTTGAGGAGAGTAGTCTTACCGGCACCGTTATCACCCAGGAGAGCTACTTTTTCTCCATAGCCAATAGTCCAGTCAATTGGACCAACAGAAAAACCAGTCCCATAGCCTGCAACAACGGAAGTAAAGACAATATCGTATGAGCCTTCGATCTCTTCAGGTTCAACAAACTCAAGCTCAAGAGGTTCTTTCTCTACTGGTTTATCGAGTTTGTTCAGGCGCCTTTCGCGACCTTCGAGTGCTCGAGCGGAAGCAGAGAACTTCTTGGCTGCCCGTTCTTTTTTGAAATGATCTGCCTGCTTGTCATTGTCACGTTTCTTTTTATCCCACACGCGAGTGACCCAATCAATCTTTTCATCTTTCGATGAAGTGAGACGAGCCCGCTCTTCTTCTTGGAGACGATACTGTTCTTTGAGACGCCGTCTGGCGTGTTCTTTGGTCTCTATAAACTGACTCCAATTGCCAGCAAAAATTTCTGTATCACGACGATACCAATCAATCTCAATGACTTTGGTCACTACACTATCAAGAAAACGACGATCATGAGAAGCGATAAGGCAAGTGGTCTTGCTCCCTTTGAGCCAGTTCTCGAGAAAATACAAGGCTGGCAAATCTAGGTTGTTTGTGGGTTCATCAAGTAAAAGCAGGTCCACACCTCGAAGAAGGACTCCGGCGAGAGCAATCTTACGGCGTTCTCCACCAGAGAGACTGAGGATAGAACGCTCAGGTGCCAGGTGTTTGATACGGAGACCTGTCACTACCTTCTGAATGCGACGATCAAACTCATACCCACCGAGACGCTCAAACTCAGCCATGAGGGTATCATATTGGGCCTGAATTTCCGGTTCTGCGAGCCTGGCCTCTAAGACCTTGAGTTCACTCTCAATAGTGGCGAGTCCTGCCATATCACGGAGATACTCAGATAGAGTCATATCGACATCTGCCACTGCTTCCTGGGGCAAATAGCCCATCAAGACTCGATTAGGCTTCATCACTTTACCAATGTTGGGTTCTTCGATACCAGCAATAATCTTCAGTAAAGTAGACTTACCGACACCATTGAGTCCAATAAGAGCAGCTCTTTGACCCTCGCCCAACGAAAAGGAAGCCTTATTCAAGACCCTCTGTCCACCGACAGTCTTCTGGATATTTTTGATGGTGAGCATTGATTCTGGCGCTGTAAAATTGAACTACTAGTATGCCAGAGAAAGAGAAATAAATCAAGCCTTCTGGATTGGTTTACTCCGATTAGAAAGTCTACTCTTTCTAACGGGGTGAAAATTCTGCCTCGGTCATCCGGATCACTTTACGGGCATTTTCAAAAGTAACCCGCTCTACCGCTTCCTCAATAGGAAGCCAGAGGTAACCAATATGTTCATGCGAGAGCTTCACCTGACTCATCTTGGTCTCGGCTGGGTAAAAGTGCACTTGTTTGAAAATAGAGATACCACGCCCCTCTTCTATACGACGTATACGCTCATTGCCTCTAGCCACATAGTAATAACGGATACTGACGCGCTTGGGAAGAATAATCAGATCATTGATACCGGTTTCCTCTTCGGTCTCACGACGCAGTGTTTCTTCTTCGGTCTCACCCTCCTCTACATGACCCTTAGCAAAATCATAATGTCCACTCGGATACTGGAGAAGAAGATACAGGCGCCCCTCTTTAGTCTCACGAAAAATAGCACTCCCAACAGAAACCTCCCATTCAACTGGTAGGCCAAGAATTTTCAAAAAAA
>CAZLQC010000029.1:0-11008 GCA_964561695.1 uncultured Bdellovibrionales bacterium
AGACGCTTGAAGCGATCTACACGACCACCAGCATCAATAAACTTCTTCTTACCAGTGTAAAAAGGGTGGCAGTTTGAGCAGATTTCAGTGGTCATTTTTTCTATGGTTGAACCAGTAGTCAAAACAGCACCACAGACGCAGGTGACGGTGGCTTGAGTAGAATATGTTGGGTGGATACCTTGTTTCATAAATATTGTGACAAATGTACCTGGGAGTCTAACATGAGAACCGAAAATTGACAAGAGGTCAATCTTTGCTATACTTGGAGCTGTATTTCAGGTTCTCCGATACCTACGCTTTTGGGAGAGGAGAATAGAGGAATCAAACATATTTTTTAGAGGAGAGCCTTTCCTGATATCAGACTTCTGATATTTTGGCTCATAAACCCGAAAAATAGGTGGTGTAATTCACATTAAGGAAATTCATATGAATAATGAAGAGCCAAAAGAGGAGGCAGCTCCTGTCCAAAATGCTGTCATAGAAGATAAAATAGTAGCTAAAGTTGACCACTTTGGTGGTTTTGATTTTGAGGCTCATGAGCTCACCCTCGAAGGTTTGCTCAAGGCTGGTGTCCATTTTGGTCATCTCAAATCACGTCGTCATCCGCAAATGGATCCGTATATTTTTACTACTCGTAAGAATATCAATATCCTTGACCTTGCTCAGACCGAAGAACGTCTCCTGAAAGCTGGAGAAATTCTCTCAGGTGTTGTAAAGAGCGGTAAGCCAGTTTTGTTTGTCGGTATGAAGAAACAAACCCACGATACAATTCTGTCTTTGGCAGCGGCAGTAGAGGAATCATTTGTCATTGATCGTTGGTTGGGTGGAACACTCACCAACTGGGCTCAGATTCGTGGCCGAGCCAAGTACCTCAAAGAAATGCTTGCTAGTTATCGTGAAGGTGAGTTCAAAAAATACACCAAATTTGAACAAGCCAAGAAAAACGAAGAAATCGAGCGTCTTGTGAAGAAAGTTGGTGGTATTCAGGATATGACTGAGATGCCAGGCGTTATCGTTATTGCTGACGTCAAAGAAGCAGAGCTTGTTATCCACGAAGCTCGCAAAATGAATATTCCTCTTATTGGTATTGTTGATACTAATACCAACCCAAGTAAAATTGACTATCCAATCCCTGGTAATGATGATGCTGTGTCATCTCTCCGCTATATCTTCGGATACCTTGGAAAAGTCACCCTAGCAGCCAAAAAGGCTCGCAAGGAAGAAAAAGAGAAAGCAGTCTAAAGTAATTTCCCCACTAAAAACAAATTCTATGAGTCAGATGGAACTCGTAAAGGCACTCCGCGAAAAGACAGGCGCTGGTATTGTCGATGTCAAAAAAGCTATTGATGAAGCCGGGGGTGATCAAGAGAAGGCTCTTGAGATTCTCCACAAGCGTGGCCAAGATAAGGCTGCCAAGAAAAGTGATCGTGACACCCATGAAGGTATTGTCATCTCATACGTTCACTCTCACAAAATTGGAGCGATGATTAAGCTTTACTGTGAGACAGACTTTGTGGCTCGTAACGAAGATTTTGTTGAGCTTGGTCGTGATATTGCTATGCATGTGAGCGCTCTTGCTCCTCGGTATGTTCGTCCAGAGGATATGCCAGCAGAGGAAGTAGAAAAAGAAAAGGCTATTTGGAAAGAAGAGCTCACAAAAGAGGGTAAGCCTGAAAATATGATTGAGCAGATTCTTTCAGGTAAAGAGGAGAAGTTTCGCAAAGAGCAGTCTCTCTTGGGCCAGGCTTTTGTCAAAGACCCGAGTAAGACCGTAGGAGACTTGTTAACTGAAAATATCCACAAAATTGGCGAAAATATTCAAGTGGGGGCCTTTGTTCGCTATGAAATGTAAGAACTATTTTTCAGGCAAGCTCTAGTGTAGAATAGAAAGGTAGTCTCAGAATCCCATTATATACCTATCCCCATGTTGTATCTCATTGTCCCGCCGATTATTATAGTTCTCACCCTGGTCCTTCTTTTATGGTATCTCTCCAAGAAGGCCAGTGACCCTCTTGTGAATGAGCGAGCCTTGGCAATGGACGACCTGCAAAAACGAGCACGTTTCCAGGGAATACGAGAATGGCGTTTACGGTTTCTGGAAAAGTTTGCCCAGAAGTCAAAGACCAATTCTCTTCGTATGCACAATGCGTTGCATACCTGGCTACAGTCTATTCGAGCCAGTCGTAAAAAGGTAGAAGAAGAGAAACACTTAGTAGAAGAGTATCAGAAAGAGGAAGTCTACAACTATGAGGAGTACACTGAAGAGACATTCACAGCTCCAAAGCTAGCAGTGACTCCGTCAGTAGTAGAGAAGTCAGAATCAAGCTTCGCTATTCCCTTGATACGTCGTCATAAGCGCGGTGAAGCTGAAGAGACATCTACACCGGAACCAGCTCATGCCGAGCCAAAAAGTCTTGATGAGCGTCCCATGGTTAGTGATCGAGTAGCTCTGCCAGACAGCAAGCGTTTAGCTTCCCGTGGTAAGGCGCCAGAAGAAGATCTTATTGGCCGTATTGCTACCAATCCGAAAGACTTTGAAGCCTATGAGGCCCTCGGAGACTTCTATATGGAGAACGGTAATATCAAGGATGCTAAGGAGTGTTATCGTCAGGTACTCAAGCTCAGTCCAGTGCAGAGAATGGTCAAGATAAAGATTCGTCGTTTGGAAAAGCTTCTCAGTCAAAAGGGGAGTTAGAAATTGAGAATAAGAGACTTGCTCTCGGGCATAATACCCGGTATGCTAGCAAAGTACTTTTTTCATAAGCCATCTTTCCTGCCTCCGTCAGTTGGCGGATGGCGGATCAGTTGGTAGGGAGTATGCATAAGCCATCTTAGCTCAGTTGGTAGAGCAACGGTTTTGTAAACCGTCGGTCGTCGGTTCGAGTCCGACAGATGGCTCAAGTAATGTAAATTTGAAAATGCAAAATGTAAATTGAACGAGTCATTAAGAAGACTTCTTCATTTTTATTTTTAATTTTTTCATTTTAGACTTGCTTAATGGGTCGGTGGTAGAGCGGTCAATTACAACAGACTGTAAATCTGTCGCCTTATGGCTACGAAGGTTCGAATCCTTCCCGGCCCACACTGAATTTTTTACCCTCTGTATGAGGGTGAAAAATTTAGGATAGTTAGCAGAGAATGATTCGAATAAGAAAAGGGTCGGAAAAACATTTGTTTTTCTGTTGAAGGAGAGCAGTGAGTCTGCGAACGCTGAGAACCGTGGGTTCTTAGAAAAACCGATAGGTTTTTGTTCAATCCTTCCCGGCCCACTAGTAGCCTTGGTAGTTCAGTGGCAGAACGCTTCCATGGTAAGGAAGAGGTCGTGAGTCCGATTCTCACCCAAGGCTCAAAAAAGACGAAGACTTGACGAAAGACAACTTTTCCTGTAGAATAGGGGAGTTTTAATATCGAAGCGAAACAGGAATTGTATGGGACACATCAAAGACACAATGGCAAAACTGAAATGTAGCGAATGTAGTCGTATTACGCATTACACCACTCGCAACAAAAAGAAAGTCAAAGAAAAACTTTCTCTTTCAAAGTACTGCAGCTTTTGCCGTAAGAATAATATTCACAACGAAAGCAAGTAGATTATAAACTCACCGAAAGGTGAGTTTTACTTTATCTATGAATAATCGTATAGTAGATGTGGTTATGTAATCGTATTCTATCGTATGAATCTTTCTGAAGATAAAAAGAAAAAAGCGCACACACTTCGTAGTCAAGGCCAGTCATTATCTGAAATTGCTTCAGAACTTTCTATTGCTAAAAGTACAGCAAGTCTTTGGCTGAGAGATGTGGTTTTATCAAAAACTGCAAAAGAGATTATAGCTGAGAAGCAATTTAATGGAAGATTGGAAGGGAGGAAGATAATTGAAGCAGAAAGAAATAGTATACTAGAACATATTGATCAGAAATCGACTCTATATATTCAAAGAAATAAACCAAAATCTCAGCAATACAAAGCTATTCTCGCCCTTCTTTATGGGTGCGAGGGAGTAAAAAGGAGTGATGGAAGGGTAGTTTTTGTAAACTCAGATCCAGAGCTAATAGGTTATTTTATCTCGTTACTTCGAAAGGCTTTTACTATTGATGAGAGTAAATTTCGCATTCTAATGCATCTCCATGGGTATCACAATGAAAAGAAACAAAAAGCTTTTTGGTCTAAGATAACAGCTATTTCAGAAAATCAATTTTCTAGGACCTTCTGGAAATCAGAAGGTAAAAAAAATAAAAGAGAAGGCTATCAGGGCTGTATTAGTCTTCGCTATAATGATAAATCTGTACAAACAGAACTCGTCATGGTATACAGAAAGCTGTTAGCAGGTCCATAAGAATTTATTCGGGGGAATAGTATAGTGGTAGTACGAGGCTCTCCAAAAGCTTTGGCGTGGGTTCGATTCCTACTTCCCCTGCTAGTAGTTAAACATGTCGCCATCGTCTATCGGTTAGGACATCAGGTTCTCATCCTGGAAAGCGGGGTTCGATTCCCCGTGGCGATACAAGTAATATAAAACGCTGCCATCATTGGTGGCGTTTTGTATTTTTATGGGTCACGGGGAATCGAACAAGAAGGGGGTCGGGGAAACATTTGTTTCCCAGTCTGGGTGACCCAGTCCGCCAGCTGGTGGATCTGGGACTAGAGGGCGGAAGCCCTATAGAATGCATTTGCCGATAGGCAAAGCGTAGGTTGTTCGACCCCCGTGGCGATACTGAGAAAGCAAGGCCACCCTTTTGGGTGGTTTTGTCTTTTGGATAAAAAAAGCTACTATAGAAAGGAACTTAACCATACAAATATGCAGAATCAAAGCTTACGGGGGTATATCCAAGAGGCGCAGGAAAAAGGTATTGCGATAGGCCATTTCAACTTTTCAAGTTTTGATGTAGCCAGGGCTATTATAAAGGCTGGGCAAGAACTTGATGTGCCTGTTATCCTCGGTCTTTCAGAAGGAGAACGTGATTTTGCCGGTGTACATGAGGCGGCTGCTTATGTAAAGGCGGTCAGAGAGAATAGTTATGACAAAGTATTTCTTAATGCAGACCATACCTATACTTTTGCGCGAGTGATCGAAGCGGTAGAGGCTGGTTTTGATATGGTCATTTTTGATGGGGCAGGAGAAGATTCAGCTAAAAATATAGAGGAAGCCAAGAAATGCCGCGATTTCATAACTGAGTTTAATACTGAGCATGGTACGGATGTCCTGTTTGAGGCTGAGCTTGGCTATATCGGAAAATCTTCTAAGGTGTTGGATAGCTTGCCAGAGGGTCTAGAGATGACCAGCGTGGCTGATGCAGAGAGTTTTGTAGCGGCTGTTTCTCCTGATTTGCTGGCACCAGCGGTGGGTAATGTCCATGGAATGCTCCGAGATGTGCCAGATCCAGATCTTGATAGTACACGCGTGGGTGAGATCTTTACTGCTACCAATGTACCTCTCGTGCTTCATGGTGCTTCAGGAAATACCAAAGAAGATATACAAGCTTGTATCAAGAATGGGGTGGTGATTGTCCATGTAAATACCGAGATTCGAGTGGCGTATAAGAATGCTCTCATCAAGAACCTGGCTACTGAAGAGGTAGCCCCGTATAAGTATCTAGATGTGACTGAGAATGAGGTCAAGGAAGTGGTCAAAGAGAAGATAAGAGCCTTTAGCTTTTTGTCTTAAGGAAGTAAGTACCTAAAGAGGGTTCTTGTATTTTTCAGTATGCTCAGTCCAAACTTTTTTCTTTTTGTCGGTATTGCCATCCTCTCCTATGGTTTGCAGGCGCCACTTCTCGCCTATTTCACCAGGAAGCATGGCAGTCTGGTGGTTATTGTATATAGGAATATTTTTCTGGCTTTTATTATGCTGCCAGCTCTTTTCTTGTTACAAAAAGAAGAGGTTATGCTCATAGGAAATCACCTAGATCTTTTGCTCCCAGCCTCGGCTTTTGGAGTTATAGCCCTTACTCTTAATCTCAATGCCTTCAAGTATTTGCCGGTGGCTATGGCTAATATTTTACGGCAAGTCAGTGATGTAGTTTTGGCGATTATTATTGGAGCTATTTTCCTTCATGAGTATTTGGTACCATCACAACTATTCTTGATAGGGCTTATTATTTCCTGTGGATGCATCTTAGCTATTACTCGATCGCCACGCATCGAGGTGTTGATGCCACGAACAGGGGTAGGATTGCTTTTCGCTACACTGGCTGGCTTCTCTCATGCTTTTTCTTTCTTTTTCTTCAGTAAATTGGTGCGAGCCACTAATCCTATAGCCGCGGGTTATTTCTGGGAGGTCTTCATTGGCATTTTTGCTGCGAGTTACCTTATCTTTCTGTACAAACGCAAAAAGTTTCTCCTCCCTATCAAGCTTCCGTTGCAGACCATTGTACCTATAGGCCTCGCTTCTGTCGTAACCATATCAGGTACCCTGGCCTACGGGTATGCGGTGACGGTGGGTCCATATGCTCTTGCTACCGGACTCATCACTAGTTCGGTAGTGGTTGTGCTTTTGGCGAGTAGTATTTTTCTTAAGGAAAAACTAGCACTCAAACAGGTAGCTTTGATGCTGACGATTGTCGCATTCATGATTATTCTTCGTATCAACTCATAAGTGTATGACAAATAAGCAAAGGTATGTAGTGGTGAAAGAAGAATACCAAACAGGCTATAGGTATACTTTGACAGAGCCGGTAGGAAAAAACTTTGATCCTGGTTTCAAACCAGACTTGAGCCCTCAGGAGATGTTGAGCTTAGGCGTTTTTGGGGGAGCCTATTTCCCCGCTGTTCCGAGTGAGTTTCCGAAGAGTTGGTTTACTCATGCCAAGTTAGCTATAGGCGATAAGCCACAGAAAGAGCTCAACTATTTCGGTATTATTGCTAGTCAGCCCAGAGAAGTTTGGGAACAAAAAGGCTGGATGCATAAGGATGACCCATTGGGTTGGTTTCTCTGGTACTGTCGCTATTACCAAGGGCGTAGACATGAGGATGATGAAAGACAAATTAAACGTTGGAGAGCCTATCGTCGTCATCTCTCACAAGTCGGTCTCAACTGTCATCCGGGCGATATGCACTGTCGTCCGAAGCAACGTCAGTCCCTTCTTCACTGGGCCTATGATTCACGCAAACTTTGACTTTTTCTTGCTGTAAGAGTAGCCTGTTTTGATGTCTAAAATGGCATTATGAGATTGGATCTTTGAAAATCTTTTTAAGTGTAAGAAGGGATGGTTAAATGACTAGCTTAGTTGAATCTCGTGCAATGGCTGAATCATTTTCAAATCGTTGGAAATTACTTTTCAGAAGGCTATGTGATGAATTTCCCGATGAGTTTTCTGGATGTCCACCCTTAGGGTGGCGTGAACAGATGTCTTCGGAAGATCAAATTCGCTATTGGAAGTTGAAATACGAACTTTCAATGGCTCAACACTATCTATCTTTTTGGACCGGAACAGTGAGGGATGCTTCTTGAAGCACTAGTATTTTGCTAGTGTGCAGATAAAAAATGGAGATAAGAAATGGACTGGTTGGAAAATAAAGAACATGTTTTGCGTCCAGAAGCCCGTGTGCTTTTGGAACATGCAATCAAGAAGAGAGCTTTGCTCCTTGACGCATCATCAAATATTGAGTTGAAGAGCAAGCGTCTGTCGCCATACTTTTTCAACACCGGCGGTTTTGTGACCGGTGAAGACCTGCAGATTCTTACTGAAGCCTATATTTCGGCGGTGCGAGCTCATCTAACTTTGAGTAAAGCTGAGGCAGTCTATGGTCCGCCGTACAAGGGTATCAGCCTGGCAACAAACTTTGCTTTATTGTGGGGAGGGTCTCTCATTGCAGCTTCGAGTCGCAAAGAGGCCAAGGATCATGGTGAAGGGGGGAGTCATCTTCATGGTGATCTCGCAGGTAAGCAGACACTCTTGATTGATGATGTGATGTCGTCTGGTGATTCTGCAGAAGACGGCATCCGCTATATTGAAAGCCGGAAAGGAATTCCTATCGGAGGAGTCATTGCCTTTGATCGACAAGAACGAGCGAGAGATAGCGACCTCTCAGCCACTCAGGAATTTCGGGCGAACCATGGCTTACCCGTTGTGGCGGCTGCTAACCTTGATGACTTGATTACACTGCTCCGTGAGCAGAATAATCATGTTATTGTCGAGCATATCCTGCGCTATCGTGCGAAGTACGGTGCTCTACCCGAGAAATCTCCGACAGAGAGAAGGCTCGTCTCTGTGGTTGTTGAACCTGGAATCGATGAAGGTCGTGGAGACTACAGACTCCCGGGCTAATCCGCCTGGATTTGTGGGCTAATATGCCCTTGGGGCGACTGGAAACGGTCGCCTCTTTTTTATTTACCCCGTGGAGCTGAAAGCTCTCTGCGGGTGTGCTAAAATGGGGATAATTGATGAAAATGTATGGCTACACTGGTATTTGATATAGAAACGGTAGGAGATGATTTTGAAGGCCTAGATGAGACCACTCAGGAGGTTCTGACTCGTTGGATTAAGCGTGAAAGTGAGAGTGCCGAGAGCTATACTTCAGCTTTGACTGATTTGAAAGATGGCTTGGGCTTTTCGCCACTGACAGGTCAAATCGTGGCTATCGGTATTTATGATGCGGAACGTGAGAAGGGGGCTGTCTATTATCAACCATCACCAAAGAGTAAGGGTAAGGAGAAAGATTTTGAAGAAGAAAGGTGTAAGTTTGAAGTGATGAGTGAAAAAGAGATGCTCATACGCTTCTGGACCATCGTCGAGAAGTACGATACCTTTGTGACTTTCAATGGGCGTAGTTTCGATGTACCTTTTCTTATGATTCGTTCAGCTATCCACGGGATTCGACCGACCAAGAACCTACTCTCTAATCGTTATCTCAATTATCAGCCAGGTAATTCTCGTCATATTGATCTACTCGACCAACTTTCTTTTTATGGAGCCTTGCGTCGTAAGGGGAGTCTCCACCTCTGGTGTCATGCTTTTGGTATTGAGAGTCCCAAGAGCCAGGGGGTAGATGGCGATGATGTGAAAGGATTATTTGAAGCGGGAAAAAGTGAAACTATCGCCAGATACAATGCCCGAGATATTGTGGCTACTGCCAAACTCTACGAACACTACAAAAACTTTCTTCAATTTAATTAGCCGTTTTATCCACTCGCAAGGAGACTCCTTTGCATGATATACTCTCATCCATGAGCATAGATGCCAAAATACTGATAAGCGATTTTAAGAAACGCCTCGACCCAGAAATCAAGGCGTTTTTTGCCGAAGTAAAAAAGGGCGCTGACGTAAACGACCCCTTTATCCGAGAGGCTATTGATCATATGGAGGATATTGTAGTTTCGGGTGGTAAGCGTCTGCGGGCTGCTCTTATGTACTACAGTTACCTGGCAAGTGGCGGGACTAATAGAGAAGCCATCCTCAAAGCCTCAGTCAGTGTAGAGCTCATCCATGCTTTTCTTCTTGTGCATGATGATATTATCGACCGAGATGCTCTCCGTCATGGAGTAGAGACTTTACATACGCGCTATACCAAGAAGGCTCGCAAGTATTTCCCAGAAAAAGACGAAGAGCACTTCGGTAACTCGATAGCCCTTATTCTTGGAGACATGCTCTATGCTTTTGGTAATGATGTTATTTTTCGAGCTGATTTTCCCAAGGAAGCTATCTTTCGAGCATTGAGCTGTCTTCAAAAAATAGTCACCTGTACAGTAACGGGGCAAGCCCGTGATATCTATATTGAATTCCAGGGGAGTGCCACCGAAGAAGAGATTCTTTCGATGTATGAAAACAAGACTGCTCGTTATTCTATCGAGGGACCACTCCACCTCGGAGCCCTGCTTGCTGGAGAGAACCAGGAACTCCTTGATCTGTATTCAGAGTACGCTATCCCACTCGGTATTGCCTATCAGATTCAGGACGACATCTTAGGAGTTTTTGCTGAGGAAAAGGTTATTGGGAAGCCGGTCGGTTCTGATATCCAAGAAGGTAAGTACACTCTGCTTGTCGCTAAGGCAGTAGAGATTGGTACCCAAGAGCAAGGGACGCGCATCAAAAACCTCCTTTCCGGAGATAGAATCCTCTCTGTAGAAGATATCGAAGAGTTCCGCAACCTTCTCAAGGAAACAGGATCCTTGGAAGCCTGTAGATCTATTGCTGGAGAGGCTACCAAGAAGAGTTTGGCAGTACTGCCACAGCTACGGCATCATATGACCACAGAAGCTTTTGAATTTCTTGAAGCACTGACGAGCTACTTACTTGAGAGAGACGTCTAATCCTATGTTACAAACCCTTCCACGTCATGTGGTTATTATTCCTGATGGTAATCGTCGTCATGCCAAAGAACTTGGTAGAGAACCTTGGTATGGACATGAACTTGGAGCCAAGAATACAGAGCTTCTTATCAAGAGAGCCCACAAGCTTGGTATACGAGAGCTCTCGTTTTGGGGATCATCTTTAGAGAACCTTCGTAAGCGACCACTTGATGAAACACGAGCGCTCCTGCGTATCTATGAAACCTACTTTCAAGAACTGGCGTCGAACAAAGATATTCATGAGAATAAAGTACGGGTACGCTTCATTGGACGATGGCGTGAGCAGTTTCCGGAGTCGCTCAAAAATATTTTATTTGCTATCGAGTCAGCAACTGAGCAGTATACCGAGTATGGACTCAATTTTCTTTTAGCCTATAGTGGTGATGATGATATGTTGAACGCAGTAAAAACGCTGAGCCTGTCGAAGGATGAAGTCACCAGAGAATCTCTCAAGGCAGCTCTGATGACTCGAGAACTACCAGCAGTCGATTTCCTCATTCGGACTGGGGGAGAACCGCATCTTTCGGCTGGATTTATGATGTGGGATGTGGCTAATGCCGAGCTTTTCTTCTCCGAGGCTCTCTACCCAGCTTTTGACGAAAAAGCCTTTGAAGAGGCTATTATTGACTATGGGAGACGAGCCAGGCGTCAGGGTAAGTAACAAGGGCTTAAAATCTTGACAATTTTTGAATACCCCTCTACAATAGTCATACATTTGAAAA
>CAZLQC010000030.1:0-10859 GCA_964561695.1 uncultured Bdellovibrionales bacterium
CAAGCAACTAATGCACAATGAAACGTAGTCGAATTTCAGAGAAACTATAGCTCACATAAAACTATGAACGGTACAATCAAAACCCTCACAGACAAAGGATTTGGATTCATTTCACGTGAGGGAGAAGAGAAGGATCTCTTTTTCCACGCCAATGAACTTTCAGGTGTAGCTTACACTGACCTCCAAGTTGGAGATAACGTCACTTTCGACGTTACTGAAGGTCAGAAAGGCCCTGCAGCAACCAACGTAGCTCGCGCATAATCGCGACTATAACAAAGCACCGCCCCTCGTGGGCGGTTTTTTGTTATACTAGCTTTATGACTCTCCCAACTATGAAACAGCCAACCTTTAGTGAACGAGTGCTCAAAATCGCCCTCTCTATCCCCCCTGGTCGAGTGACTACCTACGGGGCTATTGCTCGTGCCGCAGGAGGTGGACCCATGAGCTCTCAGAGTATTACCGGTATTCTTGGCAAAGCTTATAAGAATGGTCAGACGAGTATCCCCTTTCACCGGATTGTCTATAGTGATGGTCGTATCTGGACCAACCCCCAATACCATGCCAAACGCCTCAAACTCTACAAGAAAGAGGGTATCGAAATAGACGCCAAAAACCGCATCAAGAATTTCCCTGATATCCTCATGACTTTCTAGAAGCTCTTGCCATCTACCTGATTGATAGTCAGGCTGTCGATATCAACATCATGGAGACAACGGACATTGACCGCCACTACCGCGCTCCCATCCGGTTTAGTCCCTCTCCCGAAAGACTGGACACCACACACACTACAAAATAAGTGAGCTACATGATTCTTGTTAAAACGGTACTCTGTGAGCTTATCCTTGCCCGTCTGAAGTTTGAAATTATCTTCAGGTACAAATGTGAGGAGAAACTTTTTGGTAGCACAGATTGAGCAGTTACACTCCATAACCGTCTCTAACTCCAAATCAACTTCAAATGTCACGGCCTGACAATGACAACTTCCGGTATACTTTTGCATAGTATTTTACTTAAAAATTGAACACCTTTAGTATATCATTTCCAAAAACCTGCTTTGACTCTCATTTTGGAAGACGCTATGATACAAGTACTCCTCACTCTAAAGAGGTCTAACTATATACACATATGTCACACAAACTCGTAGGCCAGAAGGTGCCTGATATTATCTTCAAAACACGTGTTCGAGATGAGGCTGTTGGTGGTGAAAACCCCTACCGCTGGCAAGATATGAGCTCTCAAGATATCTTTGGTGGTAAGAAATTGATAGTTTTTGGTCTCCCTGGAGCCTTCACCCCCACTTGCTCCTCTACCCATGCGCCAGGATATGAGGCTCACTATGATGAGTTTATCGCTCTGGGGATTGATGAAGTGTACTGCTTGTCTGTCAACGACGCTTTTGTCATGAAAAAATGGGCTGATGATCTTGGTGTGCGTAAAGTCAAAATGCTCCCGGATGGTAATGCTGATTTTACTCGTGGTATCGATATGCTCGTCAAGAAAGAAAATCTTGGTTTTGGTGATCGCTCATGGCGCTATTCTATGCTTGTAGAGGATGGTATCATCAGTCAGGTATTCGCTGAGGACGGCTATTCCGACAACTGTGAGACTGATCCTTTCGAAGTGAGTGATGCAGACACCATGCTCACCTACCTCAAAGAAAAATCTGCCTAAAGAATGACCTCTTTTAAGATTAAAGCCCCTCTCCAAAGGGGCTTTTCTCTTGTATACAAAACGCCACCCCCCGTCTATCGAAACGAGGAGTGGCTGAAACGGTCAGATATATCGAGCAACAAGATCCTGCTCCCCAAAACGCGTGGGAATAACCCGGTAATTGAAGTACCATCTTGGATGGTTGTATTCAAGACCGCTCAGTGCCATGTAGGCGATATATTGTGATGACATGGCGCTCTTATTCCGCAATAGTTCCCGTGGAAAGTGAATGACTGGATTAACCAAAACTGCTTTTGGCTCTGGATCATCACGCGTTTTTTTGGCGATATCACACTTCGCGTGCCAACTATCTGGTAGACCCAGTTGTTGTTTCAGTAAAAAAGAAAGCATGTGTGGCGTACCCAAAAGCGTCTCTTGATAAGCCGGATCAGCCCTGTTTTGGAGCCACTCATTCATAGGACCCAACACCACCCGATCGAGGTCAAGATCTATAGAAGAAGCGTCTTCATATGGAGATGCCTGCGATACTACCTCATAGCAAGCCTCTTCCATGAGTGGTTGGTCGTAATAATCAGTATACAGTCTAATGTTACGAAAGACGCTAAGCGTCATGTCGACTGGAAAGGTACTCATCTACTATCCCCCCAAAGTGATTCTTACTCGAAGACTATCTCGCTACCGTACACATGTCAATTGAAGAGCTCTCACTTGGCTCTGATACGATACACTTTGTCATCTCCAGTTAGTGCCTTACCACGACCGTCACGATTGCTCGTCAGGAAGTATAAGGCCTCATCAGGACCTTCCGCAATGTCTCTAATACGCCCAAAATCGACTCCTCCGAGCTTTTCATAGGACTTCACATCATTGGGGTCATCTTCATCAATTTCTACCTCATAGACCCCCTCTCCCTTAAGTCCCGCAAAGAATAGTTTGCCTGTAAACTGAGGTATTTTGCTCCCAGTATAGAAAGTGGCTCCCCCTGGGGCTACCGCTGGAGTAAACAAGAGCATAGGCTTCTCAGTACCTTCTTTTTTCTCTTTATGAGAGACTAGTGGCCAACCATAATTTTCCCCTGGCAAGATATGGTTAATCTCATCTCCGCCAGCCGGACCATCAAAAATACTTGGTCCATGCTCCGTAGCATACAACTCGTTATTCTCTGGATTCCAGGCTAGACCCTGTGAGTTGCGGTGACCATAACTATAAACCAGGCTACCCTCAAATGGGTTGTCTTCCGGAACACTGCCGTCTTTATTCATACGGAGAATCTTACCTCCAAGACTCTTCTGGTCCTGAGCAATATTTTTATTCGTAGCGTCTCCAGTGGTCACGTAGAGAAGCTGGTCAGGACCAAAGGCAATACGCGAACCTGCGTGGTATTGTGCCGCTGGAATACCCTCAAGAAGAGTGAGCGGATCAATCAAAGACTCTCCGCTATCAGTCAGTCGCACTACTCTCACCTGAAGCTTAGAGCCTTCATTATAGGCATACGAGACATAGATAAAATGGTTTTGATCATAGTGAGGATCAAGAGCCAGCCCCATCAAACCCTCCTCACCAGTAGTCGATACTTCAGCAAATATATAGAGAGGTGTCTCAAGAAGCTCACCATCCACCACTGCCCGTACCCGCCCTGGACGCTCAGTGATAAGCATGCGCGTTGGTGAGGTAAAAGCTATGCTCCATGGCACTTCTAGCCCGCTAACTACTTCTTCTACTACTATCTCCACTGGTTCTTTTTCTTTATGTTCTGCATTGTATGTATCGCTGGCATTCATCACCACTGTCTCACCAGGACTCATCGCCTTCTCTCCCCCGCCAAAATAATGATAGGCATACATACCCAATCCAATAAGGGGGATAAAAATAATTGGAAAATAGAGAGATTTCTTATTCATGATAAACCTCTAATTCTTTCTTCGCTCTTTGAGATACTCGATAATAGCTGGAAGGATAGAAATAAAAATAATGAGCAGAATCACAGGTTCAAGGTTCTCACGGACAATCTCAAGGGCGCCCAAGTAGTAACCAAGTACAGTAAGGCCGACTACCCATACGGTCGCTCCGGTTGCACTGTAAAACAAGAAGGCTCTGAAGTCCATCTGAGCTACTCCAGCCACAATCGGGGCAAAGGTGCGCACGATAGGCATGAAACGAGCAAGAAAGAGGGTTTTGGCACCGTGCTTCTCATAAAAAGCCTGCGCCTTCAAGAGGTGCGCTTTGCGGAAGATGAGTGAATCTTCTTTTTGGAACAAACGTGGCCCCACGAACTTACCAAACTCATATCCAACAATATTACCCAAGATAGCTGCTACCCAGAGTAAAGCAATGAGGATTGGTAACGAGAACAACCCCTGTCCAGCCAAAAAACCAGCAATAAACAAAAGACTATCCCCAGGAAGAAAAAAGCCTAAGAAAAGACCTGTCTCCGCGAACACAATACCTACCAACCCGACGTAACCCACTAGAGATATCAGTTCGATCAAACTCATGCCAAAAAATTCCATATCAAAAACATTAAAATTAAAACAGCAAAAAATCAAATTTGTTACTCTACTAAGTATACCATGTGACTCCAAACTAAAACCCGCTCTCTCGAGCGGGTTTTACTCTACGCTATTGGCTAGACTTATTTCAAAGTAACACTAGCGCCAGCTTCTTCAAGCTTCTTCTTCATGTCTTCTGCTTCGGCCTTAGCTACCTTCTCTTTGATAACCTTTGGAGCAGCATCTACAAGATCCTTGGCTTCCTTGAGTCCAAGACCAGTGATTTCACGCACAGCCTTGATAGCATTGATCTTCTGCTGACCAGCTGAAGTGATTTCTACATCAAACTCAGTCTTTTCGTCTGCAGCCTCAGCGACACCAGCGCCAGCCCCAGCTGGCATAGCACCCATCATCATAGGGGCAGCAGCTGATACACCAAACTTATCTTCGAGTACGGTTACGAGCTCTGAGAGATCGAGTACACTCATCTTTTCGATTTCAGCAACTAGTTTTTCAAACTTAGCTGGCACTACTACTTCTTTTTTCTCTTCTGACATATGTTTATACTTATGCGTTTATTAATAACTTGTAAATACTTGTTTGCCGGTAGGCAGGTGATTAGGCTTTCTCCCCTTCAATGGCTTTCAATACTCTGACCAAACTACTGAGATTACCGCCCAGCACTCGGACGAAACCAGAGATTGGTGCCTGCAGTGTCCCTACCAACTTCGCTCGAAGTTCATCTTGGCTTGGAAGTTTGGCTAAGGCTTGGACTTCTACGGCAGTGAGGTTTTTCTCACCAAGCGCTCCTCCTTCAATCGTAAACTGAGTTCCCTTGTGAGCTTTGACAAAGTCAGCGAGTACCTTGGCAGCAGCTACTTCATCATGCGAATAGGCTACTCCAATTTGTCCAGATAGTTCTCGGCTGTTCACTTCGATGCCAGCGTTCTTGAGAGCGATATTGAGAAGGGTCTTCTTCAACACTTGCCACCCTGAACCGCTCTTACGAAGCTCTCGGCGTAGTTCAGTGATGTCTTTGACATTCACTCCCTGGTAGTTGGCAAAAACTAAAGCTTTAGAATCTTTGATCTTGTCTACTACCTCCTGCACCAACACTTCTTTTTGTTGTTTGGTCTGCATATGAGATATGTAAATTAAAAAATCTGCGGTATTGCCGCAGATGAGAATTTCTTAACGCTATCTTTTTTGTCAGACAGACACTAATCGCTAAGAAGTTCCTCACAAGGACTTACAGCTGCCTTGTTTCTACGGAATATTAAATTGTAAACCTATGGTATCAGCTCTACCAAGAAAAGTCAACTCCCTAAGCCTTGACCTCTTCTGGCGCTGTCTCCTCTACTTCAGGAGTCTCAATAGCTGTTTCCTCTACTACTGGATCTGGAGCTTCCACTTCGGGAGTCTTGGCTTCAGCAGACTCAGTTTCTGCAACTTCTGCTACTGGTTCAGCTTCTGGAGCTACCTCCTCTACCACTGGTTCTTCCTTAACAGCGGGACGAGGCATCTTACGAGGAATTCTCTTCCCTTCGATAACACCTTCGCGAAGAAGCAGGTTATGAACTACATCTGAAGTTTGCACACCTTTACCAAGCCATTCCAAAATACGCTCTTTCTTCAGGATCGTGGTCTTAGTATGAGGGTCGTGGCTACCAAGAATCTCAATATGGCGTTTACCAGGAGCTTTGGTCTTTTCTTGGAGTACCAAACGGTAGGATACGCGGTTTTTCTTACCAGTACGGTTGAAACGGATAGTCAACATATTTTTTACGTAGTCAAATTTAGATATATACAGGGGTTACTATATCGCCTTTTTCAATAGCTGTCAATTCTTAAAAGCTCTCTCTTGGGGCTTTATTTCTTCGGTAGCTCATCAAGATGCACTGAGAGTAATTGAGAAATACCGTCAGCGCCCATGGTTACCCCATAAAGAAGGCTTGCTTGAGCCATAGTTTCCCGGTTATGCGTAATAGCGATGAATTGAGTATGCTTTGAGAGTTCACGGAGCATCTTACCAAAACGCCTCGAGTTGGCCTCATCAAGAGCTGCCTCTACTTCATCAAGTACTGCGAATGGTGGCGGATTGTAGGAAATAATAGCAAAGAGCAGGGCGAGAGAAGTGAGTGAGCGTTCTCCTCCTGAAAGCATCGAGAGGTTGGTGATTTTCTTGCCGGGTGGGCAAGCGGCTATTTCTATCCCTATTTGAGTTTTAGTAGCCACCTCTTCATCTGTATCATCCCCTTCTTCTTCATCGGGTGTACCACGCCTCTTTTTTTGGATAGTGACTAGGGATAAATCGGCCTTACCTCCACCAAAAATAATCTTGAAATTCTCACTAAATTGTTTTTGGATTTCATGAAAGGCTTTCTTGAAGGCGGTCTCTATTTTCTGATCCATTTCCCCTACCACGGTCTCGAGACTGGTTATCGCCTGACGCAAGTCACCTGACTCATGCGAGAGGAATGTATAGCGCTCTTCAGTTTCTTCATATTCTTTGACCACTTCTGGATCGATACTACCAATATGCTCTACTTCTACTTTAAGACGCGCAATCTCACGTTCAAGTTTTTCACGGTCGACTGGAGTGCCATCGTATTCTAGAGTATCTACTGATGTATGAAGCTCCTCAGAGACCAATTTAGTCAGATCTTCTTCACGTACTTCTACTCGAGCGAGACGTACTTTGACATCATTCAAGCTATCTTTCTTCTGAGTGAGAAGTATCTCCCCCTCTCGCCAGGCTTTTTCTTTATCAAAAAAAGCTTCACGTTTACTCTTTGTAGCCACCCGCTCTGCCGCAATCTTCTCTTCACGAGTCTGAATATCTTTTTTAACCTGCTCAAAGCGTTTGAGAAGAGCTTCGAGCTCAGCTTGATACTCTGTGATACGAGCATCGCTCGCTGCTTTTTCCGCCAATGGCAGACTAATAGTCTTGGTTTCCTGAACACTCCCTGCCTCAGCCTTTTGATCAAGTTCAAGAACTTTGGCTCGGATAGATTCTGCCTGACTCTGTAAAGCCTTCAGTCCATCGAGACTCTTACACTGTATGATGCTCTGAAGGAGAGCTTCTTGCTCAGTCTGAATATCCCGCAACGCTTTTTGGATATAAGGCAGATCAACCGGAATGGTACGTATTACCTCTTCTTCTTTCTGACGCTCGCGTTCTAGTTCTATCTTACCGGCTAGGATACTTTGTCTACGCTCCAAGTCATTCTGTTCAGCACGAAGGGTATCCAGCTCCTTGGTCAGTGTTTGCTCAACTTCTTCTCCCTCAAGCTCACCCCGCAAGGTGGTGAGGTCTTGAGAAAGCGTATTGGTGGTCACTTCAAGTTCGAAGACACTCTTCTGTAGTTCATCACGTTCCACCAGTACACTACTGCGTTCACCCTCAAACGACTTCCAAAGATAGCCATAGAGGAGCAACTGTTTCTCATGAAGGGTTCGTGCGACATCTTTACCTTGTGAAGCTTTCTCCGCCTGACGCTTGAGGCCCTTCAAATGTGGTTCTATTTCACGGAGAAGTGACTCCACTCGCGTCATATTCTCTTCAGTATTAGCTAGTTTGCGGAGTGAGCGCTCTTTCTCTATCTGATACTGCTTGACCCCAGCAGCGTCCTCAAAGATACTGCGCCGTTCGAGTGGCGTAGCAGACAATGTCGCATCACTCATACCCTGAGTAATGACTGAGTAGCTATCACGACCAATACCAGCCTTAGCCAGCAGATCGACGATATCAAGCAGTCGCACTTTGGAGCCGTTAATAAGGTACTCGCTTTCACCACTACGGTAAACCTTGCGAGTGATAGATACTTCACTAAACTCTATCGGGATACGTTTATCACTATTATCAAAGAAGAGGGTGACCGAAGCGCTCCCCATACGCCCCTTCTGGTCTGTTCCAGCAAAAATAACATCCTCGGACTTCTTACCACGCAGATTCTTAGCTGACTGCTCACCAATCGCCCATCTGATAGCGTCAGCCACATTGGACTTACCACTCCCATTAGGACCGACAATAGCGGTGATAGTTCTGATAGCGCTATCATTTATTCCAAGGCTCGGCGAAAAATCCAACACCGTCTTATTGGCGAAGGACTTAAATCCAATGATTTCAACTTTCTTGAGATACACGACAAAAATGCAAAAATTAAACTGTAAAATGAAAAACCGGTGAAAACCCTAATTTTATCTCTTACACTTTTTAAGTTTTGATATTTTATTTTTTATGTACATCCATTATGCCATAAGCCTCTCCTATAAGCCACATTTACCATTGACAGAATGACAAAATAGGCGTATAATACACAGTCGAGTGCCTTTTTTGCGCACCGGCGACATTTTGGCTCAATTCCGAGCCCAGGAGACAGGACATGAAGACCTTTAACAAAACAAGTTTCGCCTTCGCACTTTCGGCCAGCATCTTGCTCGCAGGCTGCGGTAGCTCTACTGCACCCCAAGAGAAAACGGCATATTTGGTTAGCTCCGAAGAAAAACTTCTTCTTCGTATTGTGCCTAGCTGCAACAAAGAAGGTGGGGGCATGATGCAATTTGATCGTCTGACCTCTGCAGAACACTGGGCGGAAAAATACGCTAGTGAAATTACTGTCACAAGTGTTCAAATACGGAGAGGTGAGCCAGGTGGTCTCTACAAAGGAAGGACGCCTGACGGAGCACAAGTTGCCTATCGTTGTAAGGAAAAAATAAAGCACTAGAGCGGACCGGGGGGATGGAATTCGCCATCCTCACCGGTTTTTTTGTATCTCGGTACTTAAAAATTCAAAACAAAGATTCTTTGGCGCGGTTAGGAGCGAGAAAGCATGGACTTTTCTAGAAGAAAAGTTTCGAGCGACTCAGCAATCAAAACTCGCTGGGTTTTGATGGTAGCAAAAGAATACTTGTTTTGAAGACCAAAAAAACAGCCTTCCGACTGTTATTTTTAACTTTTACATTTTAAATTCTACCTTTTCTATTTACCCCGTGAAATACTCCTTTCAGGAGTTACAGCTTCGCTGTATTTCACTGGGCGTGCCAACCTTTAACTTCAAGCGCTTTTTTGGCGGCTTCACGTTGAGCTTCTTGCTTACTATTCCCTTCTCCTTCAGCAATCAGTTCTTCATCGAGGAACACGCCAGCCACAAAATGCCGGTCATGGTCTGGACCCCATTCACGAAGGACTCCGTAGTTAGGGGTAATGCCCATTTTTTCTTGGGCCATCTCTTGAAAATGACTCTTGGGATCAGTATAAAGACCTTGCTCCATCACCTGCTCAATACGTGAAAGGATATGCTTAGCAATGAAATCCCCCGCTGCGTCATACCCCTGGTCAAGGTAGATAGCCCCGATAAGGGCTTCGACAGCATTAGCAATGAGGTAGCTTCGGGCTCGGCCGGTGTCCTTGGCTTCACCGCGACTCATAAGAAGAAACTGCTCAATACCGATATCTTTGCCAATCTTAGAAAGCATCTCGCCATTGACGAGAGCTGCCCGGAAACTAGTCAGCTCTCCTTCGGGGTTGGGTAACGTATCAAAAAGATGACGGGTGACTACCAATTCCAAAACTGCATCACCGAGAAACTCGAGACGCTCATTATGAGGATACGCATAGTCACGATGCTCATTCAAGTATGAGCGGTGAGTCAGGGCTTCATGATAGAGCTCTGCTTTACCAATAGTGAGTTTGAGCGCTAATCCGAGACCCTCAGTGTCAACGTGTTTATTCATACTGTAATAAGGAAAAGGTCGTTCGAAAGAGCGAGCTTTGTCTGGAAATTACTTCTTAGCAGTTGTTTTTTTAACTACCGCTTTCTTGGTTGTTGCTTTTTTAGCAACGGTTTTTTTGACCGCAGTCTTCCTGCCAGAGGCAGACAAGCTTTTGGCAACTTTTTTGAGTTTAACTGGTTCACTGTCTGAATTCTCCTGAGAATCAGTTTTGATTTTTTTATCCTCCTCTTTATTATGCTTGTGATTTTCAGAAACATCATCTTTCATCGGTTCACCCATCTCACGGTAGATAGTCCCCAAGACACCATTCACAAAACGTGGACTCGCATCACTCCCGAAACTCTTAGCGAGCTCTATAGCTTCATTGATGGCTACTTTAGGAGGTACTTCATCATACTTACCAAACATCAGTTCGTAGATACCGAGACGCAAGATATTTCTATCCATCACGGTTACCTGTTCGAGTGGCCATTCGGGTGCACACTTCACGATAAGAGCATCAATGGTTTTCTGCTCACGCAGTGTCCCTTCGATAAGGTGTTCAGCAAAAACAGTATCTTCGATACCGGGAGCAAACTCTACCATGTTTCTAGATAGTATCTCCCTTGATTGGTCGTTATGCTGACCCTTAAAATCCCATTCGAAGAGGGTTTGCATAGCGATTGAACGCTGGAGGTGTCTATTGGCCATGGTTTTGTTTTTGAAAGAACGATTTATGCTATTTGTTGGAAGAGGGGTAAGTCTTAAGCGGCTTCTACTTTTTTGAGTTTAGGAGCAGCTTTTTTGATAACTTCTTTGCCTTTGTAGGTACCGCACTCTTTACAGGCACGGTGAGTAATCACTCGAGCCCCACATTTTGGGCAAGTAGCGGTATTTTGGAGTTCTACATCGTATTGTTTGCGAGCACGATCTCGACGGTGACGGGTATGTCTTTGCTTTGGGAGCGCCATAACAGTAAAAAAT
>CAZLQC010000031.1:0-10131 GCA_964561695.1 uncultured Bdellovibrionales bacterium
TCTTCTACCGCGCCACTAAAAACTTCACTCTGTAAATAGAAATTCAAGTGTCCCGGTCCAGCTACTTCTACCTTGGCAAAATCTGCTCCTAACTTTTCTGCCAACAAATCAGCAATCTCTCGAGGATTTTTGCCTACCTCTTTACTCAACATCAAAGCAATATTGGAAGTATATTCTCCAAACTGTTCGTCTTTGGGTGGTTCCACATTAATGACCGGGATAGCAAAAACAGGCAAAATAGCTTCTGCCTGGAGATCTTGTAAAACCTTTTCAATTTTCTCTGCGATAATCGCTTTCATATCTACTAGCCTACCCTAATTCAGTCACTGGGGAAAGGCCGATACTCCGTCGATAAATAGCGTCTCCTTTTTCTTGTGGGGCTACATATTTTCCCTCTTTACAGGTATCACTACAAAATCCAGCCATTTTTTGATGACAATTCTCACATTGGATAAAGAGGAGGTTACAGGCGGCTTCGGCACAGTTCACATAACTATCTGCTGTTATTCCACATTGATAACACGTCCCGAGAACATCATCAGTAATAGCTTCTTCGAGGCGTTCATCAAACACAAAGTTCTTCCCCTTGAACTTACTCGTCAGTCCTTCACGCTCTATTTGATGCTTGTAGTCAATGATGCCCCCAAGTAACTGGTAGACTTTTTTGAAACCATGGTGTTTGAAGTACGAGCTGGCCTTCTCACAACGTATTCCTCCCGTGCAGTAAAGAAGCACTGGCTCTTCTTCTTTTCCTTTGAGAGCTTTCAGAGCCATCGGCAGTTCCTCACGAAAGGTAAAAGCATTCGGGGTGATAGCTCCATCGAAGCGCCCTATAGCAGACTCGTAGTTATTACGCATATCGACTACCGTAGCTCCTTCCTCAATCTTGTCATTGAATTCCCGAGCTGACAGGTGAGTCCCTACGTTACTCACATCATAGTCTTCTGCTGTCAGGCCATCAGCTACAATTTGTTTCTTGATCTTGATGGTCAGCTTCCAGAAGGCCTGGTCATCTTGAAGCACACCAAATTTGAATGGCACATCCCTAAATTCTGCTCGGGCATAGAGTTTCTCGACAAACTCATCCCATTTAGGGGCTGGCACACTCATCTGTGCATTGATGCCCTCATGCGCTACATAGATACGACCAAGACATCCAAGACTATCCCACTCTTGATACAATTCATGGCGCATGGCGACTGGATCAACAATAGAAACATACCGATAAAAGGAAACTACCCTTCTTGCAAAGGATTCCTGGGCTATTTTGGCCAACGCCTGGTCTTTGGAAAGGTGATTGCGCAAATGATGCAGTGGATTCTTTTTCATGCCTCCTATAGTAGCTTACATAAAGGTAAAAGTGAAGGCTATTTTGGCTAGCTATTGCAAAAAAACTAAAAATATGCTATAATTATACCTGTACTTAGTGCCTAAAAATATGACTGTCATTGCTACCAACAAACGAGCGAGTTTTGATTATGCCCTAGGAGAGCGCTTCGAGGCTGGTTTGGTGTTGACTGGATCTGAGGTCAAAGCAGTCAAAACGGGGCACGCTAGCCTCAAAGGAAGCTTTGTGACCGTGAAAGGGAGTGAATTGATGCTTACCAATGCCCTGATACCGCGCTACAAGCACGCACACAAGGATACTCAGCACGAGGATACCCGGCCTAGGAAACTCCTCCTCCGTAAACGTCAAATCCGCTCTCTTATCGGAAAATTTCGCACAGAAGGCTTGACATTGGTGCCGATTCGTTTGTATACTAAGAAACAACTTGTCAAGGTTGAATTTGCTGTTGGTAAAGGAAAAAAGACCTTTGATAAGCGTCAGACCATAGCCAAACGAGATGCCGAGCGCGGCATGCGCAAAGCCATGAGACAACACTAGACATTCGCGTCAGACACACTTCACGGAAGGGGTTTACCCCGTTAGATCCGCGAAGTGCATCTAACGGGGTTGTTTAGACTCGACAGCGTGTACTTTCAAAATATGCAAGCCGACCCTGAGAGCATGGTCGTAAATCTTACTCTCACAATGATAATTGCAAACATCATTTCAAAGACGAAGACAGCTCTGGCTAACGCCTTTGCTCCCTCTTACGCTCTTGCCTTCGCTTAATTGTGATCGCCATCAGAACTCTCATTCTCGATAAAGAATTTCTGGTGTCATATTCATCGAGACGACAATAGGGGTTTCGCTTTTTTTACCTTAAAGTTGTATGCAAAAGAAAGAACAGGTAAAAAGTTTTGTTTCTTTTTTCATTTTTACTCTGTCACTCCAAAAGAGACTACGCTTGTAGAATATTTTGAAAAAACATGAACTGGACATGGGTGCAATTCCCATCAACTCCACCGCGTAAAATGATTTTCTTGAAATCATCACGCGGTAGTCACGTGATTACTTGTAATTTTACGTGACACCGTGTAAAGCGAAAATCTTTTATAAAACGGTAGAATGCGCAGAAGAAGACACAATCGACCAAAACCAAAAGAACAGGTGAAGCTCCGTTTGCGCTTAAATGAGCAGATAGAAGCCCCTGAGATTATGGTTATCGACCTCCATGGCGAAAACCGTGGAGTGATGTCCGTCGCTGAGGCTGTCCTCATTGCTCAGAGCCAAGAAGCTGACCTCGTTGAGGTCTCTCCCCTGGCAAAGCCTCCTGTCTGTAAGATTACTGATTACGGTAAACTCCAGTACAAGCAGGCCAAGCAAGATCAGCAGGCCAAGGCTAAGCAGAAGAAGGTAGATACCAAGGGTATCCGTATCGGCTTCCGCACCGACAAGCATGACCTTGAATTTAAGAAGGGTCAGGCTGAAAAGTTTCTCACCAAGGGACACAAGGTCCGTATCGAAATCATCCTCCGTGGTCGTGAAAAAGCCATGAATGACAAAGCTCGAGAAAACCTGACACTCTTCGCCAAAAGTATCACCATCCCTTTCAAAACCGAAGAAGAGGTCAAAAGAGGCCCTAAAGGATTCACGACACTAATCGCTCCACAATAATAACCCTATGAAGCAGAAGACCAAAAAATCACTCGTCAAAAAGATTCGCGTTACCGGAAGTGGTAAACTGAAGACTCGCGCAACTGGCCAAAACCACCACAACACGCGTGCCACCGGAAACCAGAGACGCGATAAGCGTAATGACAACGATGTCTACCCAGCAGTAGCTAAGAACATTAAGAGGGCCATGGCCATCTAATCCTAAATCAATCAAGAAAGAATCGCTATGACCCGAATCAAACGAGGCATTCAAACCAAGAAGCGCCACAAAAATCTTCTCAAACAGGCCAAGGGTTTCCGCTGGGGACGCAAAAACCTGTTCCGTACAGCTAAAGAAGCTGTTATTAAAGCTGGTAAATACGCTCACCGTGACCGTCGTGCCAAGAAGCGTGACTTCCGTAGCCTCTGGATCATCCGCCTCAACAACGCTCTTCGTCTTCATGGCCTTACCTACGCTACTTTCATCCACATGGAGAAAGAAAAAGGTATTACCCTCGATCGTAAAGTCCTCTCTGAGATGGCTATCGAGAATCCCGAGGTCTTCGCTAAGTTTGTCGAGAAAGTGAAATAATCTTTTCTCTACTATAAAAGAAAAATCCCTCACTTGCTGAGGGATTTTTTGTTAGAGCTGGTTATCTTTTATTTTTAATAATCAAAGTATTTTGTAGTTATATACCTCATCAAGATGTGCCCCATCACTATCACGAGTACAGCTTCGAAGAAAATCGGGGTTTATATACTTTTTTTCAAGTTCAGTTGATACAAAATCTGGTTTAGCATCTGGGTTAAGAGGGTCAAAGAGAACATTCCCCCAAGGAGGAGAATAATCTTGTGGATGCTTATTTTTAATGTACTGAGTTTGACCCAATTCTGAGAATGACCAGCTCGCATCGGGTTTAATTTCTAAGTTGAGTCCTTCTGGGCAGGTAAATTTTATAAACGGAAGTTCTTTTGAATAAACTAAGGAAGAAATATTCAGATTGGAGAAACCTTGCCGACTGTAAATATCCTCCTTATTTTTCTCAAAACAAGCGACTATCGTATTAAACTCTTCTTTAGTAACAACTTCAGGATCAACGTAAGCATTCCAAAACAATGAGTGCTCCACCTCCCACTTTACTCGTTCTGGGTCTGAATAGGTATTTTTTGGATTGTCAGGTGGCAGGTACGTATGAAAGACAAGATTTTTTGTTATTTCCGGAAGACGAGGATAATACCCCATTACTCTACCGTTTTCTGTATGGTTGGCAACGGTTTGCGCCGCGAGCTTCTTATTGAAATAGAGTACCGGTGCAGCTGATCCGCGAACATCTTTAGTATAAAATCTAAGCGCGTTCTCATTTCCACAATCAATCTTGAATTGGAAAAAACTCTTCTTACAATAACTTCTTACACTACTTGTCTCTGTTATAGGCTCTCGTGAACCCTTGAAGGTTCCTGCTGTCGCAAAGGAAATGCCCCAAAAATTTGACTCCAAAGGGCAGACACCCTGCTCAGGGCTGATCCCCGTTACCCGAAATCGGTACACTCCCCCTTCAGGAAAGTTAACTTTCTCCTCCGGATGTACTTTCTTATAAAAAACATAGCTCTCACCATCCCAAATTTCAAGAGTATACTCTTTCTTTCTTATCTCTTCCAAATTATCAAACCCTACTTCTTGCTGTGGTGAGAGCTTAAAAGCTGGAATACTGACAGTTGCAAAATTAGGACTCCCCTTTTCTGAGTTCCAAATAAAACCAGTAGCGACTTCAGAAGACTCTAATTCCTTGAAAAACTGACTATCTTCAGCGAATTCTTTTTTAACTTCAGAAATAGGCGTATCCGAGACTGCTTTTTCTGTTGGTACTTTCCTATTACCAAACCAAATAAAGCCTCCGATTATTAGAGAAATAATAGTAATAACTACTATGGCAATCTCAATTTTTATTTTTTTATTCATATATTCTTTCGGACTCTACTCGAGAGTAGCCCCTCCTCACTTACTGAGGAATTTTTTGTTGTGATAATGAGAAGAGCAGTACCGCCAGGCTGCCAGAGCGAGCATCCCTAAGCCGGCTCCCAACGTATCAAACCCCACATCTGAGAGTTTGGATCCACGGAAAGGAATAAAGTATTGATGGAGTTCGTCGCTAATACCGTAGAGAGTGGCTGCAAAGATAACCAGCACGGCCAGGATAGAAGTTTTCTCTTGTGGAAAACGCTTCCAGATAAACCCGTACAAAAGCAAACTTAAGACAAAGTATTCAAATACATGAGCACCCTTGCGCTCTATATAATAACTCGAGGTCACCTCTAGTGGGTACGGTGAGCCAGCGAGAGAGGAAAAGTAAAAAATAACGAGAGCCCAAAGTAGGAGCGCCTTCCCCCAAGGAAATTGGTGGCAAAAACGGAGAACAAACGCCATACTCAGTGTTTCTTCTTATGGCTTCCAGCTTCGTGAATAAGATCAAAAAAAGCATAGAACGGTAGCCACAACCAAAGCACTTTCCGTAACAGTTTATCGAGACGGTCATTTAAGCTAACTTTCTTTTTTTTGCCATGTCCGGCCATACTAGTTGAGTTCGTAAATTACGTCTTTTTTCTCTACTACAATTCTCCAGCCTTCTTTTTCAGCTAGCGCTTTCAGGTTTTGGTTGGGATTGAAAGCGATAGGGTGACTGACCAACTTGAGGAAACTCCCGTCGGACTCAGTATCCCCTATTCCATATGAATCATCAAGAGTAAGCTTGTGTTCCTCTAGATATTTTTCTACTATCTTATCTTTCATGCGTGATGGCTCAAAGATGGCTCTGCCGGTATATATTCCTGCGTCGTCAGTTTCATAGACGCTCCCATAGACCGCATCAAATTTAAGATACTGCTTGTTGTATTCTTCCACAATCTCAATCGGTGAACCAGAAATAATAAGTAGGTGATAACCTGCTTTTCTTAGTTTCTTAATCAAGGCTTCCGAAAAAATATAGGTACGCTTGGCATGGAATGGCACTACCATTTGAGCCGCTTTGAGGACATCTTCACGTGAACAACCTTTGATATGCTCTGCGTAAACGTCTACCAGAGCTCGGCGGTAGTCTTCGTAGGTTCCTTCGTGCTTTGTCCAATTTGAGTATACCTCTGTCAGTTTATGACGCACTTCCATAGGAAATACTTTGAGCCAAGCGAGCTGGTTGATAAGTTCAAAATGGAGATTTTTTCTAAAGATAGTCCCATCCACATCAAAAATAGCCAGCTTCTTCAGTTCAGCTTTTGATTTTTTGGGTGTTTGTTTAGGTGACTTCTGGGTTGATTTTTTGACTACCATGATTTTTGTTTTTAGTAACTCCCTCAATTCTCACATCTTTTGAAAAAGGCTTTATTTTGAGCGAAAAGTTTGAAGGCGACTGATGGCTACCTATTGGTAACCAGAAGGAGCGTGAAGACTTTGGAGCCAGAATAAAGTTTTTTTTCAATGATGAGGGGTTTTACAACGGTGAGAATTAAGGGAGTTACTTAATAAGCTCGTAGAGGGCAATGCCAGTAGCTACTGAGACATTGAGTGAATTTTTTGTCCCATGCATGGGTATTTCTAGTATAGCATCACAAACCGCTCGTAGCTCTTCGGGCACGCCATCTACTTCGTTTCCGACGAGCAAGGCTATTTTTTCACTATCGCCAACACTCGTATAGGGAATACTTCTTGGGTCTTGTTCTAGAGCATAGCAGACAAAACCTGCTTGCTTGAGTTCGCTAAGAAGAATGATGATATCAGTACGCTTTTCCCAAGGAACCGTCAGTTCGGCGCCAAGAGCTGTTTTTTGAATCTGTTTGTCGGCGGGTGTCAGTAGATATTTCTTCGTCGATGGGACGGGCGTGTAGCCGGTGAGATACACTCGGGCAACCCCTGCACCATCAGCCGTACGCAAAAAAGCACCTACATTGTGAGCGCTCCGTATGTCATGAGCGATGAGAACTATTTCTTTATTTACCATTGTACTGTCTAAAAAGTTCTCTCCCCGTATCCCACAAAGCGGGGTAATTCTTCTCTACCTTGAGCCAGTACCACCACTCTACCCCCCATAGGTAAATCTCCTCGAAACCAAGTCTTCGGGCATAGGTAACGTTCTCTACCAATTTCTTCTCATCCATGGTGATGAACTGTTCTTCCAGTGACACATTCTTCACCCAGCCGTTGGCCCACGGCTCTGCCTGCAGTTCAATGACGATAAAATGCTCCTGATCAGTCAACGCCCTCGTCCACAACTCTTTCATCTTAAAGAAGTTAGGCCCAATAGGATAGGTTACATACCCTAGGCGCTTCTGGTATATATGTCGATAAAGAGTAGTGCCAAAAATATCTCCCTCTCGAGCTGCCTTGTACCACAGTGAGAGCTCTCCGCTATCAGTGACAATCACTTTTCGTGTAGGGTCAAGCTCTTTGACCAAAGCCACCTCACTCGTTAGAAAATACGGGTCAAGCTTTGGACAGATACCAAATAAGGCTAAGAAGGGTTCGTTTTCTACCTGCCATGTAGTGACTGTGGGATTATCCTTGTAGCGCTCTACCGTAGTATGAATCATCTGAAGGAGCTTCGTCCTACGGAGGTTTTCGTCTTCCAGAGCCCAGCTTGGTATATGGCACTCTGGCCAACGTGGGACTCTTTGGCCTACGGTGACTATGACAGTCGCGTCTTGCTTAGTAGCCTCATCTATCTGCCAATCAAGATCTGAAAAGTTATAGGTCCCTTGCTCTCGCTCAATAAGGTCCCAATAAGCTGGTAGACGCAGTTTCTTTACCTGAAGATCGCTCAGCATAGCCAGATATGTCTCACGCCAGTTGAGACCAAGATCTTCAGCGTAGCGTGTGGAAAAAGTCATTCCAAGAACTACGTCCTCTCTTGGAGTAGGTCCAGGCAGGTTGAGATACCCAAAGAAAAGGACCGCTACGAAAAAAAGAATCACGAGTATTTTTTTTGTTTTTTGCATACCCAGTGGGACAACTTCAAGTTAATTACCCTTATTGTAACATTTTAATCTCTTAGCTATAAATCTTCTGCCGTAGGTAGTCTTGAGGTATTTTTCTCTTCGCAGAGCATCTTCTTTATTTGTACAAGCTTCTAGGTAAATAAGCTTGAGTGGCCTTCTACCTTTTGTAGAAAATACTTTTCCGTCTTTATGCTCTTTTAATCTTTTATTTACATCTACTGTATAACCTACGTATCTATCTTCATCTCGTGTACTTTCTAATACATAGACCCAAAAGAGCATTCTTGAAGTAGTACCACTGGGCATGCGTTTTATTTTAGAGAATACTGACACCGCTTAAGGCCATAAACCAAAATCCCAGTCCGATCAGCACGAGAGCGAAACCTTTCTGGGCCCAATCCCAAAAACTCAAATGTTCTCCAAAAATATGTGGAAATCGGAAACTGAGTGGAATAGCTAAGAGAAGAAGAAAAACATACTGTGTACCATTTAGGGCTTGGACAAAAGAAACCGAGCCCAGGTTAGTGGCATAGAGGATGAGAAAACTTGCAACTCCAGCACAAGACTTATTAACTACAAAAAGGGCAAGAGTACCGATATTCTGAGTGCTCTTCATCTTGGCTGGTTCATGATGAACCAGAATTTGTTTGCGGTAGACAGGAATGAGAAGGAGAGAGACGCCAGCCAGCACCATACCCAGCCGTGACCAGACAAGGCCATTGATAAAATCTATTTCGGTGTAGCCATACTTGAGGAGAAGGAGAGAAAGACCCAAGAGGAAGCCCGCTATGATAGCAGTCAGTGGCAAGCGGTCAGTCTTACGCAAAGGAAGGTCGTATGAAATAAGCACACCACCGATGATAAGCATCCCCAGGGCCATAAAGACTTGCCCATTGAAGACTACTTCACCAAATACGCTCGGGAATAGTCCCCCGGCTAACAACACGGTGAGTGAAGTCACCAGGCCAACAAGAGGTGCTATACGGGCGATATTACCCGCTTTGACGGCATAGTAAAAGGCGAGTAACCCTACAATAAAGAAAACTCCTGACAACAGAAATAAAATGAGAAAAAAGGCTGGGATTAAAGAAAGACCAAATGGTGCAAAGAAGAGAGAAAAAAGACTGAAGAGGGAAACATAGAAAGCATAAACTGCTGGCTTGGGGATATGTTTCTCTGTCAAAATCACCTTGTCGAGGAGTTGAGAAACAGCGTTACAAAAATAGCCGAGAATGGCAAATGAAATCCATGTCATAATGATGCCTTCAGTATAGCGTTTTCAGGGACAAAAAAACAGCCCATACGGACTGTCTATTGGCACTTTTAACGCAAAGCTATCTGTCTGTAGTATTGATCCACATCACTAATCCATTTAGCTACACTCTCTTTGGAATGACTGGCACAGCTATCACCACACTTCCATGAAGTCACCAATCTTGAAGGCTCTGCGCTAGATCGCTTTTCTACCAAGCGCTCGAGACGGTTACCCACAGTCTCAACAGCTTCTTCCTTACTCTCAAAACAAGCGTAGCCCATAGAGGTCCCGCGACCACCCGCACCCTTGTAACCCCAGTAGTTATAACAATCCTCTCCCCCTTTGCTCGGGGCGTGTTCTCCCCAACTACTTTCTTTCTTGGCTATACCTACTAGTAGTCCAGCAATTGATTTATCGAAACGAGCAATACTAGGAGCCATCTCTTCTAATGGATAGCCAGAAGAAATTTCCTCTATATGTAGTCTCATTTCTGACTCTGAAGCTGACTCTGTATCCTTACTTAGGCTATCTTCGGCTTTTTTGCCACACAGAAGTTCTCGCTCCTGAAGCGTTTCTTGGTTGGTTTTCTTGGTGGCCTCCTGAATATCTCGAATATCTCGCTTGAAGTCACAGATACCTTCTGATTCGGACACTGGCGCTACCGACTCCTCTATAACTACAGGTTCACTCGCTACCAGCACTGGCGCCTGATTTGGTAGTGCTGGAAAAGCACTGAAAAAAGTAAAAGACAGCGCCGTAAATGAAGAAAGCCATTTAGACCCAGATTGCTGTCTACCAAGTTGTATTGAAACGATATGCCCTCCCAGGCGTCGTAATTGACGACAAAAACTTAAAAAGTTTTTTGAATACATAGATTGGCCACCCTGTTTTGCAGATCAGACTCCTCCCAGAT
>CAZLQC010000032.1:0-9058 GCA_964561695.1 uncultured Bdellovibrionales bacterium
GAAGTCACCGGCACTCTCCCAGTAGGAAACGGAGGAACCGGAGCCACTACCTTTACCTCTAATGGAGTCCTCTATGGTAATGGAACGAGCGCTATCCAAGTCACCTCAGCCGGAACTAATGGACAAATCTTCTTAGGAGTCACCGCTGGAGCTCCTGCCTTTGCCACTCTTTCCTCTGATGCCACTATCACCAATGCGGGAGTCTTAACCATTGCTGCAGATGCAGTAGCCTTAACCACTGACACTACTGGTAACTATGTAGCTACCATCACTGCTGGCTCTGGTATCTCTGGCAGTTCATCAACAGAAGGAGGCACTCCAACTATTGCCTTAGGAGCCTTAACCGCAGACTGGAACCAAACAGGAGCCTTCGATATTCAACTCAACAACGCTTCCTCAGAACTTAAGATTCTAGAATCATCAGGAGCCACCTTCTATGGAATATTCGATGTCACTGACCTCTCTGCCGATAGAACTATCACACTCGCAGATGTGACAGGAACACTGGCTACCATCAATGGTGGTCAAACCTTCACTAGTGCCACTTGGAACGCCACTGCTATCGGAGCTCAATACGGAGGCACCGGACTGAACACCTCGGCCTCAACCGGTGTTCCATCTATCTCATCAGGAACCTGGAGTGTGAATGCTACCTTAGGGGTAAGCTTAGGAGGAACCAATGCTTCTTCTGTTGGTTCAGCTGGTTCAATAGCCTACTCAACAGGCAGTGCTTATGCCTTCTCAGCAGTGGGTACCACTGGTCAGGCCCTCATCTCTGGTAATACTGGTAGCCCTACCTGGTATGCACCAACAGCTGGATCAATCCTTTTCGCTGGCACTTCCGGTATTCTCCAGCAAGACAATGCTAGTTTCTTCTTTGATGATACCAACAACAGATTGGGATTAAGAGATGTTACTCCTGATGCAGTCTTAGACTTTGATTTGACATCTACGAATACTACTGCAGCAACAGAATATGGGGCATACTTTACAGTGACTGATACCGGGGTAGTGACTACAGGGAGTGATGACACTTACGGTATTCAGACGAGTGTTACGAGAACAGGTGCTACAGGAGGTAGTCTAGCTGTCTATGGTGGTAAAACTGATGTAACAGCTAATTTTGCTTCTGGTAGTGGTAGTATTGCATCTTACGGAAACTATATGACTGTCACTGGTACCGCTACGGGTACCTCGATTGCAACTGGGCAAGTAATTATAGTTAGTGATGCTGATACAGTATATGGAGCGAGGATTACTGCTACCAGCGCTAGCGCTGGTACAACATATGGATTAGAGGTGGCCTCTTCACCGCTAGGTGCTGGCACTACCAGCGGCATAAGCACGAGTATTACTGATGACGATACAACAGGAAATACAGTTTATGGTAATGTGATTGCTATTTCGAATGATTTGAATGGAGTAGGAAGTGGTACTGATACCACATATGGTAATTATATAGATTTGAATAAATCTTCATCGGCACACACTGGAGGTACTATTAATTCAGTAGGGACCTATATCAGTGTGGTAGAAAACACGGGCGGTACTTCTAGCGCCACAGGTCTCTCAGTTTCTGTATCTGGTGCCGACACCAACTATTCGGCCATCTTTACGGGAGGTAACTTTGGTATCGGAGATACCACACCAGCCAGTCTCTTCACGGTTGGCTCTGGAGATCTTTTCCAGATCAATAGTTCAGGAGTAATTGCTTCAAGCAACAACATTACTCCAAACAGCATATTAACTACTGGTCAGACAGATGAGTATTGTCTCACTTATGAAACCAGTGGTACTACTTTCGAATGGCAGAGTTGTGGCGGGGGAGGTATGTCTATTGGCGGGACGGTGACAAGTGGTACAGCGGGGTCTATCCTCTTTGTAGGATCAGGGCCAGTCCTTGCTCAAGACAATGCCAGCTTCTTCTTTGATGACACGAACAACCGCTTAGGATTAGGAGATACTACTCCCGATGCGGTCATTGATATAGACTCCACTCAGACCTCAGGTACTCTCTATGGTGCAGGAGCTCCAAGTAGTACTACTCTTGCAGGAGCACTCACAGGTGTTAATTTGAATTTGAATACTAACTACACGGCTACCAACCAAAATATCTCAGGTTATTATGTAAGTTTTCCAACAATAACAAATACAGGAGCCTCTTCTTATCAATATCGTGGATTTGTTGTTGTAGGTAACCCTATCACTCAAAATACTGGAGCTGGTGATAGCACCTTTACAGGAGCCTACATCGCAAACTCAAATATTACCCAGACTACCGGTACGGCAGCTGCTGATGGAATCTCAGTGGTTACTGGATCTATCACGACTGGGGGTACTCAGCAAGGTTTTAATGTCCTAGCCACGGGCGTGGGAGCTGGTACTTTGAATGGTGTTAATATTGGCAGTATTACCGGAGGAGCTGGTACAGAAGTAGCCTTAAATATCGACACTGGTTGGGATACCTATCTCAATACTTCAACTATTGATATCACCGGAGCTGGAGCTATCACCGGAGCCACAGGATTTAATGGCTTAGTAGTGACTGCCAATACCGGGGCTATCACTACTGGTACCTGGACCGCTACAGCAGTCGGATCTCAATACGGAGGTACGGGCATCAACACCTCAGCTTCCACGGGAGTACCTTCTATCTCATCAGGTACTTGGAGTGTAAACGCTACTTTGGGAGTAGCTCTTGGAGGAACCAATGCTTCTTCTGTCGGTTCAGCTGGTTCAGTGGCTTACTCAACAGGTAGTGCCTACGCATTCTCAGCTGTAGGAACTTCTGGCCAAGCCCTTATCTCAGGAGGCACTGGAGCTCCTACATTTTATGCTCCAACAGCTGGATCCATCATCTTTGCTGGTACCGGAGGTATTCTCCAACAAGACAACGCCAGCTTCTTCTTTGATGATACGAACAACAGATTGGGACTGGGAGATGTAACTCCGGATGCGGTCTTAGACTTTGATTTTACTTCTACAAATACAACAGCTGCTGATGAATACGGAGGATACTTCACCGTGACTGATACCGGGGTAGTGACTACTGGTACAGACAGAACATACGGTATTCGTACGGATCTTACCCGATCTGGAGCTACCGGGGGAACCATCAATAATTATGGCCAATACGTTGATTTGTCAGGGACTGCTCCTTCTGGTTCACCAACTATTACTAACTACGGCTCTTTCCTTAATCTCAACAGTAATACCACTGGTGTCACTACCAACGTTGCTTTATGGGCTAGTGTTTCTGGGGCTGATACCAACTACGCGGGTGTATTCACTGGAGGTAACGTCGGTATTGGTGACACTTCACCAGCGGCCCTCTTTACTGTAGGTACAGGAGATCTCTTTCAGATCAACTCATCCGGAGCTATTACCCAAGCAGCTGGGGTTACTTCCTCAGGCACAATTACTTTCTCAGGCCTTTCGACAGCTGGTATCGTTACCAACACCTCAGGTGGAGTCTTAGGAACAACTATTTCAGTACCAATAGCTAATGGTGGCACCAACGCTACTACGGTCGGTTCAGCTGGTTCAGTGGCTTACTCAACAGGTAGTGCCTACGCATTCTCAGCTGTAGGAACTTCTGGCCAAGCCCTTATCTCAGGAGGCACTGGAGCTCCTACATTTTATGCTCCAACAGCTGGATCCATCATCTTTGCTGGTACCGGAGGTATTCTCCAAGAAGATAATGCCAGCTTCTTCTTTGATGACACCAACAACCGCTTAGGATTGGGAACTACTAGTCCGGCAGCTCAACTTTCTATTTTTGGTACGACAAATGCCATGAGACTCTCATATGATGTCAGTAACTATAGTACGCTCTCAGCACAGAGTACGGGAAATCTCTCAGTGAGTAGTTCCAACACCAGTGAATCACAACTCACCTTAGGTGGGGGAGCTAGTACGGATTCATCGGTTGCCTTTGATGGAGCTTCACAAGACTATTATGCAGGACTGGATCATACGACTGGATCATATATGATTGGCTCTGGCTTTGTGGTAGGTACTTCACCATTGGTCACTCTTACCTCAGCTGGTAAGTTTGGAGTGGGGGATCAAACACCAGATGCTCAGTTGGACTTTGACTATGCGTCTACCACTAGTACTGCGGGTACTGAGTACGGTGCCTACTTTACCTTGACTGATACTGGTGTAGTGACGACCGGGACAGATAATACTTATGGTCAACGCATTGACCTCAGTAGAACAGCAGCTACAGGAGGAACACTTAATAACTATGGGAACTATCTATCACTCACGGGTACTTTTGCTTCTGGTTCTGGGACTATCAATAACTATGGTAGTTATATCGATCTTACTGGAAGTTCAGCAGGTACCTCTACCAATTATGGTCTCTTTGTGACAGTAGCCAGTGCTGATACCAACTATGCGGCTATATTTAATGGAGGAAGTGTCGGAGTTGGTGATTCTACCCCAGACGCAGTGTTGGATCTTGATTCGACACAAACATCAGGTACTTTCTTTGGCGCATCTGCTCCATCATCAGTGACTCTAGCAGGTGCTCTAACTGGCCTTTCACTGGACCTTCGTACCAACTACACGGCGACTGGCTTCAGTGTTACCGGAGCTACTATTACTATTGCCAACATCGCTAATACCGGCGCGAGTACCTACAATTACTATGGAGAGAATATCGGTACTTCGGGAGGTACTCTTTCTCAAGCAACTGCAGCAGGTACTAGTACTTTCACTGGTTCCAATATCACTCTTCCAAATATTACCCAGACTACCGGTACGGTGGTGGCCAATGGTGTGGCCGTGACCACGGGGACTATCACTACTGGAGGGACTCAGAATGGTATCAACGTAGTAGCTCAAGGGGTGGGAGCTGGAACGCTTAACGGAATAAATATTGGTGCTATCACAGCATCTGGCGGGACTGAAAATGGTTTGACTATTGGTACTGGTTGGGATTTAGGTATCAGTAGTAGTTCACGTATATCAGTTAGCTCCGATATTGCCACTAACTACGCTGCCACATTCTTCAATGATGGGAATAATGCCAACCGATATGGTATTCAAGTTCAAGCTGGACTCGATGATCATACAGCAGCTGGACCAAGCACCCTAGTACAATTCTCTGATGGCGATGGCACCTCTATAGGTTCTATCAGTTTTGGATCAAGTGCTGTAGCCTACAACACGACCTCTGATCGTAGACTCAAGGAAAATATTGTCGATACGGCGGTAGGTATTTCAGAATTGATGGCTATTCAGGTTCGTGATTACAATTGGAAGGCTGACGCCGACCATAGTACGCTCACGCATGGTTTTATCGCTCAAGAACTCTACGATGTCTATCCACAAGCAGTGACTGTTCCACAGGATCCGAGCAAGTATTGGATGGTAGATTACTCTAAGCTTACCCCATTGATTATCTCTGCTATCCAAGATCAACAGGATGTTATTGTGACCCAACAAAGTGACATTGTTGATATAGATTTAGCAGTAAATAATACTATTACTACTGTAGGAGAGCTACAGACAGCAGTGACCAATGACCTACAGAATATTAGTGGTGATATCGCCAACCTCAACAGTAGTGTAGAAAGTATTAGCAATGATGTCGCTCTGATTGAAAGCCGTACAGATACACTTGAAACTCAGATGCAGACACTGACTGATCAGATAAACGTGCTTTCAGAATTCTATACCACTTTTGATCTCGGTAATTTGGTAGCCAAAGACTTGGCGGGTAATGTTGATCTTCTTGACGGCAAGCTTCGTGCCAAGATCCTGGAGACAGGAGCATTGACTATTGAGACGGTTGATGAAAACGCGCCAACCTTAGGTAAGGCGACTATTGTCTCTGGCCAGACTGGAGTAATCATCAATACCACAGCCGTCAACGCTAATAGCCGTATCTTCGTCACCGCCAAGTCCGCTAGCGCTCTCAATTTTCCACTAACAGTCCTCTCTATTCAGGAAGGGGAGTCCTTTACGGTGGGTATCCCACAAATCTTTGGTACTGATGTAGAGTTTGACTGGTGGATTGTCACTTCTCAGTAGAGTTTTTCACGAAACATTTCACCCTCATGAATTATAAGAATCTACAACTTTCCCGTCTCCCAAAGCCTTCTTTTAGGGGTCTTTTGCTCCTAGGGGCATTGGTACTGATACTTATTTTTGTTTTCCTCCTCTACAATTACCTTTCCCAGCCTGCTACTCTCTCCAATATTACCTCTCCTCTAGGGGATCCGGGCAAAGAAATAGTAGACTCTCTTTCTTCCGTCTCAGCCATGCCTCTTACTGAAGAAGACAAAAGTTTTGTCTTTCAGGATACTAAAGGAGGTATTCAGATAGAGTATGCTGGCCAAGAAAATAAGCCTGAAGATGGAATAAAAGTCTCTCTTCCGAAGAATTACTCCGAACCCATCGAAATTAAACTTGATAAGGATAGAGTAGTGACTCTCAAAGACAATACTACTGATTCCTATGATGCAGACCTTCTCACTAACGAACCCGCCTCACAAGATGATTCGGAGAGGGAAAATGCAACTCAGTTGCGTAGTCTTTTTGGCTTTAATAAGGGAGAAAAAACCAAGAACTATCTGAGGTACCAAAATGACCGTAAATCCCTTATTTATGCTTACCAGAAAGATGGAGCGACTGGAGAAAGAAAAATGAAGCATTGGACCATCTACCAGAATGGAACAGGAGAAGAGAAAGAATCTTACAGTATAGAAGGGGCTATCCTCAAGACCACCGAAAATGGAGAGATAGGTGTTTATTACCAGACAGAACAGGACCTGAAGAATGATGCTGTTACGAAAGAAGTAGAACCCTCTCTCCTTGACCGTGCCCAAAGAACCTTAGCTAAAGAAATGGGTACTCAGAATCAGAACCCAGATTTTATCATTCCGAAGCCCTACTATCTAGACAAAGACAACAAGAAACAAGATCTAGAATGGACTATTGGAGAGAATCAAAAAGAATTTTCCTTAGTATTCAAGGTATCTAAAGATCAGTATCCTATTGCCTTAGATCCTACCGTTATTTTTACAACTCCTGGGGTCAGTAATGGTGGAGCAACTATTACAGCCACTCTTACTTCTGGTCAGTTTGGGTATGCTATGGCAGGAGGGGATTTTAATGCCGATGGCAAGATAGACCTGGCCGTAGGGGCCTGGGGAGGATTTTCTGATACCAAAAGTCGAGTATACCTTTTCTACAACGATGGGAGTTATCCTGTGTCAGCTGATTCAGCGGACGCCACTATTGTCAGAAATACAGGCTATTTTGGAGAAATCATGACAGCAGGTGATGTGAACGCTGATGGTAGAACGGATCTTATAGTAGGCGCAAGAAATGAATCTAGGGCTTATATTTACTACAACGATGGCTCCTACCCAGCGAGTGCCACTAGTGCGGATGTCACGATTACCGGTCTTCAACCAGCTTCTTTGGAGACTGGCGATCTGAACGCTGATGGTAGAGTAGATTTGATAGTAGGTGATCAGTCCAATTCTACAAACACCGGTAAAGCCTACATTTTCTACAACGATGGCTCTATCCCAACCACTGCCAGTACGGCTGATGTGACAATCACTGGTGAAACCACCAATACTTATTTTGGGTCATCTATGACTACGGGTGATCTCAACTCTGATGGGACTATTGATTTGGCAGTGGGTGCGAGTACTACAGGAGCATCTGCTGGTAAGGTCTTTATCTTCTACAACGATGGCTCTATCCCAACTACTGCTGGAACTGCTGATGTGACTATCACTGGAGATGGCGCTAAGCCTGGATTTGGTAATAAAATTGCGACCGGAGATCTGAATGCTGATGGCAGGACAGATCTGGTGGGAGGAGCTGATATGAACAGTTTTGGGATTGTCTATATTTTCTATAACGATGGCTCTATCCCAACCACGGCTGCTACCGCTGATGTCACTATTACAGGTGCTGTTTCCTCTTCTAAATTTGGGTTTACTTTTGCGATGGCAGACTATAATGGTGACGGCCGAGTTGACCTTGGAGTGGGTTCACAAAATGTAGATCGGGTTTATATCTTCTATAATGATGGCGCTTACCCAAGTACTAATGCTAATCCGGACCTACGTATCAATGGTGATGAAACTGACTCTGATATAAGTACTTCATTGGTTGCTGGTGATTTCAATGGTGATGGCAAGGCTGATTTAGTAGCTGGAGCTAATAATTACGGAAGTGCTGACGTAGGGAGGGTTTATTTTTTCTATTCCCAGAACGGCGTGTTTAATACCAATCAGAGTACCCTTGGAGAGTCTTCTAGTAGTTGGTTTGCTTCCGCTTTGACGAGTGGCGATTTCAATGCTGATGGCCGAATAGATTTTGCAGTAGGATCCTATGGCTATAATCCAGGAGGTGCTGCGAATACTGGCCGTGCCTACATTTTCTACAACGATGGTTCTATTCCGACCACGGCTGCCACAGCCGATGTGATTATTACGGGCAATGCCACGAATGATGAATTTGGTATTGGTATCACCGCTGGCGATGTCAATGCCGATGGTAAAACAGACCTCATAGTGGGGGCTGAAGGCTATAGCACAAGCACTGGTAGAGCCTATATTTTCTATAACGACGGCTCCATCCCAACTACTGCTGGAACTGCTGATGTGACTATCACTGGAGAGGCAACCTCGAATTATTTTGGTCAGAGTTTGAGTACCGGAGACTTCAATGCTGATGGTACAGTTGATCTTATGGTTGGCGCGAGAGGTAATTCCAGTAACGTTGGTCGGGTGTATCTTTTCTATAACGACGGCTCTATCCCGACCACTGCTGCTACATCTGATGTGTATATCTCGGGGAGCTCATCTATTAGCTTTGGCTTATCGGTAGCTCAGGGCGATGTCAATGCCGACGGCAAGATAGATATTATCGCTGGAGCAACGGGCTATTCTAGCTCAACTGGTCGGGCGTATGTATTTTATGGAGATGGTACCAATAACTTTGGTACGGCTACTTGCTCTGGTTCGCCAGCAGCTTGCTCTGTCAATGATGCAGATGTCACGATAACAGGAGAGTCCACGAGTAA
>CAZLQC010000033.1:0-8785 GCA_964561695.1 uncultured Bdellovibrionales bacterium
CCTTTGTTATTTATGATGAACAAAATCATACCCTCTTTTGTGCACGTGACCGTGTAGGCAAGAAACCTTTTAAGTACTATCTCGATAATGAAGTCTTCATCTTTGGCTCAGAGCTCAAGGCTATCCTCACGCAACCAGAATACGTGCGAGAGCCAGACTATGAAGCCATTCACCACTACCTCACCCTCCAATACGTACCAGCACCTATGACTGGCTTTAAGGGTATTCGCAAACTCAAGCCTGCTCATACCCTTACTATCAACCTCAAGACCGGCAAGACAGAGGAAAAACGCTATTGGCAGCTGAGTTATGGTACGAAGTTGCGCCTGAGTGAAGATGAATGGAAAAAACAGATTATCGCAAAACTCGACGAATCCGTGAAGCTCCGCATGCTAGCAGATGTACCACTTGGTGCCTTTCTTTCTGGCGGTATCGACTCAAGTGCGATTGTCGCGATGATGAGTCGTCATTCTACTACTCCTGTCAAAACCTTTTCCATTGGGTTCAAGGAAGCCAAATACAATGAACTCCCCTATGCGCGCATGGTAGCGGAGAAATTTCAGACTGATCACACAGAATTTATCATTGAACCTCATGCCATAGAACTCCTTCCTATGCTTGTGCGTCAGTACGAAGAACCTTTTGCTGATTCAAGCGCTCTCCCCACGTACATGGTAAGTAAACTTACTCGTGAGCATGTGACCGTGGCTTTAAATGGTGATGGTGGCGATGAAAACTTTGCTGGCTATAGTCGCTATAGTGCATTTCGCGTTTCACTTTGGACGGAATATCTTGGTTACCTCACTCTCCTTATCATGCCGTTCGCACTCTTCTTTTCTACAGTATTCAAAACAAACTTTTTTGAGCGCCTTCATCGCTTTATCAAAACACTCAATCAAAACTATAGTCGCCGCTACATGATGTACACGGCATACTTCACCACTCCCCAGAAAAATAGTCTATACACCCCCGAATTCAAGCAGAAAGCCTTCGGTGATACCAATATCCTTATTTCCCATTTCTTTCGCAAGAGCGGTTCAAAAAACAGGACAGAACAAGCGGTATACGCTGACTTTATGACCTACCTACCAGATGACCTACTCGTTAAGGTTGATACCGCTAGCATGGCCGTCTCTCTAGAGGGACGCTCCCCCTTCCTGGATCACGAATTTTTGGAGCTCACGGCCAAGATACCTTTCTCGCTCAAGCTCAAAGGCCTTGATAACAAAAAATATATCCTCAAGGAAGCTCTCCGAGGTATAGTTCCTGATGAAGTGATGTTTCGTCCAAAAATGGGCTTTGGTATTCCTATTGACGAGTGGTTTCGAGGCGAACTTAAAGAATATGTGTATGAAAAACTTCTCGGAGAAAAAGCCCTTTCACGAGGACTCTTCAAAGAAGATTCTATCCGTGGATTTCTCAATGAACACGTAGAGACCGGTATCAATCATGCTCCACGTCTCTGGGCCCTTCTGACCCTGGAGCTTTGGTTTGAAGAATATTTTGATACAGCCTATAATAAAATGACGTAATCATCCTACAAATATGCTCAAACAACACCTCTCATATATTTCCGATCCAATTTCTGGCCAATCCTTTGAGCTTCAGATTCTCAAAGAGGACGGTCAGCATATAGAGGCTGGCATCATCAAAAACGAAACCACTTGGTATCCAATTATTGGTGGTATTCCTCGTATCATGATCAACGAACTCCGCGAGAATCTTCTCCAGACTCGTTATGAATTTTTTCAGGAATACAAAGATGCCCTGCCTCCACATATCCAAAATGAGTGGCAAGCAAGTATTGACCGTATCAAAGACTTTGACACATTTATCACCCATCAAAAAAAGACTGCTGAGAGTTTTGCATATGAGTGGAAATATATCTATAAAGAAAACAACTACGAAAAGCAAAACTTTCTCCATTTCCTTACTCCCTACTTGAAAGAAAATGACCTCCAAGGAAAACTCACTCTAGATATCGGCTGTGGCTCTGGCCGCTTCACCAAATGGGCAGCTCTTTGTGGGACAGAAATTTCTTTTGGCTCTGATCTCGGAGAAAGTGTTGAGGTAGCTTATGCCATGACCAAAGACCTTCCGAATGTTTGTATCGTCCAGGCTGATATCTATGCTATGCCTTTCAAGGGCGTCTTTGACATTGCCTATTCTATTGGGGTACTCCACCATCTTCCAGAGCCAAAAAATGGCTTTGTCACTCTACCTCCAGTCCTTAAGTCGGGCGGACGTATGCTTATCTGGGTATATAATCGTCGCAATAATGCTCGAGCTATCTACTTCTACGAACCTCTCCGTGACATTCTCAAGCACCTCCCAAAGCCTATCCTCTACAAACTCTGCTATATCCCCGGTTTAGCCGTCCACCTCATAAACGTCCTTACGCATATCCTCAATTGGTACGGATTCAAAAAACTTGCCAAAAAAGTACCCTTCTCGTACTACGCCAATTTTCCCTTCAATATGAAGCTCAATGATGCCTTTGATGTCTTGGCTACCCCTAAGAGTAACTACTACTACGTAGAGCAGATCAGAGACTGGTTTGAAACTGCCAAGCTCAATGACATCAAAGCTTTTGAACATCCAGAAGCAGGAATTACCTGTACCGGAATATATGAATCCTAAGAAAAAGATTGTTCACATCATTCAGTCGCTTGATAATGGCGGCTGTGAAAACATGCTCTTACGGACCCTTCCTACCATAACTGAGTTTGAACACCTTGTTATCTGTCTCCACTCCAGAGGCTCTTTAGCAGCACAATTTGAAGAATATTCGATACGTATACTTTGCCCTCACTACAAGAGTTTTTTTGATATTTTCGGTTTACTCCGTCTTATTAGAATAATTAAAAGTGAGCATCCGACACTTATTATTACCTATCTTTTCCATGCAGATGTCGTAGGAAGAATCTTTTTGCCATTGTTTACAGAAAAAAATATTTCAATTGTTCCGTTTCTCCGGACTACCTACAATGATAGGCGTTACCGTATTGCTCGTTATTTTGAAAGATACACTCGTTTCTTTGTAAAAAAATACTTTGCCAATAGTGAGGCCGTCAAAGCCTTCTATGTACAACACCTGCGGGTACCCGCAAATCGTATCGTAGTTATTCCCAATGGCATAGATACCGCTCTATACGATAAAACCACTACTGATACTCACTCACTCCAGAGTGAGCTTACTCTCCCAGAAAATACACGTGTCATTACCTGTGTTGCCAATCTCCATCCCAATAAGGGTCACCGCTATCTGCTTGAGGCATTCATAGCCATAGCAAAAAATTATCCAGAAGTATACCTCCTTCTTGCTGGTGACGGTATCGAGAAAGCCCGTCTTGAAACTCAAGCAAAAAACTCTCCGTATACTTCTCGTATTCTTTTCCTTGGACGTCGTAGTGATATTCGAGAAATTCTTGCTCTCAGTCATCTCTTTGTATTTCCAACTTTTTTTGAAGGCCTCAGCAATGCTCTCCAAGAAGCTATGGCCATGAACCTACCTATTATTGCAACCAACATCCCTGAAAATAAAATTCTCCTTCATGACAATGTCAACGCTATCCTTGTGCCTCCTCGCTCATGTAAGTCCCTTGAAAAAGCTATCCAAAAGATGCTAAACAATCCCGACTTTGCTCAAAAAACAGCGGCGCAAGCACGAAAGACAATTGTTGAATCCTATTCCTTAGAAACAGCCAAAAAATGCTTTGTAAAAGCAATAGAGCAAACCCTATGAAAACAAGCATTCTTATTGCCCTCTATAATGCCGAAACCACTCTCGATCAAACTTTTGAGAGTCTCCTCAAGCAAACAACACAAGACTTTCAAATTGTTGCCATTAATGATGCTTCCAGTGATAGTACGCCAGAAAAACTCCATGCGTGGCAAGAAAAATTTGGCCTTAATCGCTTTATTCTCATCAACAATACTGCCAATCTTGGACTGACTCGCTCACTAAATCTTGGCTTATCAAAAATTCATACTCCCTACACCGCCCGTATTGATAGCGATGACTGGTGGGAACCTTCGAAACTCTCAGAACAAATTCACTTCCTAGAAGAGCATCCTGACCACGGTATAGTAGGAACGAGCTATATAAATCATTTTGAAAATAAAAAAGTAACCGTTAAGCCGCCTGTATCAGATTTAGATATCAAAGCTACTATTTTTAAAAGAAACCCGTTTGCTCATAGTACTGTCGTTTTCCGCACTGAGCTCGTCCAGAGACTCGGTGGCTACGACCCGACCGTCCGCTATGGTCAAGACTACGATCTTTGGCTACGTCTTCTGCCGGTGACCTGCTTTGCCAACATCTCAACCCCTCTCTGTCATCGCCATACCCTAAACACCATCTCATCCACCAAACAGCGGGAACAGATGCTTCAGTGTGTCAAAACACAACTCAAATACCTTAACCTCTACCGAAAACCCCTCTCTCTTTACTTTTATATTCTCGAACCTTTACTTGTTGCTGTTACACCCGCTTGGATTAGAACCCTCAAAAGAAAACTCTCCCTATGAAAATCTTCCTCCCCTTTGCTATACAAGATATTGGAGGCACCTCTACTTTTGCCTATCAATTTTCTCACGCTCTTCAAGAAAGAGGCTTCGTAGTGACTTCTACTTTCTCTTGGGACTTTGATGTACTTTTTGTTATAGCTGACTGTCCCCTACGATACCTGTTACTGGCTAAGATTCTTGGCAAAAAAGTTGTTCAACGTCTTGATGGCATCTACCATCCAGCAGTAGCCGGAAAAAAATACTGGCTTTATAATCTCAAAATGAAGATTACCCATCGTTACTTTGCGGACACTGTTATTTACCAGAGTCAATTTAGTAAGGAATCCTGCGAGCTCTTTTTGGGAAACACCCGAGCTCACACCACTGTTATCTACAATGGTGTTGATGAGAAACTCTTTACTCCAGACCAGTACAAATCATTTGATACCCCTATTCGTTTGATTACCTATGCTAAATTTCGTCGCAAAGACCAAATTTTACCGCTCATCGAAGCAGTGAAACTCCTGAATCCTCAAGACTTTTGTTTTGACATCTATGGCTCCCTCACACCTGAACTTCTTGAGTGCATCAAACCCCTTCCCTCTCATATAAAACTCCACGGAAAAATCCCTCATCAAGAGTTACCAAAAGTTATCAAAAATGCTCATATCTTCCTCTTTTCCGACCAATCCGCTTGTCCTAACAGTGTCTTAGAAGCCCTGGCCTCTGGCCTCCCTGTGGTGGCTTATAATCGTGGCAGTATTCCAGAGCTCATCAAATCAGGGTATAATGGAGAAGTTATATTTTTAGAAAAGACTGATTCTTTTAAAGCAAGCTACCCTTTTACTAAAAAAGACTACTTCGTTTTTAGCGAAAAGCTCAAAGAGGTCAAAGGATCTTGTAATCAAATGGGCTCTAAGGCTCGTCTTGAGATAGAAAGAAAGTATAGCTTTTTAAAGATGATAGCAAAATATCTTGCAATTTTTTCATCAAATAAGCATTTATAATTTTAAAAATGATTAAAAAAAATATTGAAAAGCTTTTAAAAAAGCGAGGGTTAAAAATTGTGTCTGTTCATAAATCTGATCCCTTTGGACCAGATATGGAAGAAGATTTCAAAAAAATTTACTACGCAGCAAAACCGTTTACCATGACATCTTTAGAGCGTATGTATGCTCTTTATAAGTCAGTACAGCACATTGAAAAAAATAACCTCTCTGGTGATATTGTTGAGTGCGGTGTCTGGAAGGGAGGTAGCGCTATGGTTATTGCCCTCACGCTCCTGCAGCTAGGTAAGACTGACAGGGAAATATATCTCTACGATACTTATGAGGGAATGAGCGAACCCACTGAGAAAGATATTCATTTCACTGGCTCAGTAGCAAAAAATGATTGGGAGGAGTCAGCTCAAGTTAATCATAATGATTGGTGTTACTCTCCTGTGGATGAGGTCCGTAATAATCTTCTAGCTACAGGCTACCCGGAAGAAAAACTTCACTTTATCAAAGGAAAGGTTGAAGAAACTATACCAAAAATAGTACCCAAAAAAATTGCCCTCCTTCGACTTGATACAGATTGGTATGAATCAACATATCATGAATTACAACATCTCTACCCACTCATCTCAAATGCAGGCTTCCTCATTATTGACGACTACGGGTGCTGGCAAGGAGCCAAAGAAGCTGTCGATAAATACTTTTCTGAAAATAAACTCTCAGTTTTTCTTAGCAGAATAGATTATACCGGTAGAATAGGTATTAAAAATTAAATTTACAAATTTATGGATTATTCTAAAACATGGCTCTATCATCAAACAGATAATCGTGGACATCTCATTGATGCACAAAAAAGACTCTCCTTTGTTCTCAAAAAAATCGCTAGACTCACTAATGTAAAAGATGTCATTGACCTTGGATTTGGTGACGGCTTTTTGCTCAAAGAGCTTGCAAAGAAAAACTATTCTGTATACGGTATAGATTTTGTTGAAGAAAATATTTCCTTAACAAAAGAATCCACTGGACTTACAGACAACCTCAAATTCGGTTCTGTAATCGATATTCCTTTTAATGAAAACTCATTTGATCTTGCAATTGCGACTGAAATGTTTGAGCACTTAACCGAAGACGACCTCGAAAAAGGCTTAGAAGAAATCCATCGGGTCCTAAGAAAAAATGGCCTTCTTATCGTTACTGTTCCTTATAATGAAAATCTTTCAAAAAAGACAGTTTGTTGTCCAAATTGTGAATGCAAGTTCCATTTATGGGGGCATCAACAATCTTTTAACGACAGTAATCTAGAAACAAAATTCTCAAAGCATTTTACTATTGTAAAAGTTCAGAAGCTCTTTCCAATGGGACTTAATTTAAATATCTTTGGCTATGCTGATCTCTTGATGAGAAGAGTCTTCAAAAAATACAAAGGTTACTACATTCTGCTTCAAGCAAAATAAAAAGAGCATGCAAAGAAAGAAATTACTCTTTGTCTCACTAGCTGCTTACCCCCTCTTTAATAAAACAATAGAGGGGGTTCATGGGGGAGCTGAACTTGATCTCTACACGGTGGCTAGACATCTCAATTCATCAAAATTTGAAGTTCATTTTTTAGTTGGAGACTACGGCCAAAAGGCTCAAGAAGAGCGCTTTGGGGTATTTATTCATCGTGGACAAAAAATATCTAACTCCAATGCAGCAGCTGGTTTAGTAAATTTTTTCAAGCTTTTTCGATTAGTAAGAAAAATAAATCCTGAAGTTATTTTTACAGAAGCAGCTGGCTGGCTTACTGTTGAGCTTATTATCATAAAAATAATTCTCAGAAAAAAGCTTGTTTTTAGGAGTGCTCACGAAAACAATATCAATGGCTTCACAGACTCTCGATCGTATGGGCTTCTTTATCGCAAGCTTTTACCAAATATAAATCATATCATTTTACAGAATGAACAAGATATTGAGATATTAAAATCGAAATTTAAGTATATAAAAAATGTGTCTGTTATCCGAAATCTTCAAAACATCCCCCCGAACGAGCCTCTTTCATTAGAAAAACGACTACACCATCTCTGGGTTGGAAGATCAGAAAAAATAAAAGATCCCCAAGCATTCATCGATTTAGTGAAAGAGCTTCCAGATAATCAATTTGTTATGATTATGCCGAAGACCAATACTGATGTTTTTAATAATATTAAAGAGCAAGCTCAGAATCTATCTAATCTTAGATTTATCCCAGGTGTAAAATGGGGTGAGATAATGCCTTATTTTATACAAGCTAAATATCTTATCAACACATCTATTGGAGAAGGTTTCCCAAATGTTATTCTAGAAGCTATGAAGCATGGCACCCCTATAATTTCAACACGACTTGATTTTGATAGCATAATTACAAAACAAAATTGTGGAATTATTGGAGGTACAGATATAAAAAATCTTGCTAAAAAAATTATCTCTATTGAAAATAGCCAATGGAGAAAATATTCAAATAATTGTTACAAATTTTCAAAAAATAATTTTGACATCATTAAAGGAATACACGAATATGAACAGCTTTTCTTACAAGTATGAACAACTCATAAGGCAATCTCCTCGAATATGGCAACCGGGTTTTATTATTCATAATATAATCCATAAGGAGCTCCTAATGTTTGCAAGGCTTATCAACAAAGAAACCGATGGAGCTGTTCTTGATTTTGGAAGCGGTAAATCTCCATTTAGAGAAATTTTCAAGTCTTATGCTGGCGCTGATATAGATACTAAAGATAAGGAACCTGACTATCTTATAAATACCGAAAGTAATCAAATAATTGGAGTTGATAACGATACTATAAGTAATATAATTTCAATTGAGGTTATAGAGCACCTGCCGAATGTTGAGGCTTATATCAAAGAAGCTTATCGGGTTTTAAAGCCTGGTGGATACCTTCTTATTGTCGCTCCCTTTATGTACAACTTTCATGGTAGTGATGACTACGCTCGATACACAAAAAACTTTTTTACTCTTGATAGAATTTTTCATGGATTTAAAATAAAACGTATCAATTTTGAACTCAATGACTTTATCCTATTTATTTTCTATCAAATTAGTCATTTTTTTGAAGTTTTTCCTGTCATAAGGTTTTTATATCCTATTTTTTTTGTACTCAATATACTTGCGTTCATCCTTTCTAAGTCGATCTTTTTACTTTTCAAAACCTTTGGTGTATTTTCACCAAAGTTTACCGAACTCTACAAAAACACATTTCTTCTCTATCCACTCCAGATATCAGTAATTCTTCGCAAAAATATAC
>CAZLQC010000034.1:0-8594 GCA_964561695.1 uncultured Bdellovibrionales bacterium
TCATCTTTTTTATCGGGTCGAATCTCTTCATTGAGGTGGGAAATCTTAGCTTCAACCTCTTTCTCTTCCCCCAAAAGAGCCTTGCGTTTCTGTTCTGATTCTTGTAGAAGGGCATCTTGCTTCTGGTACTCCTGTACAATATTCTCAAGATGTTTACGCTCGGCAAGGATTTCCAAGATAGCGTCATCAGACAGACCAGCAAATGCCGTGCCCTGTATTTCTTGCAACCGCTGTTCTTGTGCTTTACGCTCCTCCTTCATAGCGTACTGAGTTAGGATTGTGAGGGTCCTGTATGCAGAGCCATCTCAACCAATCTATTAGAGTACCCCCATTCATTGTCATACCAAGCTACTATCTTAGCCAAATCTCCGTCTACAACTGCTGTAAGAGAGAGGTCTACCGTACTTGAATAAGGATTACCAATAAAGTCAGAAGAAACAAGGGGCTCTTCCGTCACTGCCAGCACCTGTCGATATCGTGGACTCATAGCAGCTTCCTTGAGAGCTGCGTTGATTTCTGCTACGGTAGTATTCTTTTTCAAAAGAAAGGTAAAGTCGGTCAGAGAGACAACGATAGTTGGTACTCGCACTGAAAGACCGTCAAATTTACCCTTGAGTTCTGGCAACACCTGGGTCACCGCAATAGCTGCACCTGTGGTAGTTGGTACAATATTTTCAGCTGCAGCGCGAGCTCGTCTGAGGTCCTTATGTGGACCATCTTGAAGGTTCTGATCAGCTGTATACGAGTGAATGGTCGTCATCAAAGCCTTCTTGATGCCAAACTTTTCATGCATTATCTGAGCAATGGGAGCTAGAGAGTTAGTGGTACAGGAAGCATTCGAGAGTACTTTCTCTTCATGATATTTTTCATGATTCACTCCGATAAGAAAAGTTGGCACCGCGCCATCATCCCCTTTAGATGGAGCTGACAAGATAACTTTGCGTGCCCCAGCAGTGAGATGTTTGGAGGCAGCCTCTTTATCAGTAAAACGTCCTGTACATTCTAAAACCACATCTACCGCTAGTTCTTTCCATGGTAATTCTTCAGGTACTGGCAAAGCAAACATGGGATATTCTATTCCATTTACCTCTATACCTTTTTTGGTCACAGCGATATTACCACTAAAATGTCCGTAGGCAGTATCATACTTAAGCAAGTGGGCCAAAACACTCGGCTCTGTCAGATCATTGATAGCCACTATCTCTATGTCTTTTTTCTGTAGCGCTATTTTGAATGCAGCTCGCCCAATACGTCCAAATCCATTGATAGCTACTCGTACTTTTTTTTCCATACCATTGTTTCTGTTTATTTTTAGACAATTTCTTTTACGTATTGTTCGTGAAGACTAATCATCTTGACGATTTCATAGGGAAACAAACTCTCCCGACCCACCAATACTCCATCCATATCAGCTTCCCAAGAGACCCCTCCAAGATAGGCACTTTTGACAGAGCCTCCGTAAAGGACTCGTATGCGGGTAGCTGTATTTTCATCAAAGAGTTCCTGTAGAAATTTACGAATCATTACTCGTACCTGCATAATTTCACTCGTCTCCGGAGTCCGATCAGTACCGATAGCCCAGCGTGGCTCATAGGCGAGAATGATTTTCTCCGCCTGTAATTTGGAAAGGCCTGTAAAAATACTTTTTAATTGAGTATCTATGACATCGGCTGTCTTACCCTTGGCTCGCTCATCTTCTGTTTCCCCAATACAGACAATAGGCGTCAATAGATTCTTTAGCGCGCTGTGTGTTTTGGTTCGAACAATTTCATCATCTTCCCCTCCATAGAGTCTTCGTTCACTGTGTCCCACAAGGATGTACTCAATTCCATCATTTTTGAGCATCACTGGTGAAATTTCTCCTGTATACGATCCGCTTTTCTCCCAAAACATATTCTGAGCTCCCCGAGTGAAACGTTCGGGTAAATGTTCAAATTCATTCTGATAGAGCATTGGCGGACAAAGTATCACTTCTGATGAGCTCGTGTTACGGCCCTCGGCTTCTCGAGTGAGTACCTGAAGATACTGTCGTACTTCAGAGCGTGACATGAGATTCATCTTGAGATTGGCAACAATAAGGAATGGCTTGGGCATACGTTACATAATATGAGAACGAAGAAAAGGAGCTGCTTCTTCCGGTGCCAGAGTGGAAACTTCAATCCCAGTAGAAAGCTCAAAACCGGCCCACACAGCTGTTCTTGGAACTATCTCTATATGCCAACGATACTGAGTATATTCTTGGCCATCACAAGGCGCTGTATGGATAAAGAAATTATAAGCTGGATCTTCTAGACCCTTAAATAGGCTCTTTAGTGCTATATGAAGAGCCTCTCCACAGGCATACTTTTCCTCATCTGTAATTCGCTCAAAATAAGGGTTGTCCCGCTTACCAACTATCCACATCTCAAAAGCACTCCGTGAAGCAAATGGACAAAACACCACAAAATGTTCATTTTCAAAAACGATACGCTTGCCGGATTCACCTTCATACTCGAGTATTGTGTCAAAAACATTCATTTTATGAGCCCGTGTGTAACGTTTGGCGCCTTCAAGATCCAAAACTACTTCACTTGGCACTACTGGAATAGCCATCAACTGTGAATGAGGATGGGTGACAGAGGCTCCAGCCTCTTTGCCGTGATTATGAAAAATTTGAATATAATTGACTGATTTCTTACTCATCAAAGTAAGGTAGCGCTCTTGGTAAGCATCGAGTAGTTCAGCCACTCGCCAGACTTCCATTTGCGCAATAGACTGCGTTGGATTTCGAGTAACGATTACCTCATGGTATCCGGTTCCAGTCTGAGCGATATAAGGTCCTTCGCTCAGGCTTTTTGGAGCCTTGCCTCGTATAAAAGCCGGAAACTTATTTGGGAATACACGCAAACTCCAATCACCATCACCCTGACGATAAATAAGGACATCGGCTTCTTGCCCGCTCGCTTCAGGGTTTTCAAAAGGATCCTCGTGAGAAGCCTCACCCGCTCGGGACGCGACAAACTCATCGGGTCGCTTAGCTCGACCCGTAGCAATTACTACCCAATCGCCAGTAATGATATCTTGACGGAGCTCTGACGGATTTTGAGAATCTTTAGTTGTGTTTGTTTTTGAAGGCATTATTTTTATTTCTACGAAAGAACTTTTTTACGACATCTGACTCTTCTTGTATTGACCTATACGATAACGTCCACCCCAGAAGCGAAGACGAGTTTTGAAAAGATCGATTAACACCTGGATGAAACCATTCTTCCCAGTCAGACTCACCGTTGAGCCCTCTTCATTCATCCAGCGCACTGGCATTTGCTTCATCTTGAAACCGAGTTTATGAGCGATAGCAATCAATTCAAAATCAAAACCAAAACGATCCACCACCATCCGACTCGCTACTGCTTCCGCCGCCTTAGCATTCAGCATCTTGAACCCACACTGGGTATCCGGATAACTCCACAGGCCAAGAACAATACGAATAAGTATATTACCCATATTACCCATTACTTCCCGATGTTTTGGCTGGTGCACCTGAATAAATGCTCCTTCAATATCACGTGATCCAATCACTACATCATAACCCGCTTCAAACTGAGTCATAAAGGCATCGAGATGGGTAATCGAGGTAGATCCATCCGCATCCAAGAAGAGACGGTACTCCCCTTTGGCCTCCAGTAATCCCTGACGTACTACATAGCCCTTACCATGATTCTCCGGATTCTCAATTACACGTATGTTTGGTATTTGCAAAGCATAGTTACGAGAAATCTCTGCCGTATTATCAGGTGATCCATCTATAACAATAACAATTTCATAGGTAAAATTCTTGCCCTTCAGATGCTTATCTATCTCAAGCAGGTTACGTCCAATACGCTCCCCTTCCTTATAGGCGGGAATAATCACTGAGAGAAATGGTTGTTCCATAGAATACTTGTATTTATTTAACCTTTAGCTTCATTTTACCATAAAACAGCCAAAACAAAAGAAGGGTCATGGTCAGAATTTCTTTCTTTTAAATACTCCTCACCCCAAAGATACTCACTTCAAAAGCCAGTCTGTAAGCATGATGCGAGCGGCTTCGGCATCATCATAGGCTTGGATAGCTTTCTTAGCAGCTTCAAGCCTATTGGCCTGAGCCATCTTACTCGTGAACATTTCATTTTGCATGATAACCTTTACTCTCAGTGAGGTTAGTTTTTCTTTAACTTCGGCCAATTCTTCTGCAAAGTCAGCCTCCGGATGCTCTGGATCGCCAAGAATCACTGTCCCAATTTCTTCAATACGTATAATCTCTTCAAGAATAGGCCACAAATTTTCATCTACTGGCCAGATGCCGTACGGTACGGCTATGCGGGTCTCGGCATGGGCAAGTGCTACCCCAATCCATCGCTAAAAAGTTTTTCATTTCCATAGATGTATTATTATATCTTGCCTCACTCTACTTTTTCAACCTACTTTAGAATAGACCGCTCTATGCCCTACGCGTCAAGAATGTCTGTTCACGGGCCCCCTTTGGCCCAGGCTCACATGCATTCTAGTGACGCTTCAGGCTTAGATCACTTGCTATTCTAAAGACGGTTTCAAAAACAGAATAGACAAGAAGTTGTTATTTTTGAAAACCGTTGGCGGATAACAGCTAGAGTGAAGGACGAAAGCGTTGCTAGAAAACATGTGCGCCCGAGGTATTCCTTGTGGAAACATGTTTTGTCAGCGCTGAGTCCACTCACTCTCTATTAGGAGAACAGGTTTGAAAAGATAACTACTTCTTATTTATCCAAGCCCTAAAGCCTTGCTGACTCACTACACGAATCATTAGGGGCAAGTCAAAACCTCTACCCCATCTTCAGTAATCAGTATCGTGTCTTCAAAATGGGCAGAAAGGCGATCATCAGCAGTAACAAATGTCCAGTCATCATCGGCCATCTCTACCTCATAGGTACCAGCATTGACCATCGGTTCCAATGCCAATGTCATCCCAGCAACCAGGACGATGTCAGGGATATCCTGTGTCACATAGTTGGGAATTTGAATATCTTCATGAAGTTCACGTCCTACACTGTGACCAACAAGATCTCGTACTACTGAGAAGCCAGCCGTTTCTACGTGAGTCTGTACTGCGCGAGCATAATCACTCACTTTAGCTCCTGGACGAATAGTGGCTATACCGCGAAGAAGACTCTCTTCTGTTACTTTCATAATACGCTCGGCCTCATCTGAGACAGCTCCGATAGCAATACTGCGCGCCATGTCAGATACCATGCCTTCATAACGCATCCCGATATCAATCTTCAGGATATCTCCTTCTTTGAGGATGCAATCTTTACGAGGAATACCGTGCACCACTTCTTCATTGAGAGAAGAGCAAATAGAGCCTGGGAAAGGGCGATCACTCGCCCCATAACCCTTGAAAATAGGGATACCTCCAATTTCTCGCATACGCGTCTCTGCTAATGTATCGAGCTCTAGGGTACTCACGCCAGGTTGGGCTGCTACCAAAACTTCATCAAGAATACGCGCAAGATGCTGACACGATAGTCGCAAACTCGCTATTTCTTGTTCATTTTTGATAAAAAGATTCATAAGGATTGCTCAATCAAACTCGCTATTTCTTCTGGATCAAGTTCAGCATTAATACGAATAAGCTTATTCTTTTTTTCATAGTATTCTATCACTGGTCGTGTCTCATCGGTAAACACCTGGTAACGCTTGGCCACTCCTTCAGGAGTGTCATCTGTGCGTTGACTAAGAGCTCCACCACAGACACTGCATGGACCCAAACTTTCAATTATTTCTCGTGAACCAATATATGGTGCTTTGCACTCCTGACACAACCAGCGTGTTGATATACGTTCAATAGCGACCTGTTCACTGATATCAAGAAAAATAATACGATCAATCACCCTATCATGTAAAGAAAAAGCATGTTCTACTTCCTTAATCTGTGAAAGTTTTCGCGGAGCTCCATCCAATAAAACACCGATGAGGTGAGGAATCGTTTTGAGCACCTGTCCAAGAACATCATCTATAAGACCATCTGGTACCAGCTCTTTCCTTATATTGATAATCTCATGAACAGTACGCCCCAACTCGGTGTCTGACTCAGCTAAGCGCCGAAGTTCACTCCCTATCTCTATATGGGCTAAATCATGTTTTGTTTTTAGGAGTTTGGCTTGAGTACTTTTACCACTTCCTGGTGGACCAAGGAGTACGTAATTTTTTGGTTTTGGATGATTCATCTTCACCATAGCCTATAGGGTTTCGTAACTCCTCATCATCATCTGACTCTGAATTTGCTTAATAGTTTCAAGTACCACAGATACAACAATCAAAATACTCACCCCTCCGAGTGAGACTGACTGAATGCCGGTCAAACCCTGAACGATATATGGCATCACAGCGATAAGTCCTAAGAATAAAGCGCCGGCCAGAGTAATGCGGTTCATAATATGATAGAGGTACTCTGCTGTAGTTTTACCCGGACGAATTCCTGGGATATAGCCTCCTTGCTTTTGGAGGTTTTCAGAAATCTTGTTTGGATCAAATACCACAGCCGTATAGAAATACGTAAAGATTACGACCAAGACAAAGTAGATACTGCCATAAACAAGCTGATCTTGGAGCCAGCCAGATAGCTTGACTGCTATACTCGCCACACTCGCATTACTACTCGTAACCAAAAAATTGGCTACCATCGTCGGAATCAAGATGAGCGATACTGCAAAAATAATTGGTATCACTCCTGCCTGATTAACCTTGAGTGGCAAGTGAGTAGAACTCCCTCCATAAGAGTTGGCCCCTCGCATCCTTTTGGCATAGGTGACTGGAATAGTTCTTTGGCCTTCATTAACGAGAATAACTCCAGCAATAGTAGCTGCTCCAACCACGAGAAAGAGGACGTAGACAAAGAATTGCGATGGATCCCAGGTCGCTACGAAACGTGAAAGTGCCGTTGGCAAGCTAGAAACAATCCCAGCAAAAATAATAAGTGAGACACCGTTACCAAGACCCTTCTCAGTGATGAGTTCACCGAGCCACATCAAGAATATGGTTCCCGCTGTAGCTGAGATAATGATAACGGCCATGGTGAAGGGCGCGATATCTCCTAAGATATTCTGTGAACGAAGAAGAGAAAGCATGCTGAAGGACTGCAGAGCAGCTAATGGCACGGTCAGGAAGCGAGTAATCATATTGAATTTCTGACGTCCCTGTTCTCCCTCTTCCTTGTACAACCGTTCGAGTGATGGCACTAATGTTGTCAAAAGCTGCATGATAATCGAAGCGGTGATATACGGAGCTACACCGAGAAGAACAATGGAGATATTACTCAATCCTCCACCAGAAAAAATATTTAGAAGCCCTAAGAAGGCATTATCCTCAAATAGACGCTTGAGAGCCAATACATCTACTCCCGGTAGCGGTATATTAGCGGCAATACGGTACACCACCAGTAAAGCCAGGATAAAAACAATCTTATTACGAAGGCTGGGGACCTGAAAAACTTGAGTCAGTGTTTGCCACATAGAGGTAAGAAAGGAAATGATAGTCTCTTAAAAGAAAAAATACTCTAGCTTAGAGTATTCAATCTGTACATAGTATAGCGAAGAAAAAAGGCTTTGACTAGGCCTTTATTGAAAGGGCCTTAGCTGCTGTCTCACTAAAAAGAATGCCAGGAGCAAAAGTCAGTTTTTTCTTAGTAGTACCCGTTGCAACTACTTTTACCCCGTCTTTAAGGGCTTTTTTGCCAACTACCTTGCGTTCTACCAAAAGAGCCACGGTGACACTCTCCCCATCCTCAAAAGCCTTATCAAGAGAGCTCAGAGTTACGGTGTGTTTCTGTGGATTAACGGCTTTCTTACCACGTATTTTCTTCAAGCGCTCAACAAAAGTAGATCGACCACCTTCAAAGAGTGGATCTACCTTAGCTCCAGAACGAGCTTTTTGTCCTTTGGTTCCACGACCAGCGGTCGTGCCACGCTTACCACCACGTCCAATACGTTTGGCGGCTTTTCTGGTCGGAAGAGAGAGTTGATGAATTTGCATAATCCTGTATCAGTAGAAAAATTAGGCTGCTAGAGGCGTTTCTGCTACCGGAGCAGCTTCGACAACAACCTCCTCAGCTTTTACACGAGGGGCCTTGAGACTTTCAAGGGCTTTGATAGTAACACGAGCAACATTTAGTGCATTTGAAGCTCCGAGAGACTTAGAGACAATGTCCTTCACTCCCAGAAGGTCTACTACTGCACGCACTGATCCTCCAGCAATAACCCCCTGTCCTGGACGACCTGGCTTAAGAAGCACTCGAGCACTTCCAAGCTTGGCAAGAACATCATGAGTAATAGTGCCATTCTCAAGCTCTACAGTAACCATGTTTTTCTTAGCATCGTTGAAGGCCTTCTGAATAGCATCAGAAACATCAGCTCCTTTAGCTACGCCCACTCCCACCTTGCCGTTACGGTTACCAATAACCAACGTAGCGCGGAAACGGAAACGACGCCCACCCTTAACCACACGAGTAACTCGAGCGAGGTTGAGGAGTTTCTGCTCATACTCGGGCTTTTCGCGACGAGCTGGCTTTTTTCCTGATCTTCCTGGTTTACGTTGTTTAT
>CAZLQC010000035.1:0-8487 GCA_964561695.1 uncultured Bdellovibrionales bacterium
GATATAAATCACAAAACGCCATCCTGAATAGAATGGCGTTTTGTAATATTTGTAGACCTTATTAGAAATTCATGGAATCAGCTTACCTTAGACCTAAAAGAGTGGCACAACTTCAGATTAGACATGAATAAAGCAAGAATAATGCTTTAAATATGAATATAAAAGGATTCATTGGAGAGTGCTATTAGTTAATAGAACCTAGTCTTTGGCATAAAGAGAAAAAAAGCGTATCCTTAAGACAGTCTTAATAACAGGAAAAAACATGGTTTTTATATAAAGTTATCAAGTATTTGAGAAGTAAGTAAATGAAAGAGATAAAATGGAAATTTAAGTTATCTAGGGGGTACGTTACTTTCCTTTTATCTATAATTGTTATTATAGGGGGCGTTTATATTATTGGAACACCAGAATATTCATTGTACAAATTAAAACAGGCCATTATTAGCAATAATGATACTGAATTTAAAAAATATCTTGATATAGAAAGTATTGCTGAGAATTTTAAAGAAACGCCTAGTCAGTCAAAAGAATGGATTGATAGTCTTAATACAACAATTCTCGAGATTAGAGTGGAAAATCCTGATAGAAGTAATAAAGAGTCAGCTCCTTACATTGACACTGGCCTCACGGGCGAAAACCTGAAAAGTGCCGATCTTTCATCTACTGATGATGGATATTCGTTAATCTTGCTAAATTTTGATAATGAGGGAGCAAAGCTTATTTCGAATATAACAAAAACGAATACTGGAAAAAAAATTGCTATTTTTATTGATGGAAGCATACTAAGTACACCAGTAATTGAAGAAGAAATAACTGATGGAAAGATTGCAATACTCCTTCCAGAGATGAGTATGCAACAAGCAACTATTATTACGGACGGTATAAATGAAAATAAGTTCGGTCAAATTAACGGATTTAAAGAGAGAAAAAGGGAAGTTAGCGGAAATACTGCAAAAATAACTATTGGTCAAGAACATAACAAGAACGGATTCGAATTGACCATGACTAGGGATGTAGACCGACATTGGCGAGTAGTAAAAATAGATACCGTTATTGTAGATGATGGTTTAGCTAAACTACCAAGTCCAGAAGGAGAAAAAGAAGCTATATTCAAATGGAAGTACAAGGGTAAAGATTATTCATTGGATGAAAAACTTTACGAGTCTTATTATGAGTTTTATAAATCTCTCCCTGCGGACAGTGTGTTTAATGGAGAATCATTGATTGACGAACTTGAAAAAAGAAACGACTTATTCATAACAAAAAGACCAGATGATGAAACAATAAAGGAATTGGCTCAATCTATAAAAAAGATGGGAGAAGAGAATGGTTTAAATGAAAATCAGATTGTAGAACTTGTGACTTCGTTTGTACAATCGATTCCCTATGATTATGACGAGTACAACAATAGAAATACTGTGGTACCTAAGATAGATTATCCATATGAAGTATTATACAAAAATAAGGGGATCTGTTCTGACAAGAGTTATTTAGCCTACTCCCTACTTAGAGAACTTGGCTATGGAGCTTCTTTTTTTCTTTTCCCAGAGGATCAACATATAGCTGTAGGGGTAGAATGTCCACAGGAATACTCAAACTATGATTCGGGATATTGTTTTCTTGAAACTACAAGTTTGGGTAATAAAATTGGGTCTACGCCTAGTATCATAAAAGAATCAGGGATTGCTTCTTCAGAAATAGTACTTAGTGATTTTGGGACAGATGCAACAGAAAATCAATTGAACCCGCTTGGAAAAATTGAGGTTTTAAATAAATCAACAGGTCTTATTTATACAGGGATAATCGATACTATAAGTACACAGAAAGAAATCAACAGCCTTCTTCATGCAGTTAGAAATATGGATAGCGAGCTGAATGCATCAGGAATAGATTTAGATAGTCGAGATTCAGAAATTGAGCAAATGGTAGACAAATTGAAAAGGTTGGAAAAAAGTAAGAGCAGTAGTGCGTACGATGAATACAACACGCTGTATTCTAAATATAAAAAAGAATATGCCAACTTTGAAAAAGATAGGAAAGCATTTAATGCAAAAATTACAAGTCGTAATCAACTTAATAACAAATACAATAGCCTTGTAAAAAACTTCTATCAGTAAAGACTCCATCATTTGTGGAATTAGGTAGCTATTTTTTTTGGCTTTAATTAAAGACGCTTGCAGTTTTTTGGAGAACATGCTTTCATTAAGATAATTCAATACTTCCTCTACACAAAGAAGGGGGAGCTCTACAAGTCTTTGAACGACTTTTTGAGTTCCCTCTTTTTTATTTGCAAAAAGCTCGTGTGTAGCGAGAAGTGATAGGTAAAATCCCTATTCTTGTCTACACCAGGAATCGGGATTTTATTTATTCTTAATGCTAATCGTATGACGGAAAACATGGAGAGGTGTCCTTATTTTATGAAGTGTTCAAGGAATTTTTGCCCCTTGGATTCTGAGCTTACTTTACGAGCTGGTAAAAAGCAGGATCTGTGTCGATTTATGAGAGAGCCAAAAGCGAAATTGATACAAGGTAAGCACTTTGTATCAGGTGGGACTGTAATGCCAGATGCCCCCCTGAATTTCGTGCCACAGAGCAATGTAGGAAGATTGAATACTGTTTCAAAAGCCAGATTAGAGGAACTTAAGTCGACGAAATTGTAATTCATTCCAGTTTTGGCTTTGTAAAGGGTCTAACAAATTTAATCACGAAATATGGCAGCTCCAAAATACACGGATAGGATATTAGCTCAAGAAGTAAGAACCCTCACCCTTAAGAAAGTCAGGGAAGTACTTCAGTCAGAATATCAGGATAAAGAATTTCAGAAAGCAATCATTCTTCGATTAGCTAGTTCTGTCTTGCCCAGACTAAAAGAGTATCTTGAAGAACCAAAACCACCAATTCCAATTCTTTTTCATTTAAAGAAAGAGTTGGCTGACAAATATGATATCGATTGAACAATGCCGAAAAAATTGTTCTCTTTTGGAAAACCTCTCAGAGGAAGAAGTACTTGATATACGAGAAAATCTTTACGGGTTGGGATATTTGGCTATAGAGTCTTTTCTTAGGAGTAAAGGTGGTTCCAAAAATCTGGATTGGTTATTGTCTAATCAGGAGAAAGATATACCATAATAATATGGAAGCTCAAAAGACAGGTATAATTTATTGCCGAGTATCTTCTAAAGAACAAGTAGAAGGTACTAGTCTTAGTAGCCAAGAGAAGGCTTGTTTGGAGTATGCCGAGAGGAATAATATCAAAGGCCTCAAAGTCTATATTGAGCAAGGAGAATCTGCAAAAACGGCTAATCGAACTGAGTTCAAAAAAGCCTTAGCCTTTTGTGCAGATAAGAAAAATAAGGTTGATTACTTCATAGTATATAAAATTGATAGATTTACCCGTAATCAAGATGATCATGTAACCGTGAGGGCGATTCTTAAAAAGGGTGGTACAGAACTTAGGTCTGTGACTGAGCCAATTGATGAGAGTTCGATGGGTAGAGCTATGGAAGGGATGCTCTCAGTATTTGCTGAGCTTGATAATAATATGCGTACTGAAAGAGTTACTCAGGGTATGCTTGAACGCCTCAAGCAAGGTATCTGGCCATGGCCTGAGGCTCTGGGGTACATGAGACCCTATAAGGGCTCAAATATCGCTCCAGACCCAAATACAAGCCCTCTGATACGATTAGGATTTGAGGAGTACTCTAAGGGTATTTATACCTATAAAAGCATTGCACATTACTTAAACGAAAGAGGACTTAGAACAAAAAATGGAAAACTTCTTACTCCTCAATTTATGGAGAAGACCCTCAAAAAACCCATCTATTATGGTGTGATGAAGGTATGGGGTGAGTATAGGGGTAACTTTGAACCAATCATCTCAGAGAGCCTTTTCTTGAGCTGTCAAAAAGGCTACAAAGAGTCTGTTCATGCAAGCCCACGTTCTGTGAATAATCCCTTGTTTCCTCTAAGAAGAGTCATTGCTTGTAGCGATTGTGAGACACCTTTTACAGGGAGTATCTCAAAAGGTAGACATGGTAAAGGGTATGCTTACTATCATCACCACCATAAGGGTTGTGAGAAGGCTAAATCTATCCCAAAAGAGGATTTTGAGAAGAAATTTAAGAAATATCTAAAAGATATCTCTCCTGACGGCGAATATGAAAAACTCTTTAAGATGGTTGTCTTAGATATCTGGCAGAATAGTTACAAAAAGATAGATGAGGACAACACAAAAATAAGGGTAAAGATAGCTAAGTTAGAGAGCGAACGCCAGAAGGTTTTTGACTTTCATAGAACAGGAAAGTATACGGATGATGACTTCAATGAGCAAAAGAATATCATCAATCAACAGATTAACCAGCAACATACTCTCATTCAAGCAAAGAGAGAGGAAGAGTTTGAGATGGAGGAGTTACTGGACTACTGCTTTTCTTATATTCGAAACAGTGAGAAGTCTTGGAATAGAGCCGAGTATGCAGAAAAAATAAGCCTACAAAAACTGATTTTTGCTGGAAGGGTAATTTATGATGGAGAGAAACTTGGAACCGCTGATTTACGGCTTATGTATAAGATAAATCAGCTCTCTCTGACTGATAAATCTTTAATTGTAGTCCCAAGGGGAGTCGAACCCCTCTTTTCAGGATGAAAACCTGATGTCCTAACCGATAGACGATGGGACCATATTTTTGATAAGAAACCTGATGTCTCCGCCATAGGCGGACAAGCTAACCTCCGCCAGCTGGCGGAAGACGATGGGACCATGTACGAGTTTTTTTCAAAAGAAAAAGCAGTTTTCACTGCCACACAAAGATACCATATATCAAGAAAAATGCAAGTTTACCCCGTTAGACTTCTTTTTGAAAATCCTACCAATAAAAAGCATACTATGAAGGGTCATTCTTTCTACATATAGATGTCTAATGGGGGCTGTATGAGTGAAAAGAAAAAGACCCCCGAGCTAGAATCCATTGGATATAAGTCTTCGGGGGTGCGGGTTACTTGCTGCCTGGGCAAGTGATAAATTGAGGAGTCGCGAGCTACCAGCTTCGGCATTTGTATTCCTTCGATAGGGGCGGGGCAAGGCACCTTCTTGGGATATGCACGAAACGAGCTACTTAGGGCTACAAGAGCCTTATTCCGTAACTGAATACGAAGCGACTCCTCTTCATCTCTGACACACAGCTTTTTAGATAATCCGGCTGTTAACAGATCAGCAGAAAAGCTATGGGCTGGATTTTAGCCGACCCTACTCCCCGAGGGGGTCATTGTAGGAAGAGGGCCAACATTTGTCCAGGTGTGCCAGAGACAACAGAAACTTTAAAGAGCGGACTAGATTTCTAGTGGCTACATTATAGAAACAAAATACGAGTTTGTCAAGTGGTCGGAGGGATTTAGAGCTCTATCTGCTTTTTTTGGCTTATTTCAGCATACATACGGGCACTTTGGCGGATAGTGCGAGCCTGAGTTTTGAAATCTACTTGAATAAGGCCAAAGCGCAGCCAAAAGCCTTTGTCCCATTCAAAATTATCCAAGAAAGACCAATGGAGGTAGCCACGGACATCAGCCCCGGCTTCGATACCTCTGGCCACGGCCTTGAGGGCACGAGGGATAAAGTCCTGACGAAGCTTGTCATCGGCATCTGCCACGCCATTTTCAGTGATGTAGATAGGGAGTTTGTAGGTTTTGAGCTCGGTAAGTGCCTGAGTCAGTGATTCCGGATAGTATTCCCAACCAAAGTCAGTTTGGATAAGATTAGGATTTTTGCCATACCAGCCGTCGATACAGTGACGGTGGTAGTGGTTGAGTCCGATGAAGTCTTGGTGGTTTTTGATTTTACGAAGCCAAGGACGATTCCAGAATTGGTCGGCCATGAATTTTAAGAAATGATTCCAAAGAGTAGGACGAAGAACATGAAAGGCTACCTGATGCTTGGCAATACCTACTTGATGATTGCGATCATAGACCTTGAGAACCTCGTAGGCACGCTTGTGTGCGGCGATGAGCATGCGATTAGCCTTGAGATAGCGGAAGATATTTTTTTTCTGTGGAGGCCAGGCGCCCAGAAGGTAGCTATGAGAAGCGACAACATCTGGTTCATTTAAGGTAATCCAGAAATGCACAGAATTACCAAGGTGAGAAACGATAGCTTGGGTGTAACGTTCGAAATAGTAGGGGAAATCAGACGAAGTGATGCCGCCCTTATCAGCGAGCCAGGTAGGGAGCGTCCAGTGCCAGAGAGTGACAAAAGGCGTGATATTTTTTTCCTTGAGCTTACTCAGCATATCCTGATAATGCTTAAAAGCATCTTCGTCCCACTGACCCTCGACTGGCTCTAAGCGTGACCATTCAAGAGAGAAGCGATAGGCATTGAGTCCAAGGTCCGTGAGAATGTCAAAATCTTCCTCGTAGCGGTTCCAGTGGTCGCAGGCTGCTCCAGAGATATAGTTCTCGGGATGAGTAGCCTCTTCTTTGAATTTGGACCAATGAGGATTCCATCGAAACGAAGCCTCGGATTCTCTAGCGAGGCGTTTTGCATTGGCGTGCTCAAAGCGGGTCCAATTGTTGGTCTGACCACCTTCAATTTGATGACTTGAGGTGCCTGCACCAAAGTAGAAGTTTTCGGGAAAATTAATGAGTTTTGACATATATCGTGAGGATAATTATTGAGAGAAAAAAACCAATGTATTCAAATAATGCAAATGGATGATAAGTGAGGTATATATTTTTTATCCAATTATCATCACCGTGATCTTTATCAAATTGAGCAGTGGTTTTTTTATTAAAAATGAAGACTAATTGCCACAGACCTCGTTTGACTACTCGAGAGTGCATGTAGAGGAACGCATAGCCACTTCGCGAAAATGGAAAAAGCCATTGCACCCCTCTTCCGATACCAATGCTATCGTGTAGAAAGTGAAGGGTAGAAGCGAAAGCAAAAAGCATAGCCCATGCGGGCCCTAACAATAGCCATAAGAGTAAGCTACCTGCAGGAATATAGAGCAAGGGAAGATGGACAATACTTCGATGTTCGTATGCATTGTGACGATGAGATTTTTTTTGAAAAATATGGATAAGAAAATCTATATCTGGCAGAAGAGCAAAAAGTATTCCAGCAAAAATGAACCAGATGGTAAGAGGTGCTCCGGATGATTGACTAACAAAGATAGCTGACAGTATACCAAGACCAATATCAAGAAACATAGGGGGTTTTTGAAGAGAATTGAAACTCTTGTAAGGAAGCCATTTTTTGACTTGATTATTAGCTATAATGCTGTTATAATACCACGTTTTCCGCTATACTAGTATTTGATTCTATGAAATTTGAATTTCCTGACCCAAAGACCAAAGATCCTGCGAAACATCGCATCCAAAGACTCCTGGAAATAATTCCGGGTTCTTTGACATGGGGGACGCTTATCGGTATGGTTGTCCTTTCATTTTTCTTGCCATTTTGGATGGCTATTTTTGTCATAATTTTTGATATTTACTGGATCACTAAGGCTTTGTATGTGACACTGTTTTCTACTTTGGGTCATATGGATGTTAATGAAGGGAAGAAAATTAATTGGTGGGAACGAGTACAGAATACGCACCAGCCTGAGCAATTTGTAGAGCAACTCCAGGAGCGACTTGTGCATTTGAAACAGGCCAAAAAAGAGATGAGCGTATGGTCATGGCGAGGCCGTCGGATAGTGCGTAAAGAAATTGCACGTACCAGGAAGGTCTTGCTTGAGACCAAAGCCTTGATTCCGGTCAAAGATGAAATCATGGATTGGCGAGAGGTACTTCATGTGGTCTTGCTTCCTACAGCGGGGGAGCCAGTAGAAGTCATCGAGCCTGCTATAGAGTCTTTGGCCCAGTCAAACTTTCCAAAAGAGCAGATGATTGTACTCTTGGCTACTGAAGAACGAGAAGATCCGGAAACCCGTATTCCGAAAGTAGAAGCCCTCAAGGCCAAGTTTGGGAATACCTTCAAAGATTTTATCGTTACTACTCATATCGTGGCGGCGGGTGAAATGAAGTGTAAGGCATCGAACGCTGGCTTCGCTGCCCGTGAACTGAAGAAGTATCTTGATGAGCGCGGAATTGATTATAAACGAGTTGTATTTTCCAACTTTGACTGTGATAGCGTGGCGCACCCTGAGTACTTTGCAGCGCTTACGTATGAGTATGTCATTGATCCAAAACGCTTGCAGCGCGCCTATCAGCCACTCCCGATGTATCACAACAACCTGTGGGACACCAATGCTATCGTACGTTTGATTGTGACGGGGTCATCTTTTTGGCATTTGTATCAGAGTACCCGCCAAGAGATGGTGACTTTTTCATCACACTCAGAACCGTTTGATACTTTGGTCAAGGTAGATTTTTGGCCCGTCAATATGATTAGCGAAGACTCGGTTATTTACTGGAAGTGTCTCTCGTATTTCCACGGTGATTACCGTGTACAGCCAATTCACTTGCCTATATCACTTGATGCCGTGCTCG
>CAZLQC010000036.1:0-8426 GCA_964561695.1 uncultured Bdellovibrionales bacterium
AGGAGGTTATGCGGAAATGTGAGAGGTAAAAAGTTCGCATTTTTGCCTCTCACATCTCGGCACAAGTTGACACGCATTTCCCCTTACTTTTCTGTGGAGAAAACAAAAAAAGTACGTGACGCACTTTTTTATTCGTACTCTCTATAATAGGGAAAGACTGTAAACTTGTCAAGCATTTAAGCGCCTTCTGGGTCCTTTTCCTTTAGTTACTGCTTTTACATCAAAAAACCCCTTATTCAAGGGGTTTTTTCTTCCACGTAGAGCCTTTCTCTAAGGAGCTACTTCTTTCCAGTTAAAGTCACAACTCTTAGAACCTGAGCAGGTCTGAGTAGGAGTGACAGCACAGCCTGTTGGCCAACTGAAAGTTTCGTTGGTGCAGTATTTGAGAGCTTCCGAAGCACTACAGCTTTGGGCGACACAAGAGACATCTACTCTTCTGGTTTGGGTACTTGAAGAGTAGGTACCGGTGATGTTTTCACTACCCTCTTGGACAGCGGTGATAAGACCATTACTGATAGTCACTTCTGGTCCTCCTCCGTCAGCCCATGAGGTGGCTCCAGTAACATCTCCAGTAGGATCTGTACAGGCTACGGCATCATTGAAACAGCCGACAATTTGCCTGGTTGATCCTTGAACCATACCAAGAGGATCAGGGACATCTCCTCCATCACAAGAGTTTTGACAGATTTTGAAGGTGTTAGCTAGGGTGACTGAGATAGAGTCTGAGCCCGTGATACCCTGGGAGTTGGTACAGGTGATGGTGTAGAGAGAAGCGGTCGTAGCAGAGATGTTGTCATTACCACCTAAGACACTCTTGGCTGGTGGTGTATCCCAATTATTACCAGAACCACTACATGATGCTGCGTTGGCAACATTTCCCCAGACAATATTAAGATTGGCATTCCTACTCACTGTCAGAGGTCCATCAGAACCATTGATTTTGAGATCAACTACAGGAGCTGGTTCTAGATAGGGTGCGTCACAGGTAACATCAGAGCCACCCCCGCTCCCACTACAAGTCCAGGAGTATGGACCTGGAGCGACTCCAGGAGTCACCGCTGATGGAGTACCTGAGGTACAAAGACCACCTACAATAGGAGGATTGGTGGTTGGAAAACCTTGAGCAGCTCCACAAATACCATTGGTGGCAGTTGTACAGGCTGGATAGGCTTGATTACAGATTGCTTGACCAGACCAGGCAAACTGACTAGCGCCAGGTCCGGCTGCACAAACTTGCCAGGCAATACTGCTATTATCATGACAGACAATATAGTCACTACCATTTTTAAGGAGTGTCGCATTGGTAAAATCACCAGGTCTTCTGTATCCAGGACCAGCAGAGGCGGCACAGTCATCAATGAGTTGAGCTTCGGTGCCATCTGGAGTTGACCCGCCTGATGGAACAACACAGGTACCAGGACCGCCACCGATTGCAATAACCATTGTCAAAGGAATGCTCCAGCCACTACTTGCTCCATTGGAGTCTTGAGCAAGGGCCTTAAAGGTGTTCGAGCCTACAAAGGGCCACATGTGATTGGTAACGACGTTAGTGCTCGAAGGTACATAGCCCGTCCATTCATCCACCGTATTATTGTTATCCCAATCGATACCATAGCGCACTGTATCTCCATCTGGATCAGAGGCTCTGGTATCATATGGGTAGTTAGTACTTGGAGAACCAGTGGTAGGACCGGTCAGAGTTGGCACTGCGGGTGGGTTGTTAGAGCCTGGAACGTTAAAATTAAAGGCTATTCTCTGTTCAGGAATGTTTGTCTGATAATTTGAATGTTGATATGTGGGACCAGGACACACTATACCCATAACAGGGATACAAAATGGCGGTGCCATTGTAGCTGTTATCTCTTCCATAGCGCTCTGATTGCCGTAACATTGATTTAGATTGAGCGTACTAAAACTCTTGGCTGTCATTTTGTAGCGATAATAGAATTTCCCATACGTAGGGCTGAAGACAAACTGGGTTCTAATCACTCCTGGACTATCGATCCTATAGACACCCCCTCCTTGATCCGTTAACGTGGCGGTTGTTCCAGTAAAATCAAGGCTATTTGTCGGTGGATTAACAGAATATGGAGTATACACATTATAGCGATTACCTACTCCATCAAAGACGCCCGTGCCACTCTCGTCAGATGGCAAACAGGCAAAGGTTGGAGCATTTGCGCCACTAATCCATTGGCCATTGGGTGAGTCATTAGTAACTCCAGATCCAAACCAGTCAACATCAACAGCAGAGTGGACTCGTGGCTGAAAACGTAGCCTGGTTCCTTGAGTTAAAACGCTACCATCGGGAATAATGGCCCCACTTCCGGCATCAAAGACATCGGCATTATAACGAACGGTTATACTCGGTGCAGTCAGTCCAGGTTCCCATCCATTAGCTCCAAAGGGACACGCTCCTGAACAGTTCCAGTAGTAGGCAAGGTCATTTGTTTCTGTCTTATTCCAACTAACACCCTTTCCCTCTACTCCCTTCACGCCCCCAAAAAACATCCCACCTGCCATCAAGAGAAGGAAAAAAACTTTGAAACGGTTAGGACTTTTATTCTTTGTTTTTGAGAAGAAGATAGCTCCCAAAGCAAAGAGGCTCAGCAAAATTATGAGAAGCACTCCTATTTTTTTGGTCTTTGAAAGATGGGAGAAGCTATTGCTTTGATCACAGAGGTTCTTATCAATTGCCTCGCAATCATAAGGAATGGTCACCTCTTCTACTACTTGATTATTTCTCTGTAGGGTAGCCGTGAGAAATACTTTGGAATAATCCTTACTCGGAGTAAAATCATCCTTCCACCCAGACATAGCTCCTGATATATCTCCTTCGTACTTATACTCATGAATAATACTCTGATTCTCATCTCGGAGAGTCAGGGTCAAAATATTTCCCTTGACGAGAGGTAGATTGGTGGCATGAGCACAGGCGAAGAGCGAGTTCTGCTCTCCACTCTTGAGAGGAAACTTGGTAAGGCTGGGGAAGTTAATTCTCGTTTCTTCAATGCCGTCACGAACGAAACGAATACCCTGCACACTCTTAGAATATTGATCTTTAGTGGTAGCTACCACATATGAAACAGACTTGCCCTTTGAAGTTACCTGGTATGCTACTTCCTTGGAACTGTTGGCGGCTATCTCTACTAGGTCAAAGCGTTTATTCTGAAGATTTTCTGCTCTCATAGCATCCCAGGTGTATTCTTCCCAGATAAGCTGTACCACCTGATCCTCAGAAGATGGATTAGTCAGGGTGACTTTAGTCTCTACCATCTCATCATTTTTGAAATGGAGTGGGTAAGCTGCAAAATGATGTTCTTGGCCATTTAAGGTAGTCTTGGTCTTATCTAAGAACACTCCTCCTTTTTGATCACTCGTGACACTGAAACTCGTAGAACTCCCAATCACATCATCGGTGAAGGAAAGTCCTGAAAGGTTGTAGCGGTTTTCAGTAGTAAAAAAAGTAGCAGCATAGTACTCTCCACCCGCTATATTCTCTGGAACATGCCAAGAAAAAGATACTTTTTGTTCTCCTTGAGCTGGAAGATTGAAACTACCCTCTACAAAAAACTGATCGACAACTGGATTACCGTCACCCACTCCAAAAGTAGCTTCATCTGTGTGGAAAATTTTCACAAAAAGGTTTCCATCGACTACTGGATAGTCATTTTTGTTAGTAATAGTGCCAGAAAAAGTAATATTAGCCCCAGGAACAGTCTGGGCTAAGTCTGCCTCAAGAGAAGTTGCCACCGAACCAAATTGATAGTAGTCAAAACAGCTGACATTACCCGTAGCAGTTCCCGCACTAGCAGTTGGTCCAGGACCGGTTCCTTCTTCTGCAAAAAGACTCTGCGGTACAATAAGACCTAGCAGGGCAAAGCTCACGAGGATGCGTTTCATATAATTCTAATGAAAATTTTAGTATTGATTTTACTTGTGCCGTTAGACTAGCAAAGCCTAACAGGTATGGCATAATTATATCACAAAATATCTTTTCATGTTAGAAAACTTTCTCTTCCTACCAAAAGAAAAAGCCTTCTTCGGAAGGCTTTTTCTTAGTAAGACACTCTTATAAGCTTCTACTGAGCTGGAGTGGTTGCTGGAGTTACAGGAGCTGCCTGTGTATCAGGAGCTACTGGCTGAGGTGCAATAACTGGTTCTGGCTCTGGAGCAGCTGGTGCTGGCTGGTTGATATTACCGGCACCGCTCTGAACGTTATTGATCAATTTCTGAATCTGTTCACGTGTCTGCTTCACATTACCCTCACCATCAGCTGGGAGTACATCGAGTAGTTTACGATAGGCTTCAAGTGCTTGGTCTCGCTGACCCTTCTTTTCATAGAGAAGTCCGAGACTCAAACGAACATCGACGAGCTTATCGTTGTCAGAAAGAATATCTTTGAAAGCTTTTTCAGCTCGATCAAGATCTCCATCTTCGTTACGAATCTGATACAAGACTCCGAGATTATAGCGATAGTTGACATTTTGCTTGTCAATACGCATCGCATTTTCGGTACTCTTGATAGCCTCGTCATACATCTTCAATCGTGACTCCACGAGAGCAAGCTGATAGTGAGCAACTGCTAAGTTGTTCTTCTTGGCGATAGAGGCTTCAAAGGCAGTCTTGGCTTCCGTGTAAAGAGCTGTGCGTTCTGCGCCCTCTTCTTTGGTATCAGCCAAAGCGCGCTTCACCTGACCAATCTTAATATCATAGAGTGGGTTTTCTGGTTCAAGTTGTTGGGCGCTCTTGTAGAATTCCTCAGCCTTTGGCATAGCGTCGCTCGCGTACAGGGCTGCGTTTTCGTAGATAAGACCAAGAGACTCAATAGCAAGAACATCATTTGGCATCAATTGACGACCTCGTTCTGCAGCGGCAACAGCGCTTCGTACGTAGTTAGCGATAGCGTCGGTGTTGCGATCGCTAGCTTGCTTACCGGCTTCGAGGTTGGCAAGAGCCATGAATTCTTGTCCGAGACGGGTTGGGTAGCGACCTTCTTGTGGATAGCTCTGTGAAGCCTGAGCCAACAAGTTGATAACATCTGTGCTTGGGGTAACCGCAGCCATACGAACTGCTTGACCAGCTTTGAGATCAGCTACGAGGACCTTGCCCATGAAGACAAAGAGAAAGGCTACGCCAGCAGACACTACCATAAAAATGAAGGCTAACGCCAAGGCGTACTTAGGAGCGGCTTTGAGCGAGAGGTGCAGATAGCGCTCTTCAGAACCACTCTCAAAGAAGAGGACTCCAAGAGAAAGTACTCCAAGAAGCATAGCAATCAGGACGAGGGCACCATTGAGAGAGGCAATTCCTCCTGCAATCAAGAACATGATAGCAGTGGTCCACAGACCAAGTGAGTAGATTTTGTTCTTAGACTTCTCCATAGAGAGAAGGTAGATACCAAGACTCATGAAGGATAGCCAGAGGACAGCCAATAGGACCGTACCAAGGGCTCCCAGGGTTACAAGTGACTCAAAGAACATACCGTTTCCTTGGTAGAAACGTAGGGTATAAAGCTCGTTCTGGTTATACTCTTGCGGACGGTACATTGAGAAAGCATAGCCATAGTTAGCAGGACCAACTCCAAGGAGGAAGTTTTCTTTGAGGGATTCCTTAGCAATCTGTACTGAGAGATTACTGTTTGGAGCCACTTCTACAGGAAGCTGTGCTCGTGAAAGCTTGTTACTTCCAATCATCAAGAAAGCCAGCATAACTACAAAAGTCACCATTGGCATCCAGGTGAGGCGCTCATTTGGACGAACGATCTGGGCAAGAATATAGACCATGAAGAAAGAAAGTCCGATAAGCACTACTGGCCATGATACGTACGAGTAAAGTGCGAGGAGGAGGAAAAGAGTCATGAAGATACCAATACCATACACGACTGTAAGAAGGGTGCGTCGTGACTTTTTGATATCATTATCTTCTCTCCAAAGTACAAACAAAGCTGTCATGAACAATGGCAGAAGAATTGAGAGGAAAGTTGTCAGAGTTGAAACAGTCCCAATAAGACTGAGCGGGGCCATACGCTCAAGTGCATCTGGCAAGAAGCGGATCTTCAGAATAACGAGGAAGCTCCAAAGCGCCACGATAAAACCTGAAGCGATAAAAGCATGGAACATCTGCTGAAAACGCTTCATGTTGAAGTGACTCAGAATCAGGTAGTAAGCCAGGATCAGAGCGGTCAATGACACTACTCCACGAGATGGATCTCCAAAGAATCCCCAGAAGCTGTGCCAGCGATCAACTGAAAACATCGCTGAAACTATGCTGAATATCCAGAACAATGCGATTGGAATATCCAAGGGTGTACGACGAATCTTCATCTCACCAGAAAGCACTCCCTTAGAAACCCAGGCGATAACACCGAGGAGAAGCCAGAAGTAGAAATACAACTGCTTCTCAAAAGCGATTCCCTGAAACGTCACACCAGTGAAAAATACTGGCACTCCAAAAAAGATAGCTATGAAACTCACCGAGATTACGAGATCAAATATACCTGATGGATTAAAACTTTTTTCTGACTTCGCTGGTTGTGTTCGTGGAGACGCTGTGCCTCCCATTCCAAAACCTCTCGAGATATTAGCAGCAGGTGCTGCTGGAGCCTGAGCTCTCTGATTTGCGCCAAAAGGAGCAAATGAAACTTTTTCGTCTGACATAGTTCCTCAGTTAGAAATAATTATTTTTACACATCTTAACTCTCGCTTTTTTCCTCCAGGACAAAGCTTCATCTATTATATGAGAAAAGGGCTTGAAATGCAAAATATCTACTATCCACAATGGCAAAATCCTCTTGAGATGAGTCGCTCGTACAAGAATTCCCCTAAATAGGCCTTATCTAAGGGCTATTTAGGCGTTAACGTACTTTGTTATCACCCCTAAAAATGACATCCCCTCGCAGCTTAGTAGAAACAGGGAATGGCGCTATATACTCAGTCTCTGAAACGAAAGAGTAGGCTTTACCGTTTCCATCACTTGGTGACCCCAAGATAACATCCTGTTTTCCATCAAGATTGATATCCAAGACGGTGCCGGCAGAACCATATCCTGAAACGGTACCAGTAAAAACTTTTTCACCTGAGGTCTCGGTAGAAGGATACGATCCATCGTTGTAGTAGACATAGACTGAAAGCGAGTCTTGAGCCAAAAGATCAGTCTTACCATCTGTATTTATATCTCCTGCGAAGATAACCGTAGCGAAGTAGGCGCCAGACACTGTTCCTAAAATGGCGACATCGGCTGAACTAGCGGCCGTCGGGATAGAGCCATCATTATAGAAAGCATAAAGAGCTCCTATATCCGTCAGATATCCCGGAGCACCTGAAGCGATGTCCATACGTCCATCAGCATTGAAATCTCCAGCCACTAATGAGGTCCCAAGATTGGTACTAGCATCTCCGCTGATAGTGACATCCGCTGTAGCGGCTGTTGTTGGGACAGAGCCGTCATTGTGAAAGATATAAATCCTTCCTGTCAGCGAGTTGGCATCTGGCCCACCTACAGCTAGATCTACTCGACTGTCGGAGTTGAAGTCCCCTGCCGCTAAGCTTTTTCCAAAATCATCACCGGCGGTAGTCCCGGTAATGGTCACATCAGCAGTACCTGCGGTAGTTGGAATAGAGCCATCATTATGGAATATATAGACACTCCCTGCCGACGAAGACACCCCTATTGCCCCGATAGCAAAATCCGTGCGGTTATCAGAATTGAAATCCCCCACAGCTAAGGCTCCTCCAAAAAAATCCCCGTCTGTCGTACCAGTGATAGTCACATCGGCAGTACCTGCAGTGGTTGGCATAGTACCATCATTATAGAAAATATAGGCTCGACCCTTATTGCCTCCGCCGGAATAGGCAGAGGCTGAAACAAGTAGGTCAGTCTTATTGTCATAATTGAAATCACCGGTCGCAATTTGTGTCCCAAAATAGTCATCTCCACCTCCTCCGGTGATAGTTACATCGGCGTTAGCGGCGGTAGTTCCTAGAATACCATCTGCAAAATAAATATAGACTCTTCCAGCAGCACTGGAGTAACAATCTGCGCTAACTGCAAGGTCAATCTTGCCGTCAGCATTGAGATCACCACTCGTGAGCGCGTGTCCAAAACAATCCCCCGATGCCCCTCCAGTGATTACATTATCGTTGAAAGTATAGAGATAGACTCTTCCAATAGTGAAGGTATTGACTGTGTAGTTATCGGATCCGTCTAACACGTCTGTATTTACTTCTGCATCAAAGTCTCCAATAGCAATGGAGGTGCCGTATTTCGTACTCGTCGTCTCACCAGTGAGTGTCGCGTCAGCGGTAGCAGCGGTAGTAGGATACGAACCATCATTAAAATAGATATATACTCGACCAGTAGAAGTGCTATAGCTTCTGCCTCCTATTGCTAAGTCTGGAAAACTATCAGTATTGATATCTCCTACT
>CAZLQC010000037.1:0-5481 GCA_964561695.1 uncultured Bdellovibrionales bacterium
CTTAAAATCTTGACAATTTTTGAATACCCCTCTACAATAGTCATACATTTGAAAACCAGAGCAATAAGGGTAAAGAAGGTTCAGATATCTGTATACATGATTGAGGTCTGACAGAGCTTGGAAAGATAACCTACCACCTCTTTTTTTGCGTTCAGAAACGCACTTTACTTAATTTTATTCTCTGTACCCAAAGCAAACTATGGCAAAAAAAGACATGATTCGTTTCGATGGGGAAGTTTTGGAGTCACTTCCAAGTACGACCTTTCGAGTGAAGCTAGATAATGGCCACGAAGTTTTGGCGCATATATCAGGAAAAATGCGAGTGCATTATATCCGTCTTTTGCCGGGTGACAGAGTTACTCTTGAAATGAGTCCATACGACCTTTCAAAAGGACGTATTGTGCAGCGCTTAAAATAATAGATTAGTCAGCTTATGAAGGTTCGTGCCTCAGTCAAAAAAATTTGTGTCCATTGTAAAGTTATTCGTCGTCATGGAAAGGTGATGGTAATTTGCCCTACCACTCCAAAGCATAAACAACGTCAAGGCTAAATATCCCTATGGTTAGAATCGCAGGTGTCAACATTCCAGATAACAAGCGTGTAGAGATAGCTCTGACGTATATTTACGGTATCGGTCTTACTACTAGCCAGAAGATTTTGAAAGAGCTAAATGTTAGCCCTGATACTCGTACCAAGGACCTCACTACTGACGAAGCCAACAAGCTCCGTGAAACTATTGAAAAGAAGTTCCGCGTCGAAGGAGAACTCCGTCACCTTGTAAAGCAAAACATCAAGCGTCTCAAAGAAATCGGATCATTTCGTGGTTCACGTCATCAGAAGGGTCTTCCTTCACGAGGACAGCGAACTAAAACCAACACCCGTACGGTTCGTGGTAATACCCGTAAGACGATGGGTAGTGGACGTAAGAAGTCAGATAGCAAGACCTAATATACTCTATGACTGAAGAACTCAAAACAACTGAAGAAGAAGTAGTTTCAGCTGAAGAACAGACTGAAGTAACTGCAGATACTGAAGCGCCCAAGAAGCGTAAGAAGTTGAAGCGTCAGGTTACCAAAGGACGTGTCACTATCCAGTGTACGTACAACAACACTATTATTTCTATTGCAGATATGACTGGTGGAGTTCTAGGTTGGTCTAGCTCTGGTCACATGGGATTCAAAGGCGCCAAGAAGTCTACCCCATACGCCGCTACTCAAGTTGTTGCTGATGTTACTGAAAAAGTGAAGAAATACGGTGTCTCTGAGTTAGAAGTTTTTGTAAAAGGAGTAGGTAGTGGTCGTGAAGCCTCAATTCGCTCTTTGGCTAATAATGGTTTCACCATTGTCGGCATCAAAGACACCACCCCAGTCCCGCATAACGGTTGTCGACCACGTCGACCACGTCGCATTTAATAGAGAACTATGGCAAAAAATCTTGATTCAAAATGTAAACTCTGTCGTCGCGCTGGCGAAAAACTCTTCCTCAAAGGAGAGCGCTGTTTTGGTCCAAAATGTGCTATGCAGCGTCGTCCATACGCCCCAGGTGTCCATGGACAGAATGCCCGTCGTAGCTCAAGCGAATTCGGACGTCAGCTCGCGATGAAGCAGAAGATTAAGCGCATTTACGGAGTGCTCGAACGACAGTTCCGTAATCACTTTGAAGAAGCCGCTAATCTGGCTGGTATCACTGGTGATCACCTTCTTTCTCGTCTGGAGCGTCGTCTCGATAACGTTGTCTACCGTCTGGGTTTTGCAGCCTCTCGTGCGCAGGCTCGTCAGCTCGTAGGGCACAAGATGTTTGAGGTCAACGGTAAGCGTCAGAACATTCCTTCAGCAGAAGTCAAAGTAGGGGATATCATCAAGATCAAAATCACCAAGCAACAGAAGAACTACTGGAAGAACCTGGCTGAAATCCTCGCTAACAAACAAGACATACCACACTGGTTGGCTCTTGATGTAGCAAATGGAGAGGGAAGAGTGATAGCCATGCCAGTCCGTGAAGATGTCGGTGTCAGCGTTGATCCTCAGATGGTTGTAGAATACTACTCAAAATAATTAAGTTTTTCATTAAATTGTTTCCGGTGCTCAGCCTTTGATTAATAGGTCCGGCGGTTCATCCGAAACCACAAATGTATGTTGGCGATTACATCACCACAAGAGACGAAGTACACAGAATTAGCCGCTAATCACGGTAAGTTCGAAATTCCAGGATGTTACCCTGGTTACGGTACTACTTTAGGAAACGCCCTCCGTCGCGTCCTCCTTTCTTCACTTGAAGGAGCTGCTGCTCATTCAATCAAGATCACCGGTGTTTCTCACGAATTTTCTACTATTCCTGGTGTGATGGAAGATGTAGTGCAGATTATTCTCAACCTCAAGCAAGTACGTTTCCGTCTTTTTGGTGACGAATCAGTCAAAGTGACTGTGAAGTCTAAAGGCGAAGGCGTAGTCACTGCTGGTGATATCAAGACTACCTCTAACGTAGAAGTAGTAAACCCAGAGCAAATCATCGCTACTATTAGTGATAAGAAGACTGAGTTTGAAATGGAAATCGAAATTGATAAGGGTCTCGGTTACCTGCCAGCCGAACAACGCGATCGTGAAGAGCGTGAGATTGGTGTTATTGCTATCGACGCTATCTATACCCCAGTTAAGCGCGTGAACTATGAAGTAGAAAACATGCGTGTCGGGAAGCGTACTGACTTCGATAAAATTACTCTTGAAGTGTTGACTGATGGTAGCATCACTCCTGAACAAGCTTTCCAAAAGAGTGTTTCTATTCTCGTTAATCAATTTCAATCATTGGTAAGTGGAATTGAGGAAGAAACAGTAGATGCTCCCAAGAAAGCCAAGGCAGTTCGTAAGAAAAAGGCAGAGGCAGAAGTAGAAGTAACTGAAGAATAATTGTAAGGTAAGAAACCTATCTGATATGAAGCACAAAAAGACTGGTCGCGTCTTCGGTCGCGTGAAAAATCAAAGAACCGCTCTGATTAAAACTCTTCTAGGGAGTCTGATTGTGCATGAACGAATCAACACGACTGAGGCTAAAGCCAAAGAGTTGAAAGACTTTATTGATCAATTGGTGAATAAGGCTAAGGTTGGTCGTAAGAATGAAACTCGCAAGGTAGCCATTATCCGTGATCTCCGCACCTATATCCCACTGATGGCTGTTAAGAAGCTTATGAGCGACTTTACGGACCGTTTCGAGGGTCGTACTAGCGGATACGTACGGGTAGTGAAAATGGAAAGTCGCAAGAGTGACTCGGCTCGCATGGCAATTATTGAATTTGTATAAGTCTATGGCTATCAAGATCAGCTCTAAAAATACCGACCGTAAGTACCACCTCTTCAATGCTCAGGGGAAAGTTTTGGGGCGTCTGGCTACAGAAATTGCTACTACTCTTTCTGGTAAGGGTAAAGTGAACTACACACCTCATATTGATGGTGGAGACTTCGTAGTCCTTATCAATATCGATGGTCTCGTAGTGACTGGAAACAAGATGAATGACAAAGTCTACCATCGTTTTAGTGGTTACCCGGGAGGTATCAACAGTATCAATTTTAAAGATCAGATGAAGAAAGACTCTCGTAAGATCATCTATCAGGCAGTGTACAATATGCTTCCAAAGAACAAGCTACGCGATCGTATGTTGACTCGCTTACTTACGTACAAGGGCGCAGAGCACACTCATAATACTATCCATATCACTCACGAATAACTCTATGGCAACAGCACCAAAGAAGACAACCACTAAGACCGCTGTGAAGAAAGTAGCTGCACCTAAGAAGGCAGTTGCTAAGAAAGTAGCTGTCAAAAAAGTTGCTGCTCCCAAGACAGAGGAAGTGGTAGAAACAATAGTAGCCCCAGTAGTTGAGAAAAAAGTAGCTCCCAAGAAAGTTGTTGCAACTGATGAACGCTATGTGTACGCTGTTGGTCGTCGTAAGACCGCTGTAGCTCAGGTACGTCTCTACCCAGTTAAGAAGGGTGCAGAAGCTACCCTGATTGCCAATGGTGGCAAGACTATTTTTGAATACTTCGGTACAGAAGGCTTAGTCGGTAATGTAATAGCTCCACTGAAGACGGTTGGTCTTGAAGCAGATTGGAGTGTCTCAATCTTGGTTCGTGGCGGTGGTAAGCACGGTCAGTCAGATGCTGCTAAGCTTGGTGTCGCTCGCGCGCTACTCAAGCATGACCCATTGCTTCGTACAGCCCTGAAAGTAGAGGGTTACCTTACGCGAGATGCTCGTTCAGTTGAGCGTAAGAAACCAGGACTCAAGAAAGCTCGTAAGAGCCCACAATGGAGTAAGCGTTAGTCAAAGAATTTCAAAACCCCGCCAGCTGGCGGGGTTTTTCTTTAATCTACAATATTTAGTTTAGTTGCCGAAGCCGAAGAGGGTAGTGGCTTCAGGAAAATCAATAGCGTGGAGACCAGTATCACTAATGACGTAGACGCGGTCTTCTTCAAAACGTGAAAAGAGTTGGAGTGGGGGATTTGGGAGAGTCAGGAAATTACCAATATTACGGTAGTCGCGGTTGTCGAGTTCAGCAAATTGAATTTGCCCGTTATTGGCATAGAAGATGTGTTCGTAGTCTTTGGTCCACTGAACTTGGGTCAATGGCGTAGAGAGACGAATGATTTGCTGGTGAGTACCAGCCAAACGTACGGGCTGGACTTCCCAGTCGCGAAGATAGACCACCGAGATATCAGTATCACCGTAGTAGAGGAGCTTCTTACCATCATCTGAGAATTGTGTACCCTTGATACCAGTAGCTACCCTGGTCATTTCTAGAGAGTTTTCTTTGTCATACAACCAGAAAGTACCTGTCTTGGTTTCAAGCAGGCTAATACGTGAATCATCATACATGACTACGAAGTACTCAGTACCGTCGGTAATAGGAATAGGAGAGGTAGTCACTTGGACCCCTTTTTCGAGGGCGTAATTGTTACTATCGAGAGGATATTTGACGACGATGCCGTTCGGTGTCAGAGTGTAAGCATTTCCAGATGAAATATCATAAGAAACGACATTTTGGTACATAGGCTCTGCTATCCACTCGGTGGCGCGAGTATCTATTTGAAAGAGAGCACGGTTATCGAGGTAGAGAAGAGTGGCTCGTTCTCTTGGATGCCAACGGGTGAATTTACGATTCGGGGTATCAGTATTGAATTGGGAAAGAAGCGTTGAGGCAGTAGTATCTACATCCACTACGTAGTACTCACGTTTGCCAGCACGCTCAAGAGGGATCAGCAGTTTTTCAGCCTCTGGGGACCACTCGACCCCATCAGACTGATTATCGAGGAGGTTGGCATTAGCTAGTGAGAAGACTTGTTCAGCAGTTTCTTGTTCGGTGTCATAGGTGACAATGACAAGTTCATCACCTTGTTTTTTGGCGAGAGCAATCAGATTAGTCTTGGGTGAAGGAAATGCTCGGATACTGCCTTCCGTATTCGGTAGGGTAGGATTCTCGGGAGTAGCTTTT
>CAZLQC010000037.1:5491-7899 GCA_964561695.1 uncultured Bdellovibrionales bacterium
AAGCACATTCCAATACTCAGTAGACTTACCGCTTTCAATAATCACTTTTTTCTGCCAAGACTGGTAGTCTGGAGCAGTCACCTCTACTTGGTACTCACCAGGAGCCAGGCCAGCTATATGAGAAGCTTTATTGAGAACCCCCAACTGATTATCAGGGACTACCTCTCCATTTATCTTGATACTGATAGCATCAGGGTTAGCATCAATAGTGAGCGATCCGGTATAGACGAAGATACCCCTGTCAGTACTAAAGCGATACCCATAGGTATAGAAGAGGACGAGGCCAACAGTGGTAAAGAATCCAAGGACAAAGATCCAGAAAACAGTGGGTCTGTGAAGTGTCATAGAGAGGAAACAGGTCTTAAAGTACCCCTATACTAGCGGAAAACAAAGGAAAAGTCACGTTTTGGAGGATTCCGCTCTTTTGACAAAAGGAAAGTGTGACAGCTAGACTACGGATATGGATTTCCTCGACTCTTTTTTCAAAACCCTTGATATCGCCCCAAACCTAGCAGGAGATATCTCACTCCTCTTTCTTTTTATTGGCGTTAGTATTGGGCTGGGCTTTTTCTTGGGCCGTTCTCGGTTGATTTCTATTTTGATCGATGTCTATATTGCACGAGCGCTCGTAGCTATCCTACCAGCGAGTTGGCTTAGCTTTAGTGCTCTTGGGGGAGCTATAGTTTTTCTGGCTCTTTTCTTTGTGCTCTTTTTCACCGACCGTAGGTTATTTGATTTGCATCTGTCGAACGCCAGTACGGATTTTTTCTGGAGGGTTTTTGTGATGGGGATTCTGGTGACTGGATTGTTGGTCAGTAGTGTTCTGTATTTCCTTCCCAAAAAACTAGCCTTAGACTTTATATCACTCTCGGTCTACGGATACTTCGCTGGAGCGACAGCGCTGGCTCTGTGGATGATAGTACCGCTCGTCGGACTTCTATTTATTAATAATCGCTTAAAGTAGAACACGCTTGTCCCGTTAGAGTTTCGAAGTGGTCCCTGATATTGAGCAGAGCGATTGAAGTGAGTAGAAAATCTAACGGGATGAATATAAAAAGGCGAAAGGGCTGGAACTCCATTTGGAATTCCAGCCCTTTTCCGATTGTGTATGCAGCCCTTATTCAGGACCACGATTGGCATTGAGCATGCGGAGATGCCGGGCATGAGCCTCAGTTTCTTCGAGATTCAGATGGAGCTTCCATGAAAGGAAGGCAGACAGAACCATGAGAAGGAGGCCGATGATTTTGGAGGTAGTTTCCAACCAGAGTGGCTGAATGACATGATGCGATATGGCCACAACGATAACCATGGCAATGATCATGGAAACAACAAGAGCGATGAACATCAGCCAGAATCGGCATTTGTCCATGAATCTAGCGAACATCGCCAGATCTTTGCTTGTCATAGAAGTTCTCCTTAGATGTGGTTTGAGGCTGAACGTCCGTTAGGATATCCAGCCTCGGGGGGAAGGGGAGCAGTTGTGATACGACCGCTTAGCGACGGAAACCCCTCACATTGATGGGCTGGCCGAAACGATTGTAGCCGACGTGCGTCCACTGTGTGGATCCGTTGAAGTTGGCTGCTTTCGAGAGGGTCGGCTTTTTGATCAACGCACCGCTCAAGACCATTCCGAGTGCCCCACCGAGGGTGAGCAGAATAGGTAGGGGTGTAGGTAGGCCAAAAGTGGTGGATGTAGCCAAGTGGGCGCCCATAAGGACAATTCCACAGACGAAGGCGCAAGCGCCAGGTACAAAAAGAAATTTCTTCATTGGAGACTCCCTGTTTGCAGTTGTTGTGTGACAGAATATCACGGGAACTATCTAATATTATACTCCTATTAGGTATTTTTGTCAATAGACAAAAGGGAGTTAGATTTGACGGCCAAAACAAGCTATTTTGGGTGTTTGAGAGAAGAGCGGAAAATAGCCTCATTTTCCTTGACAGGTATTCGAAAAGCCTCTATATTAGATAAGCAATCTATTGCGTATCAGATTGCTTTTTGTTTCCATTTTTTGAGAAATAAGAGAGAGAAAAACGCACCAGAACATTAACAATTTACTACATAGCAATAATCATAAAAGACATCAAAGTTTTTTGTGGTTAGTCCTAAATTTTTAGTGTACTTCTTCGGAAGTATATTAAAGAGTACAAATAGACGGAGATCCTCTTCTAAATAGATAGCTATTGCTATCACAAACTGAGACATTGTTTCCTTCGGGAAATAGTGCCCTTACCATCGATAAGCTATGGAAGGGTAATCATCTCATTCTTATTTTTTGAGAGTTTGATCCTGGCTCAGGATGAACGCTGGCGGCGTGGATAAGGCATGCAAGTCGAGTGGGTTTAGGCCCACGGCAAACGGGTTAGTACAAAATAGGAATCTACCCTTGAGTCGTGAATAATTTGGA
>CAZLQC010000038.1:0-7397 GCA_964561695.1 uncultured Bdellovibrionales bacterium
TGTGTTTCGGCAGGGGAAGCGACCAGGAAAAGGGTCGGGAAAACACTTGTTTTTCAGTTGGAGGAGAGCAGCGAAGCGCTGAGAACCCTGCATACCGGCAGGCAGGCGTGGGTTCTCAGAAAAGCCTTAGCTTTTGTTCATTCCCCTTACCAGCTCCAATAAAAAAAAGACAGCCGAGAGGCTGTTTTTTGCTAAGTAAAGAAAAGGAGCTACCAGGCTTGAAATGGGATTTACCCAAAGGACCGTTATAGTTACGGCCACCGTTCGCTGATTTCTCAGCGCCAGGCACCTGATAGCTCCATATATATGATAGAGAGGTTTTATAAAAAAGTAAATTTTTTTATAAATTAGTCCTAACTGACCGTATTAAGTAGCTCCAATAAATGAAAACTGCTCGTTTAAGGGCAGTTTTTAATTTTTCAAAATACTCAAGTGCTATACTAGTACTACGAGTATGGAAAACTTCTCATACAATCAAAATTCACAAAATAAACGCTTTGATAAGAAAAAAGTTCTGCTTTTGAGTGGGAGTGTATCAAGTTTGGTATTAGTGGGTTCTTTTTTCGGATTTATTCTTTCTGAACCGGTCTCAGCCCCAGAACCAAAAGTAGCTACTCATGACCAAGTTCCGCTCTCTCTCGAGATTGTGGGGCCAGAAGAAGAGATAGTAGGAGTACAGGGCTTCTATGAGCCTGAAGAAAACGAGAACAAGAATGATGAGACCCTTCCGCTGTTGCCGCCTCCGCCCAAACCGAGTATGGAGCGCATGAAACAGAATGGCTGTGTGGCTGATGGCTTTCTCTCTGCTTATGGGGGTGATCGTAAGAGTTCTATTGCTCTCATCAATCGTTCACAGTGTTACTATCTTCATCGAGCTCTAGAGACCTGGCTGGAGCCACCAGACTTCGAGCGAGCTCGAGAAATCCAAGCTGAAGTGACTAAACCCAATACGGTTTATGGCATGTTTATTGCTGAGGCTTTGCGGACGAACAAAGAATACCGATTTCCAGCTGAAGACAGAAACTTTGAATTCAGAAAGATGTGCCGTGAGGGGAGTAAGAATGTCTGGGGAGAACATAGTTGCAAGCCTTCAATAGAGAAAAAAGAATACCGAGAGTATCTGCGCTATATCACCGAAGAAGCTATGAATATGGGTATTCAGAGTTTTCTTTTTGGGCAAGTTTTTTATCAGGATCCAACACGTGGTAAAGACGGATATATGGCCGAGGTACTGGCACAGATGCGTGAGTATGCTCAGTTTCGTGGAATGGAGATAGTCATTGGAGCGCAGACCAATGATATAGAGGACGAGAAATATTTGCGTCAGTTTGACTTCATCGAAGGGGGAGTGGGACTTCATCATGACGGTGCTATTGAGGACGGGCCTTGTTTTTCACGCTGGTACCACAAACCAGGAGATTGGTGCTGGGCGCTTCTGTGGCATCCGGAATACAAGAGTAAGGCCAATAATGTGTTTGTGCATCTTGATTGGAGTGGTAAGGTAGGGGATGATATGAGTGTTTTTACACGAATGGAAAAAAACGAAAGAGCGGGAGTCCTCGATAAGCTCTACAGTTCTTTTCGGACACAAGATATCGGTTTCTTGATGCCAATGCTTGCCACGCTCCATGAAGACAATGGAGGTTGTAGTGGTCCAAAAGATAGATTTTACTCAGCCAGCAAGAAATACAGCTGTGCTGATGAAGACGCTATCAATGCTATTCTTAAGAAAAAGGGATTTTAGATATAGTAGATTATGAAACAATTCCAAAAGGTAATTGAAGACTTTAGTTGCGAAGTCTGTGGAGAAAAAGTTGTTGGTAATGGGTATACTAATCATTGTCCTAAGTGTTTGGTGAGTAAGCATGTAGACGTCCTTCCGGGAGATCGAGCTAGCGAATGTGGCGGACTGATGCATCCAGTGGCCATTGAAGTAAAGAACGGAGAACAGAAATTAGTACATGAATGTGAAACGTGTGGCTATCGAAAGACCAATGTTGTGCAAGGGGAAGATAGTAGAGATGCACTCTATGCCATTGCTAAGAAGTTAGCTGATAAAGAAAGTGGTAGAAGCTAAACAAAAAACACCCTCTTATGAAGAGGGTGTTTTTTACTAAGAAAGAGTTTAGTTACGATCACGGATTTTGGCTTGTAGAAACTCCACCGCTTCGTGAATGTTTGGGAATGAAACTTTTTCATCAGCCCTGCCTTCGAGAGTGAGAGGTTCTCCATTACTTTCCTTTTCACCAATGACGAGTACGTATGGAACCTTACTGGTTTTGGCATTGCGGATGCGCTTACCGAGAGATTCGTTGGTAGCGTCTACTTCAACACGGATAGCATTTTCAAGGAGAATTTTTTCAAGAGTCGAAGTGGTCTCTAGGAACTTCTCGCTGACGGGTAGCAGGATAATCTGAACAGGGGAAAGCCAGAGCGGGAAGGCTCCCGCATACTTTTCAATAAGAAAGGCGACGACTCGTTCAACAGCTCCGATAGAAGAACGATGGATGACGAGGGGACGTTTCTCCGTATTATCTGCATCTATGTATGTGAGATTGAAACGATCTGGCATGCAGAAATCATATTGGACCGTGAAGGCAGTATTTTCTTTGCCACGAGCATCTTTCATTTGTACATCAATTTTAGGTCCATAGAAGGCAGCTTCACCCTCTGCCTCAACAAAGTTTCCTTCACGTCCTTTTAGAACTTTGCGGAGTACCTCTTCTCCTTCATCCCAAGCTACGTCATTTTTGTAGTATTTCTTTTCGTCGGCACGGTCTCCGAGTGAGAGGCGGTACCAGTAGTCTTCACCGAGAGTAAGGCCAAAAACGCCAGAGATGTACTCGATAAGATCCAGAGCTTTAACCACTTCTTGAGAAGCCTGTTCTTTGTCCTGACAGATAATATGAGCATCAGCCAGACAGAAGCTACGGACACGTACTAGCCCAGCCAGTTCACCAGAACCTTCATAACGATAGAGTTTTGCCAACTCAGCGATACGCATAGGGAGTTCACGGTAGCTTCTCGGTCGATCGGCATAGAGCTGGAAGTGGTGTGGGCAGGTCATCGGGCGCAGCATGAACTCATGCTCATCAATTGTAATGGGAGCATACATAGAGTCCTTATAGTAAGGATAGTGACCAGAAGTTTTGTAGAGATCGAGCTTCGCTATGTCTGGAGTGTAGACATGTTCATAACCCCAAGCTATTTCGGTGTCTGTAACAAAACGCTCTAAGATACGTCTGATAGTAGCGCCCTTTGGGAGCCAGAGGGGAAGACCGGTGCCGACCAGATCAGAAAAAGTAAAGAGGCCAAGCTCTTTACCAAGTCGACGATGATCGTTTGGTGCTAGAGAAGCTATTTCTTCTTCGGGATTTTCTTCATGCATAGGTGCCATAAGTTTCGAGGTTATTGTTTTTCTTCGATCTCTTGGAAAGAGAAGTTGAGGTCTTTGACTAGATCAGTCTCGTGTTCGTAGGTTTTGTTTTTGGTAATGACTTTGACCTTGGTGGGGATAGTGCCGACACCAGACTGCTTCTGAATGAGGAGGGTATAGTTTTCTGGTTTGATAGTATCAGGCAGTTCGTACTTGAGGGTAGTGGTGACATCGCTTTGGCCAATCTCGACATCGACGTAGCCTCCAAAAAAGGTGTGGTTGAGGTCTTCTCCAGGAGCCACGGCATTGATCATGAAGCGCTCGAGATACTTAGACCCCAGGGGAGTGTAGGCCCGGAGGTAGGTGTGGTAGTCACTGGTGCGCCAGTCTCCATAAGGGGCGGTATTGGTATAGGTATAGATAGCAGTAGCTAGGGGTTTCTCGCCAGTGAAGTCTACCGTGTAATCAATACGGCGCTTGATGTAGTAATCAGTTTTGAGGGCTCCGAGGTTGGCATCGACAAACATCAGATAGTCACCACCCCAGTCTTTGACTACGCTACCATCCCAATGCACACTCTCTACTTCTTTTTGTAGATTGGCATCGGTAAAGTGGAGCATCACATTTTTGTTGCGGAGTTCATTTAGGCCAAGTTCTGCAAGTTTAGGAATATTATTGAGAGTTGTCAGTTTACCAATTATCTCAGCAGTGAGGACTTTCATGATGGCCTTACGATTTTGCTTGACAGCAGCAGCTACGTCTTCGCCAAGGTAATTTTTTTCTACAACCTCCTCAAGCTTAAGAGCTCCATCAGCACTATTGAAGGTAGTTGAGTAACCAGATGGAGTGATTGGTCCGGTAAGGTCAAGAATATGATTGAAAACATCAGTATTAACTGCCACAACCCCGTCGAATTTCTCGTGACCACCAGCGAGACGATAGAAGTACTCGGCCTTTTCAACATTAGTTGGGAAGTCTGGAGAGAAGTTAGAGTCACGAAACTTCCATTTTTTAATCTGCATTTTGCGGGTGAGTGGAGTAGGAGGAGTAATCTTGGCATTGATGCGCTGGTCGAGGAGGTTGGCATCTTCGAATGTTTGCGAGAGGACGACACCATCTTTGACTTTGACAATAGCGTACTGACCCAAGAAACCACCGCCCGGGCGTAGCTCGTAGTTATTTTGTAACATCACCATATAGGTACGAGTCACGCCGTCTTTCTTGGTGAGTTCAGAAACAAGAGTATCGATGACAGCTATTTCTTTTTTGGTATCTGGTGAAAGGGGGAGAAGTTTAGAAACTTTTTGAAAGAGACCAAGTGTGCCAGCTGCGAATTCAGTCTTATTGTTTTTGGCATAAAAAAAGACTCCTGCCAGGGCAAGAACAATCAAAATAAGGCTACCAAAAGCAATTTTTTTCTGTTTTGAAAGAGGCTTCATGAACGAAGTAGTTTAGGAAGTAATACCACCCTAGTTTACCAGAGGCTTCTCGCATTGACAACGCTTTACAAAGGGCTTTTTCCTTTCTATACTATAAATAGAAAGAAGTATCTTTCTCTAAATAACATAGAAATATCGCTATGAAATTTTCTCCGACAGACATTATTAGCCAAGCATGGCAGCTTTGGAAAAATCATATAGTTTTCTCGTGGCTTGTTTTAGGGGTAATCCTTCTGGTGACTATCGTTTTTGGTGTTCTCGATCCTCAGGGAGACAGCATGCTTATTTCACTGCTTTCAATGGTGGTGACTCTTTTCTTTGAATTGGGTGCTTTTGCCCTGTTTCTTAAATTGGTTCGTACCGGACAGGAAGGCAAGATTGAAGAAATTATTGGACAGAAAGATATTTTCCCCCAAGCACTTATTGGTAACATCATCTACTACATACTAATGGTGGTTGGTTTCATCCTCCTCATTGTCCCGGGCATTTACGTCTTTGTACGTTTTCTCTTCCTCCCATACGTTTTTGTGGATCAGAAACTTGGTTGGAAAGAAGCACTCAAGGAAGCTTCTCGTCTTTCCGAGGGTTCTCGTTGGGACTTGTTGGGTTTTGTTCTTCTTCTAGCCTTGATGAATATCATGGGAGCGCTACTTCTTTTGGTAGGACTCTTGGTCAGTATCCCAGTTTCAGCTATCGCCATGGCCATGGCTTATGAGCATTTTAAGAAAGAAAAAGGTGGTATTCAAGAAGAGGTGAAGACCAAAGAAAAGGTAGCTAAAGTGGTAGAGATGCCAGCGGCTACTCCAGAGCCAGTTATCTAAGCATTACCAAATGATAGCTACGAGAGAGGCATTGAGCTTCTCTCGTAAAGACTCGAAAGAGTCTTTTTTCTTTGGAGAGCCAGGAAGAGTCTCTTCGGGAAGAGTCGTTTCGGAAGTAGCTATTTGATATTGAGTAAACTCGGGAGTATTAATGAGTGTTTGAAGTTTTGAGTAGAGAGCTTGTTTTTCCTCTTCTGTATGAATTGGCTGAGCTGGGATTATTTCTGGGGTATTTGTTTCGGACTGAAGAATATCTTCTGCGGAACTGGTAGCGTCATCAGTGACACCAAGTACCGAGGCTGATTCAAGCAGTTTCCAATCACCACCTTCTTTTTGGTAGAGAGTATTTTCGGCGAGAGACTTTCTCTCATTGTAACGAAACCTATCTACGGTTTCACCATTTGGAGCGCGTAGCTCTAGAGAGCCTTTGGTGTTGGGAAGGCTGAATAAAGAATGTTTTTTTGTAAGGCGCATGGTTTCTCCGGGTTCTAGGGTCACTGATTGACGAATGGGATGGTTAGTAAGTTTTTTACTTTTTGTACCTGTTGCTAAGCTAAAACCCTTTAGATCAACCGCTTTTTTACTTTTGTTTTCTATAGCCACCCATTCTTTGCCGGTATCAGCGCCCTCAGGATTAGGAGAAAAAGCTACTATGCGAAGCTTGGGAGGATGGTACTTCTTGATAGTGATGGTAAAAGTCTCAGTCGTACTATCCTGACTATCTTTGGCAGTAAGGGTGATCGTGTAGTTACCAGTTTCTTGGTACTTGTGAGTAGTTTTCTCTTTGTAGCTTTTGTGACCATCACCAAAATCCCAAACGTATTTCAGGTTGGTATCTTCTACATCCTTACCACGAGCATTGAAAGAAAGAGCTATATCGGGAAACCCAGATTCTGGTACACGCTCTCGTGTCACAGGGAGTTCATTGAGGATATTTTTTTCTCCCGGAGTAGGCGTACCGCCACGGAAATAAGGAGTATGTTGATTGAGGGATACCCCAGGCATACTTTTTGGGTAATTCACAGTATCTACGATACGTTCCTGAGTATCGCGAAGAACAAGAGTCTCATTGGAATTGTTGAGAGCAAAACGGAAGAGCGATTTTCTGATAACGAGGAAATCTTTTTTAGGAAACATACTTCCTTGAGGAAAAGTATATTTGCCATTTTTGGAAGCATCATGAAGAGTCCAACCAGAGATGTCTACTGATTCATCGCTTCGATTGTAAAGTTCTATGAACTCTTCATCAGGTGGAAGTGGGTTGGGCAGGAATTCATTGATAGCAATGGCAGTATTAAGCGGGACAATAGTAGGTTCTGGTGCTGGAGTAGCTGGCGGTAAAGGAGACTCTGACTTCGGAATAGGAATAAGTGGAGATGGGTCCGCGTGACTATTTTGCGGACTACTTGGCTTGGTGATGATCCAGAATCCAAGAAGATCTTGGACGAGACTTTCATTTTTGAGGGGGGTGATTTGCGGAGTATCTGTTTCTTGAAAAAGTGCTCCATTGCCCCAAGTGAGACTATCGATAAGAACGCCGTCAGTTCCACTTTTGGTATAGAGAGCAATACTGTTATTGTTGGCGAGGGGTGACGAGCTGGTGGTGGTATCAGCAATGTTTGCGAAGATACCTTTACTGTTGGCCCAGAGGTAATAACTGTAGGGTGAGATCGTTGTATCTTTGGCAAAGACTTTGATAGAACTGACGCTACCGCTTTCCGTCTTACGTCTCAACTGCCAGTTGCTGATATCGATAGCAGT
>CAZLQC010000039.1:0-7309 GCA_964561695.1 uncultured Bdellovibrionales bacterium
TTTTTTGAATACATAGATTGGCCACCCTGTTTTGCAGATCAGACTCCTCCCAGATACTGAACATTCCTGTAAAACCGATAGACTCTCATCCCCCTGTAGAAACAGTGGGACAAAAACCTACCTCCAGACTGGCATTAATGAACTGCGCTGAGGTCGGTATTTAAGAAAATACTCCCCCAGGACGCAAGAGAAATAATAGCAAAATATACAAAATAGGTCAATGGCTTGAATAAGCCATTATTCTATATAATGCCTTCTATAAAGCAAAAAGGTGGCTTCCGCCCCAGTGCTTTTTGGCTTGTTTTCATGTATAAAAAATCAACCCCCGCCTGCACATTCGCGCAAGCGGGGGCCGAGCTTACGCTCTGATGGTGGTTATGGAAGCTTGCGATCGAGAATACCCACTAAATCTGACATGCCCATCGCTCACTAATCCATGGGGCCCAAGGTTCTTCGCGACTGCCATCGTACTGCACAACCCCTCGAGAATCCACAATAAGGAATTTGCAGTCAGTGTCGTAGCCAAAAATGCCCGCCTTGATCACTGCCTGCATAATGGCATACAGTTTTTCAGGACCAACAGAAGTGTAATGACACTCAAGAAATTTGTCACCGTTCAGGTTCCGACAGCTAGTGTCGTCCCAGAGATACGCACAGATATGGTCTGGGCGAGATGACCTTGGTTCAATCTGCCACCCCTCCTCCAGCTGCTTTTGCCTTCGCATATATTTTTTAGCAGAAGGAGAAAGGGGAGTCATATATCTCATCTGCGCTTTCCTTGGCTTCGCAGGCTTCAGCTCTGTATTCATCTGCTGAACATCCTCAAACGGAATGCCAAGAAATTGAGCAATGTGCCCTAAGCATTTTTCTTGGAACTTCATTCTTCCGCATTTTATTGATGCATAGTAAGACTGTGGATCGAGATAATCTACAAAAAAACGCTTGGCAAAAACCTTTTGCGATTCTCCAAGCTCGAGGCGCTCTGCCTCAAGAATCTGAATGAGACTCAACTGAGACATAATGTCCTCCATTTTGTTGTTAAGGTACGATGTACTCGCACCAGATAAAAATCTGTGTTTCGAATGCCATTGGCACTGTCAACTGTTTATTATACTCCTATTTTGCCTTCTTGTCAAGCGAAAAACGTTACTATTGGCTTATATAAAGCCCCATACCAATTCTAAGTATAATATTTTACTCAATATATAATCAAAAGACGTAGTCGCCTGCGGCTTACGAGCCAATCAGTGGATATCTACTATGTTGGAATTTAGTACGGGGTAAACAAAAAAGAGGCTTTCGCCTCTTTGATTTTTGGCTTGTTTTGGGTCTTACTCAGCTGGCGCTTCTTCCATGAACTGAGAATAGTACATATCCACATCACTAATCCACTTCTTCACACTCTCTCGGCTGTGTCCTTCACAGCTAAAGCCACATTTCCATACTACCAACTTCTCTGGAGTGTTTAGTTGTTCTGACTTGATAAGCTTATCTAGACGCTTGGCTACCGTATCGACTGCATCCTGACGACTATTGAAACACGTATGCCCCCCAGTTCCCATCATACGCCTGACTCCACGGTAACCCCAATAGTTATAACAATCCTGCCCATCCAAGACCGGTACTCGCTTACCCCAATTACTTTCTTTCTTAGCAATACCAATCAGGAAAGCAGCTGTGATTTTGTCTTTCTCGAGAATATACGGAAGCATGTCCTCGATCGGATAACCAGCTACCATCTTCCGGATATTTTCTTCGTACTCGGCCCCTTGAGCCTCAGAAAAATACTCAAAGAAGACATCTTGACTCGGGTCATACTCAGCGCTTATATTATTCGATTTCTCTACTGCCTCAGCCAATGGTTCTTTCTCGTTGGCAAATACCCCTACACCAAAGTACTGACTCATCAAAGCCATAGAAAGAATACCAAAGACAACTCCTCCAGTGAGCGATGCATAGACCATTCTTTTTGGTCCAAGCTCTGGTATGAAGCGACTGCTGATACGCCTAAGGCGACGTCCATAGAGCTCTCCCTTACGCACAAACATCCAGAAACCCTCGGCCACTGTTTTCTCCCTTAGACTATTAAGAAGATTCTTGCGTTCGCGACGCAGACCATCAAGAGTCTTTGTTTCTTCTTGTTTGGTATACAAAAAAGCTCTCCGACGTTGTTCTCGTTCGAGAACATACTGCGGGATACCCTTAGTGGTAGAGCTATTAGCCTGAATATCGAGACTGACTTTTTTCTTTGGTGCTAGGCGATAAGTCTCGTACTGAAATGACTCTGGTTTCATGCGGATCACTTTTTGGTTTATTGGTTGGTGGCTGGAGCATCTTCTTCAAGAGGTACTCCTGCTTTTTCGGCAAAGAATTTTTTGACATCAGGTTCTCCAACGAGACATTTGTTATCTTCAGTGTAAATAAATGGTACGCCCACTTTGCTCGGATCCAAGCCACAAGCCTCAGCCTTTTCTTTCATTTGAGCACTATTGGTACGACTGTGCCAAACTTCTTTCTTGGTAAAAGTAAACTTGGAAGCAATGTCATTAGCCTCTAAGAATTCGTTGATGCGCTTACAATGTGGACATTCGGCTCCAAAAAAGTAAATGGTGCTAGCGTCTGGAACGCTCGCTTCTTGCTTTTCAGCCCTTCCTTCAATAACAGCCCAAGCAATAATACCACCGATGATAACGAGTGTAACCCCAAGTACTATCCAGATTTTTTTTGATTCCATAATGTATCTATACAGCTGTTCAATTGTTCTTTATTGTAGCATATTTTGAGCTCCAGAACCAGACAAAAATCCCTCCAAAAAACATTCCTAAAGAAAGAACTTGACCTCTCGTAAACATATCCCACAGAAGCACTACTCCAGGATCTGGCTGACGGAAGTATTCAAGTATAAAACGGATGAGACTGTATGAAACCAGATAGAGAGCTGTCAACGTACCGGGCCGAGGACACCATTTTCTCCACCACTGAAGCCATAGAAACAAGAATATTCCTTCGAATAGAAGTTCATACAGTGTAGCCGGATGACGCAGTACCTGATCCCCTGGAAAATACATTCCGAAAAGGCTATCAGTGATTCTTCCTGGTAATTCCTGATTAAGAAAATTACCGAGCCGGCCGAAAAGAGACACGCAGGGCGCTATCAGAGCTAGGCGGTCTGTCAGTGAAAAAAGTTTGATTCTCTTCCGATATGACCAAATACCAAGTACCAACCCTACCCCCAAGACTCCTCCATGAAAACTCATCCCTCGGAAGGGTACGAATGTCTCAGTAACGAAATCATAGGGAAGAAAGAGTCTTCCAAGATGCTCCCAAAAGAAAACTGGTTCATAAAAAAGAGCGAATCCGACTCGCGCCCCGACAAAAGCCCCAAGCAAAAGCCACCAAAAAAGATCTTGCCACATGGCTGTGCTCATCAATCTTTTCTCTTCATCTCTTATTTCCAGGTGAAGCGTTACTCGAAGAGCTACTATCCACGCCAGAAGAAAACAAACAGCATACCAGTAGATCTGAAAAGATCCAACCGTGAGAGCGATTGGATCAAAACATTGCATAATCTCTTGCCAACGACAGAACATATGAGGGTGTTAGGCTTCGTTATACTCTTTCAGCTGTTCTTGAAATTCAATACGATATATTTCACCCAAGGCCATGAACAGTGATACGACTATTGGCCCCATGATAAATCCTGGAAGACCAAAGAAATAGATACCTCCAATAGTAGCAAAGAAGACCATTAGAGGATGCATCTGTGTATCCTTACCTACCAGCTTGGGTCGGAGGATGTTATCTATAGAAGAAATAACGATTGCCCCAAAAGCAATGAGGAATACTCCCTGCCAGATATCTCCTAGCAGAAGCAAAATAATACCAGCGGGAAGCCAAATGATACCCGTTCCCACCATCGGAATAATAGAGAAAAAAACCATAATAATACCCCAAATAGCCGGTGATGGTATCCCGCTAATAGCAAAGGCGAGACCTCCGAGAAGTCCCTGGATGACCCCAATAACCAAAGTACCCTTAATGGTAGCGCGACTCATAGAGACAAATTTTTCTATCAGAAGCTTGTCATGCTCGTTCTTCAGAGGGCTGAGATTCATGAGATACCGCAAAGCTCTCTTGCCATCAATAAGGAAATAGAACAGCGTGAAGAATAAAATAAAAATCCATAATACAAACCCGGTGATACTCTGATACGCTGTCTGAATGAAAGTGACTGCGTTGGAACTAAAATTAGATATATCTGAAAGCATCTTTTTCTCAGAGAAGGTCTCCTTGTTGACGAGAAAGCTTAACCCTGGAGTCTTTTCAGCTGTCTCGAAGGCATTATTGAGCATAGACTGTAAACTTCCCTCATTCTCTACTTGACTATAGAGGTCATTAACTTCGTTGAGAGCCAAAGAAACGACGATAAATAATGGTGTCACTACGACAAAGATAGCCAGTAAACAGGTCAAAAGAGCGCTCGACACCTTATGGCCTCGAAACATCTTTTCAAAAGAATGGTACGGACGTTTTAGGAGAGTAGTCAAAATAGCCGCCGCAATAATAGCAGTAATGAAAGGCTTGAAGATAAAGAAAACCGTAATACCTACCCCGAATAGGAGTAGAAAGAAAAAGATGACATTGAGGTATCGAGCTTGCATTGGTATGTAGAATAGTACTTAAAGACTACCTCTATTATACTCTTTAACGGCTTGTTTTGAAAATACAGGAAAAGCGTGTCTCCCCGTAAGGATTTGAGCGTTTACCAGGAGTGTTTTCTTCTTCCCGAGAAGTCTACGGGCATGGGGCGGCCTGACTGCCAGTATCAAACCATATTCTTTGAGAAACCAGTCCTTGATAGCGCCTCTGGTTACGTACCCTCTGGGTAAGGTAAATGGCTTATAGGTTTTAGTCTGGGCTGAAAAGTAATCTCTATGCTTTTCATGAAGAATTACCAGAGCATACTCTGCTTCACTCAATGCAAAAGCTTGTTTAGCTTTCTTTGTTTGTATTTCTTGTTTCCCCTTCTCAGCTAGATAGACACACTTTGATGCTAAAGGACAAGTATTACACTTAGGCCTTCCCGTACAGATACTACTTCCAAAGTCCATCAAAGCAGCATTGAGTGCTCGTCTTTTGGTTTTGAGGTGCGTCTCGAAAAACTGCATGTCTATCGGGGCCTTCTTATCTCCATAGAAGAAACGTCCGATAACTCGTGTGAGGTTGGTATCCCAGGCCAGAACATCTTGACCATAGGCAAAGCTGAGTATGGCCCCTGCTGTATACTCACCAATGCCTGGGAGTAAACGCAACTCAGTTGCGTTCTTTGGGAAAATCCCTTTATGCTGTCTCGTAACAACCTTAGCCGTCTCAAGCATATTACGCCCACGAGCGTAGTAACCTAGGCCTTGATAGTACGGTAAAAACTCTTCCCAGCTCGCTTTGGCCAGCTTTTGTACTGTAGGAAACTTCTTCAGAAAACGCTCATAGTAGCCTATAACACGGGATACTTGGGTCTGCTGGAGCATGATTTCAGACACCCAGACCTCATAGGCGTTGATGCCTTTTTTGCGCCATGGAAGCTCTACTCTGCCTGATTTCTGAAAAAAATCAACTAGTTTACTCTCAAAGAATTGTACTTTTTTCTTCTGAATACTCATACAATCTTTGTAGCTATTTCTGTTAATATCCCTTCCTCACTCACAATATTGTTAATAATATAATCTGCATACTTCCGACAAAGCATATCTCGCTCAGTATATATTTCCTGCAAGCTTTTATTTGCTATTCCAACAATACCGCGTGCCTTGATGTCTACACGACTGAAGATAATTTCAAACGGCACTTCTAAATATACAACTGTTGAAATACTTTTGAGATATTCCATAGCTTGTACGCTACAGATGATACTCCCTCCCGGAGCAATTACTGTCGGATTCTCAAGTAGTAGTCCTTCCACTTCATTGGCTTCTATTTGTATAAATTTTTCCTCGCCAAATATATCAAGGATTTCCTGTAATGGCTTTCCAAAACGTTCTTCTAACTTTTCATCTATATCCACAAAATTCATCTTCCGTCTGATAGCAAGTTTCCTTCCAATGTAGCTTTTCCCCGCTCCAGGAGGTCCAATAAGAGTAATGTGCATACTCTAAAAATTAAACAATTACCCCTCCACCTAAGCAATACTCACCATCATAAAATACAGCGAACTGCCCCGAGGCAATCCCCTGATCCTTCCCATCAAGCTTCACCTCTACTTGGACATTCGATGTCCAAGTTATCTCGGCTTGGTAGATTTTTTCGCCATGACGGACTTTGACTTGTAAGTTTGTTTTTTCGGGTCGTTTACCGCTGATCCAATTCAAGTTCGTGACAGCAAAAGTATCCACCGCTTCACCCGTATAAACATCTCCATGAGCAAGGTAGACTTCATTCTTCTCAGTATCTTTGCCTGTTACATACCAGGGTCCGCCATTTAGCCGGATACCCTTACGCTGACCAATGGTGTAGTACCAAAAACCTTCATGCTCGCCAAGTACCCTACCACTCCCTTCTTCTATAAATCTTCCTGTTTTGACACCAAGATGAAACTTCACAAACTCATCAAAGGGAATCTTTCCTAAGAAGCAGATACCCTGACTATCCTTTCTTTTGGCGTTCGGCAGGTTGAATTTCTCCGCTAGTCTGCGCACCTCTTCTTTGGGATATCCCCCAATCGGAAATATTGCTTTACTTATCTGATTTTGAGAGAGCTGCGAAAGAAAGTAGGTTTGGTCTTTGATTGGATCTGGTGACATCTTTAACCAAGTTAGACTATCTTTTAACTCTGCTTGAGCGTAATGCCCCGTGGCAATTTTATCAAAATGCTCTCCAGACTTCTCTAAGTATTCATAAAAAGCTCCGAACTTCACTCGCGCATTACAAAGCATGTCTGGGTTTGGTGTTCTCCCGTTTTTGACCTCGTCTATAGTATAGGAGACCACTCGCTCCCAATATTCTTTCTGAAAGGGCACGATGTGGAGTTCTACCCCAAGCTGCTCACACACGGCTCGCACATACTCCAGGTCTTCCTCCCAAGGACATTCACCAAGAAACTGAAGTTCATCCTCAAGCCAAATCTTCATATAGTAGGCTGTCACTTCATGTCCAGCTTCTTTGAGCAACGCCAAAGACACCGAGCTATCCACTCCGCCTGACACTAAGACTGCTATTTTCTCCTTGTTTTCTGGCATTTTTCCTTTATTGACGGGTATTTTTGATAATGCTATCCTAGCGTGAAACCTACATTTGCTCAACTCTTGAGTAAATT
>CAZLQC010000040.1:0-6772 GCA_964561695.1 uncultured Bdellovibrionales bacterium
ATATCTCCAAGCGCTGCATAGCGACGACGAGTTCCACCAAGCACCTTAAAACACTTGATGAGTTTAGCACCGCTGTTGTCTGCTACTTTTAACATGCTTTCTACCTGGATCATACTTGTATTCTGACGGTTGGAATATTTTTTATGCTTTGGCTACTACTTGATGACGTTTATCCTTACTGTATGGACGACACTCCTGAAAAATAACCGTGTCCCCTACCTTATGCTGGTTAGTCTCATCATGGACCTTGTAACGCTTACTTGAGGTGTACTGCTTGCGATACTTGGCATGAGTCTTCAAAGTATCTACCTTGACCACGATGGTTTTGTCCATCACATCACTCACCACCACACCTTTGTGCGTTGGTACTTTTTTAGTTTGAGTATCGACTTGGTCCATATAAATGTTTCTTTAGTAAAGATATAGTCTAACCTTCATTTGGGGTTTCGTCAAGCGAAACTTCTTCTTGTCGAGAAATGGTCTTCAAACGAGCGATGTCTTTCTTGATCTTGTGATAATCACTCACATTCTTAGCCTCACGAGTAGCCATATCAAAGCGAAGCTTACGGGCCTGCTCTTGGAGGTCGATAAGCGCTTTAGCGCGTTCGGTCTTCGTTTTTTCCTGCCACTGTGTTGCTTTCATATATATTTCCTATTGTTTCTCAATAAAACGAGTCTTCACTGACAACTTGTGTGATGCCAAACGCATAGCTTCTGTAGCAGCTTCTTTGCTAATACCATCGAGCTCAAAAAGAACTCTCCCGGCACGAATCTTGGCTACGAAATGGTCAACGCTTCCTTTTCCTTTACCCATGGGAGTTTGTTCTCCTTTTTTGGTCATTGGCTTATCCGGAAAAATGCGGATCCAGACTTTACCACCACGCTGGATAGAACGAGTCATGGCGCGACGAGCGGCTTCAATCTGACGAGCTGAGATAATGCCCTGTTCGGTGGCCTTAAGACCAAAACTGCCAAAGCTTACCTTGTCTCCTCGGTTTGCGGGCGACTTAAACCAACCCCCTCGGTGGATTTTTCGATGCTTTACTTTTCTTGGTTGGAGTAACATAAGCGTTTCTTTTTTGGTGGACTATTCTTGCTCTTCTTTATTAGTAGCAACGTTAAACTTCTCTCCTTTATAGATCCATACCTTGATACCAATGACACCGTAGGTAGTGCTGGCTTCGTAACGAGAAAAATCAATATCAGCACGGAGAGTATGGAGTGGGATTTTACCTCGTGACAACCATTCGCGACGAGACATTTCAGCTCCACCGAGACGGCCACATACTTCAATCTTGACTCCCTCAATACCTTTGTGACTCTCTACCTGGTCAAGCATACCCTTGAGGATACGACGAAATGGGATACGGCGCTCAAGTTGCTCAGCTACTTGCTGAGCTACCAACATAGCATTGGTTTCAGCTTGTTTGACTTCCAATACTTCTACTTTGAGGTCAATTTTCTTACCAGCAAAAAAGCGTTTCTTGATCACTCTGGTCAGGTCTTCAATACCAGTACCGCCACGACCAATCAGCACTCCCGGACGAGAGGTTTCTACGATAAGACGAAGGGCATTGGCAGAACGCTCAATACCAACAGAGGCAATAGCTGCTGCTTTCCATTTCTTCATGATCAGCTCACGCATCTCTATATCTTTCTTGAGCTGTTCGCGATACATCTTCTTCGCACCAAACCAGCGAGATTGCCAGCCCGTTGTGATTCCAAGACGTACTCCAGTTGGATTTACTTTATGTCCCATAATTTATACAGATTTTCTTTGAAATACTTTAGTCACTTTTGCTGCTTGTGTTGGTACCGCTCCCCCTACTTTCTCTTGAACCATTTTTTTCGGAACGTTTTTCTTAACTTCTCCTTCTTGTGGTTCAGTTTCGACGGTTACCGCTTTTTTCTTAACGGGAGCTACACGATCCTTACCTTCAATCTTTTCATCAAGGATAATCGTGACATGACATCCACGACGAAGCAGTGGTGTCGCTCGCCCAAAGGCACGAGGTAGCCAACGCTTCAATGTTGCTGCTTCTCCTACACGGATATCAGTGATGTAGAGGTTCTCCAGAGCGAGGCCGTAGTTGTTGGTAGCGTTAGCAATAGCACTCCTCAAAAGAGGCTCGAGATGGCCAGATGATTTCTTGACCTGCTTAGAAAGCTGGATCAAGGCTTCACGAGCATCAATACCAACCAGTCCGCGCGTTACAAGGCGGGTCTTTCTAGCTGATATACGTAAGTTTGTGAGGGTTGCTTGTACTTTCATAAAAACTATTTCTTAGCATTCGTAGAAGCCTTGGCTGCCTTGGCAGCATCGAGCTCTCGCTGTTTAGCAGCTTGTTCAAGATCTTTCTGCATTTTTCCTCCATGACGGTAAAATTTACGGGTTGGAGAAAACTCACCAAGTCGATGTCCGACCATTTCTTCAGTCACAAATACGCTCACGTGATCTCGTCCATTGTGCACTCCAAAGGTAAATCCGACCATTTCTGGCGCAATAACACAGGCACGAGACCAGGTTTTGATGACTTCACGGTCACCAAGCTTCTTGCCCTCAATTTTCTTGAGAACCCGAGGATCTACGTATGGACCTTTTTTGAGACTACGTGACATAGATTCTTTGATTATTTCTTGTTCCGACGACGGACAATATACTTATTAGAGGCATTCTTCTTACTACGAGTCTTCTTTCCGAGCGCTGGCTTACCCCATGGAGTCTTTGGATGCATACCAATTGGCTGACGTCCTTCTCCTCCTCCGTGTGGGTGATCTACCGGGTTCATAGCAGAACCACGTACAGCTGGTCTCTTATTCATATGACGAGCTCGGCCCGCCTTTCCGATAGTAACAGCGCTATGCTCGAAGTTACTCACTTGGCCGATAGTAGCATAACACTCCTTATTCACCAAACGAATTTCACTTGAAGTAAGCTTTACCTGAGCCATAGGTCCATCAAGTGCCATCAGTGTTGCTTGAGTACCGGCACTTCGTACTATCTGACCGCCCTTGCCCACTTTCATCTCAATATTGCAAATAATAGTACCTGGCGGAATATTTTTCAAAGGCAAACGACTGCCATCTTCGATAGGGGCATCTTCTCCAGAAACAACTGTCTGTCCAGCACGCATCTTCTCAGTAGCCAGGATATAGCGCTTCTCACCATCAACATAGAATACGAGAGCAATAAGAGCTGAACGGTTAGGATCTTTCTCAATACTCTTGATAACTCCTGGGATACCGAATTTGTCCTGACGAAAGTCAACTATACGATAACGACGCTTGTGTCCACCACCTTGATGACGAACAGAAATTTTTCCATGAGAACGTCCAGCCTTCTTCTTGTAAGCAGAAAGGAGTGATTTCTCAGGAGCGCAGTCAGTCACAGCATCTGGTTTTACCACAGACATGTTACGTCGTCCTGCATTATTTCGTTTGTAGACTTTAATTGCCATAATGTTTCTTTACAATCCTGCTTTGAATAACTCGAGGGTCTGCCCTGCTCCAAGTGTTACGTAAGCTTTCTTAACAGCCTTACGCTTACCAGAAACCTGTCCTTTACCAAACACTTTAGTCTTACCCGGTAAAGTAACGATATTTACAGCTGCAACCGTTACACCATAGACTTCTTCGACAGCACGTTTCACACTTAATTTGGTGGCAATACTCGCTACCTGAAAAACATACTTACCATTAGCACCCATTGTGTAGGCCTTTTCAGTTACTCGTGGCTTCAGTAGCACGCGATAAGCAACTCCAGACAAATTCATATCAGCCACTGCTGTCTTGGCTACCTTCTTGGTCTTCTTTTCAGTTGTTTCAGTAAATAGTGCCATAAAATTCTTTCTTATTTCTCCCAAGCTTGGAAACGCTTTGTCAACGCATCTAAGCCTGCAACAGAAACAACAATATATTCGTTATTCAATAGCTCAGAAACATTGAGGTTCACAGCCAACGTATTACTGGTCTTAGGGATATTACGCGTAACGGCGGCATTAGCAAATTCTTCTTCACCAAAAGCAAGTACTGTACTCTTGTAGTCAACTCCCAAAGCAACGCGAGCGTCTCTCCAAAGCTTAGTTTTCATTTCTGCAAAAACAAGACTGTCTACTACCAAGAGCTTCTGTCCACGGATTTTCTCAGCCAGGGCAATCATAACGGCTTTCTGACGCATCTTCTTGTTGGTGTCTTTCCCGTAGACTTCTTCCTTACGAGGACCAAAAACGACACCACCTTTACGCCACACTGGGTTACGCACTTCACCCACGCGGGCTCGGCCAGTCCCCTTCTGCTTCCAAGGCTTCTTACCGGATCCGGCACGCTCAGACCGGTCTTTGGTGTGAGCAATAGTCTGACGCTCATTAGCAGCCAAGGCTACGTAGACTTGATGAAGAAGAACATCATTAGAAGGAAGACCAAAAATAGCCTCACTCAATGTGATGTCTTTGACTTTCTTGCCTGCGAGATTAGTGACGGCTACTTGTATCATAGGGATATTCTTTAGGCTCCGATAACTTTGACAATTCTTCCATTGACTCCTGGGACAGCTCCTTTGACTGCTAGAATACCCTCTTCAAGGTTTACATAGGCAACCATAAGATTCTGAACAGTCATGTACTCTCCACCCATACGTCCGGCCATACGACGACCCTTGATAACGTGCTCTGGGAAAGTGGCTCCGATACTTCCTGGTTTTCGCATATCATGCTTACGCCCGTGAGAAGCGGGTGCTCCACGAAAGTTGTAGCGTTTGACGACACCCTGGAAACCTTTAGCCTTAGTAATACCAGTGACATGCACCTTCTCACCTACACTAAACTGATCAACAGAAAGCACACTTCCAGCTTCTATGCCGTCGAGGTATGCCTGGACAGCTACTTGTTCTTCTTCTGTCAAATCTTTATCCAGACGGAATTCTTTCAATACCTTCTTGCGAGAAGTCTTATCGGTGCTTACTTCAAGAGCTTGGTAGCCATGCTTTTCTGTTGTTCGCTTACCGACTACTTTGTTTTCAGTAAAAGCAATCAGAGTCACATTCAAGGCACCCCTTTCTTCATCGAAGAGAGTCGTCATACCAAGTTTTTTGCCGATCAGAAATTTCATAGCGTTATTGTGTGGTTCGAGTCTTTAGTAAACAAAAAACTGACTTCATCGTGCTAGCCAGTTTCTCAAAAGAAGAAACGTTGGCCCGTACAGTATCACACTCTCATCATCAATAGGTATTGCTTGAGGGTGGACTGGAACGAGTTACTGAAGAAAGTATTCCTTTACAACAATCTTCTTCGTACTCTCGAAGAGTGCTCTTGCAAAGGAATCTTCCGCCCCTGAGTTACATTTTTATTTCTACGTCGACTCCCGCTGGAAGATCGAGGTTGGTCAAGTTATCAATAGTTTTGGCAGTTGGATTGACAATATCAATCAGTCTCTTATGGACACGCATTTCAAACTGATCTCGAGAGTTCTTGTGTACAAACGTTGACTTGTTGACAGTCATACGATGAATCTCTGTCGGCAGTGGCACTGGACCAGTAATCTGGGCTCCTGAGCGCTCTGCTGTTTCCACAATCTTGCGCGCAGACTGATCTACGATCTTATGATCATAGGCCTTAATCTTGATACGTACACGAAGGGTACCTGGTGTGACTTCTGTTTTTTTCATGGTTCTGTATAGAATATACTACTTGTGTTCTTTTTCAAGTGAACAATGGTAGAGAGTAAATATTACTCTACTCTCTACTGAAGTTACCTCGAGAGAAAACTATTTGATAACGGTTACTACGACACCAGCTCCTACGGTACGGCCACCTTCACGAATAGCGAAGCGCATACCTTCTTCCATAGCCACTGGGGCGAGGAGTTTCACTTTCATGTTGATAGTATCTCCAGGCATTACCATTTCTGTTCCTTCGGGAAGTTCTACTTCTCCAGTCACGTCTGTTGTACGGATATAGAACTGAGGCTTGTAACCCTTGAAGAATGGAGTGTGACGTCCACCTTCTTCCTTAGAAAGGATATAGACTTCTGATTCAAATTCGGTGTGAGGCTTGATAGAACCGGTCTTGGCCAAAACCTGACCACGTTCTACATCTTCCTTCTTGATTCCACGAATGAGGATACCAGCGTTGTCTCCACAAATACCCTTATCAAGAGATTTGTTGAACATTTCAATACCAGTAACAACTGTTTTTTGTGTATCACGGAGACCAACAATTTCGACTTCTTCGTTGATGTTGATGATTCCACGCTCGATACGTCCAGTTACCACTGTTCCACGACCTTCAATTGAGAAGATATCTTCGATAGGAAGAAGGAAAGGCTTCTCAGTATCACGAACTGGCTCAGGGATCTTGGTATCAAGAGCGGCCATCAAATCCCAGATTGGCTTAGCTTCTGCGCTATCTGCATCTGTTGACTCAAGAGCCTTCAAAGCACTTCCACGAACAACAGTAGCGTTGGCACCATCAAATTCGTACTTAGAAAGAAGTTCGCGACCTTCTTCTTCAACCAGGTCTACCAACTCAAGGTCATCTACCATGTCTACCTTGTTGAGGAAAACGACGATTTCAGGAACACCCACCTGACGAGCAAGCAAGATGTGTTCACGGGTCTGAGGCATAGGACCATCAGTAGCAGAAACTACGATGATAGCACCGTCCATTTGAGCAGCACCAGTGATCATGTTTTTGATATAGTCAGCGTGACCAGGACAGTCAACGTGAGCATAGTGACGAGCTTCGGTCTCATACTCACAGTGAGCAGTAGCGATAGT
>CAZLQC010000041.1:0-6747 GCA_964561695.1 uncultured Bdellovibrionales bacterium
TGAGGTTCTATTGAGTGTTCCCGTGAGACAGAATTTTCTTTCAAAACATGTTAAAATGAATGTAAACAAAACAAAAATGGTGTATAGAATAGCTTTCTCTCATTTTCTTTTCTTGAGTAGCCTCTTCTTCCTGGGGACCCCTTTTGGAGTGCATGCTCAAGATCTCTCCCCTCAGGGCATTGCCGATATTTCTCGTCCAGCCACTGTCCAGATAGGGACGCATATTTTTGGTACTGTGAAGATGCCTTCAGTGGTAGTTGATGCAAGATTGAGGACAGTTAGTCTGGTTCCTGACAGTGAGAAAGAGGTCGTTATTGATGAGTACTTCACAGGAAGTGGCTTTGTTTTTCAAGAAAGTGGGTACATTGCTACCAACGCTCATGTGGTTTCACTGAACACTCTCAAACAAAAGCTGGTATCAGAAAAAGCCCTGGCGGCGCTTTATGAAAATGCTCTGACTCTCAGTGACGGAGAACTCGATATACTTCTCAAGGAAGGGAAAGATGGTTTTGTAAAAAATATTTTCTCCACCCTTCTCGAAAAAAGCACTTTTGATTTGCAGAGAGAAGTAAGAGTCTTGGATCCGGGGAGGGTATCACGCACGGTGACTGAGTCTATTTCTGAAGGCCAACCAGTAGAGGTATTGGTGGAAAGTCCTAACTTTCTTTCTGGAGGGACTGATGCTGCTCTCCTGAAGACAGCCAAAGTACCAGCGCCAGCTCTGGGATTTTCACTGAGAGAACTTTCCGTGGGGGATAGAGTATATATCTCTGGCTATCCAGCCACTGCTGAGCGAGGAGAGCGTTCTTCTGGTGAAGTGACCTTTACGGGAGGTGTAGTGAGTGCCATCCGTCTGACACCTGAGGGCAAAAAAATATATCAAACAGATGCCAAAGTATCAGAGGGTTCAAGTGGTGGACCAGTACTAAATGAGGAGGGTAAGGTGGTTGGTATGGTTACCTTTCAGACAGATGCTCTTGATAGAAAAAGTGGAGACAACTTTGCTTTTGCTCAAGCTATACAGGGGGTTTCTGATATGGCCCTGGCTTCTCGTATTGAACCCAGTGAAGGGATATTTGTAGGCGCCTTCCGTAAGGGCTTTCAGGCCTATATTGAAAGACGCTGTCAGGATATGGAACAGGCCTTTCTCTCAGGCCAAGGAATAGACCCTTTTTATGGAGCAGAAAAGTCACTGACGAGTTACCGCCAAGATTGTTCTTTGTGGCAGGCTGAGGGAGTAGCTCATGATACAGAGTTTGCCCTTTGGCAGGATAATTTTTTGAAACAAAGGGGTAGTTTCTGGTGGCTCTTCTTGGGATCAGCTATTTTTATCGGGGCTATCATCATGCTTATCCTTTGGTTGTTTCGACAACTGGAGCGTGATGAGAAGGAGATTGCTCGACTGGGTAAGCGACTTATTGAAGATGAGAATGAAATTCTTCGTCAACAAAAAGTAGCTCAACAATGGTTCTTGGAGCATGATCAAAAAGACACTCATTCAACAGAAAAAAACAGACCGGTATGAACGGTGTTATACGAGAACTTGTACGTAAAGAATTTCGCCTGGCGTACCTCTTTGCCTTACTCATTGGGTTGGGGTTTCTTGTCGATACGCCAGCCTTGTGGATGGTGGTTCAGTGTGGCGGGCTACTGATACTGGCTCGGGAGTCCTGGGGGAGGATTCGTCTTGGAAAAACCAACTTTGACTATCTCGCTTTGCTTACATTGGTTACCACTCTGGTAATGCAAGAATGGCTCACTGGAGCTGTTATTGCCCTGATGGTGACGGTAAGCGAGGCCCTTGAACGCTATGGTACTGATAGAGCCGAGAGCACTCTCCGTAATCTTTTTTATGAAATACCGAAGAATATTCTTTTGTACAGTGAGAATAAAAATCATGAAGTATCACTTCATGCTATTGTACCTGGCGACAAAGTAATTATTCGTAAGGGAGAGATGCTTCCGATAGAAGGAAGGCTACTCTCTCTTCAAGGAGTCTTCAATGAATCTAATATTACTGGAGAACCACTGCCAGTAACCCATATAGAAGGCAGTCATCTGAAAGCGGGTTTTGTAAATATGGGAGAGGCTATTATGGTTGAGGTGGAGAGTGATTTTGAACATTCTAGTTATCGCAAGATATTAGAAATTGTGGAAAAAGGAAAAGTACGAAGCGCTCCTTTGGTACGCTTGTCTGAACGCTACAACCTTATCTTTACTCTTTTTGCTCTTTCTATCGCTGTTAGTGCTTATCTTCTCTCAGGTGATGCTACTCGTTTTTTGGCTGTGATGGTTCTTGCTACACCATGCCCACTTTTGATTGCCGTTCCCTTGAGTTTTCTTGGCGGTCTCAACCGAGCAGCAAAGAGAAATATTATCATTAAGAGTCCATTTATTCTGGAATTACTTACCAAGACGAGGACACTTTTCTTTGATAAGACGGGTACATTGACTATAGGAGCGCCAGCATTGAGGAAGATTAAGCTTCATGATGAGTCTTGGACAGAGAGCCAGGCTTTGGCCTTAGCGGCTTCTCTGGAGAGACATTCTATTCATCCACTGGCTAAGGTCCTAGTGAATGAGTTGGGTAAACAGCAGGGAAAGTTTTTAATAACACATTCAGTGAAAGAGGTTTTTGGTGAAGGTATTTCAGGAACTATAGACGGACACCGGTATCAGTTTGAAACAGCTGTGCGTAAAGAAGGAGACGGCATTCAGGTGGATTTGTGGCAAGAGAAAGTTCGTAAAGCCAGTTTCTTCTTTGAGGATATGTTGAAACCAGAGGTGGAACAGGTACTCGGATATCTCAAAGATCGTGGTTACCAAATGGGTATTCTCACTGGTGATAGTCAGGAGAACGCCAGTCGAGTTTTGGGGCAGTTTCAACTCCCTATCTATGGTGGAGCCACTCCAGAAAGAAAAGCTCAACTCATAGAACGCTTCCAAAAAGAAAAAGTTCTGGTGGGCATGGTGGGGGATGGTATGAACGACGCCCCGGCTCTGGCATTGGCCGATCTGGGCATTGTATTCTCCGGAACAGAAAACTCAGCTTCACTTGATGCTGCTGATGTCGCTATTTTAGGACGTGACATCACTTCTATCAAAGAAGCTATTCACATTGGTCGCAGATCTTATACAGTGGCCTATCAGAGTCTCTTCTTGGGTATTGGTTTGTCGACTATTGGTATGAGCGCCGCTTTCTTTGGTTTCATTGACCCAGTACACGGAGCTCTCTTACAAGAGCTGATTGATTTTTGTGTCATTATGAACGCCTTGCGTTCGACGTACTAAGTATATGAAAAAAGCAGCTCGGTTTCTTCGAGAGAGAGAGCTTTTTTTGTGATATACTGTGACTATGAATGTTTCTCAGGATATTTCTAAACTAAAAGGTTCAGTGCTGGTGTTCTCACTTATTGTACTGGCCTTTCTTTTGGTGGCCTCTCTTTCTATAGCTACACTGACTCTTTCTGAAACAAAGTCCTCTATCGCTCTGAATCGTTCGACGGTGGCTTTTCAGATAGCTGATTCGGGTGCCGAGATTTTGCTTGAACAAATCTATGGCAATACGTGCAATGGACAGCGCTTAGATTGCCTTGGTACATGTAGCATCCAGAATAGTCAGGCGGGTATTACGGGCAGTATCAATAACGGAACGTACAGAGTTATTTTTTATGATACCGGCGGAAGTCCGCTTAATAGCTGTAGCGATACTACTTGGCGGGATGCTGTACAGAGTATTCAATCAGAGGGGAACTATGGTGATACTACTCGTGCGGTGAAAGTTGATATTGATCCAGTCTAGAGAGTGTTCTACAAATAGAGAAAAAGATATAATAAAGAGGCTTTAGAAAGCCTTTTTTATTTGACAGAAGGAGTATACCTTGGTTAGATAGAGTGGCAAGGCTTTTTTGGATGAAGGAGCTGGGATAATGTCTGAAGTAAAAAGAGGTATTAAGGCAGTGAACTGTGTGATTGTTCACATAGAAACAGCCAGAGATATCATCGTTCGTACTGAAGATGGAAAATCTTTCTCACTTCAGAGTGATTTGCCGGGTATTGAGAAAGGTGTTCGTGGTCAGCTCATAATACATGGCCCTGGGCACAAAACGTTTGTTCGTGAACCCTTTGGCTGGGACGATGAATCTGACCGATGATCTTTGGGCGAGAATGTTGATGGGAGCGGTGTAGCCAATGGCAACACCTGCTCTCTTTTTATTTCCGAATGAAGAAAGACAAGAGAGGTATTGTATAAAAAACCGGACAAATGTGTCCGGAGAGATACTTGAAAAATGGAGGACGGGTTATTTGTAACGAAGAGCATCCAGAGCATCAATTTTAGCAGCCTTGCGAGCTGGGAATACTCCAGTAGCAAAACCTACAAAGGCACCGAAACCGGCGATGATGGCGATAAACCACAACGGACTATAGAACAAATCAACAGCATTACCACCAAAACGAGTAGCGATGATGTTGATGAGGAAGTTGATAATCTCTCCCTCAAGGTAACCAAGAATGATACCGCCACTGGCACCGAGGAAACCCATTAAGGTAGACTCCATGACGAACATGACAGAGATATTGCTTCGTGAAGCTCCAATAGCTTTCATAATACCAATTTCTTCGGTACGTTCGAGTAGGGTAATGGTCATGGTGTTAAACATACCAATAGCGGATACTACCAAAGCGATCATACCAAAGATCATGAGCATGATCTGGACAGCTCGGAACACCTTGTTTGCCTGGTCAATAGTTTCTGATATAGAGGAGGCGACAAAACCCTTTTCTTCAATCACGAGACGCATCGGATCGATAATCTCAGCGCTGGTTCCCTTAACTTTAACCTTGGAGTAACTCACCAGAGGAAAGTTATCCAGTGAGCTGAGAGATGCATAGACAGAGTTGTTTTCCCCCACTACTACCCCGACTATTTTGTAACTAGCTGGAGGACTGTAAGTAAGACTTTTTCCGGGTACCTCACTAGCCGGAAAGAGCGTCAGTGTGACGGTCTGACCAATGAGTTGATCGTAAGGCACATTGAAAATTTTAGCTACTCCTTCTGAGATAACGAGGCCTTCATTTTCATTTTTATCAAAGAAACGACCTTCAGCAATTTTGAGGCCTTCTCCCTTGAGGAAACTCTGTTGAGAGCTAACAACATTCAAGTCGAGGTTAAGAGTAGGAAATTTTCCCTGACCAGGAACTTCAAGAACAGGGACGACATCGGCAACATCAGGGATAGTTTTGAGGATTTCAATTGCCGCTTGGTCGAGTTTCTTCTGACCACCTTCCTTACCGACAGAAACATCAACACTGGCTAAGGCATCTGAAGTAGTGATTTTTTCCAAGAGGGTACGTTGGAGACCATACCCAAAAGAAACAAGGAACATAATAGCGGAGATACCGACACTCATACCCAAAATAGTCAAAAGCGTACGCATGGTATGCGCTTTGAACATACGAAGAGACAGTTTGGTGATATCCATCAGACGCATACTAGCTGTACTTTAGAAGGAGAATTATTTCTATTTCACGGACTACTTTTTCAGCAGTGATGCGGTTCAGTCCTACGCCACCTTTTTTAATAGGAGCATCGAGATTGCGGAGAAGTTCAAGTTGACCCATTTTATTCTCAATACGAAGCTTAAGAAGTTCTACAAAGCGAGGCCAGGATTCTTGGGTGAACTTGAGGTGAAAGTTTTCTACGAGGTATTCGGCTAGTGAACGGAGCCCTTTACGGGGATCTTCTTTGATAACAGCAGCCTCTTTGATAAGGGCTTCAACACGCTTGGTAAAAGAAATGGCTCGCAAGCTATTCCAACCTCCACCACCTTCTTCAAGGTTCATATCGAGGCTACGCTCCAGTTTCTTAGAGTCAATGTTATTGAAGAGGCGTTCCTTGAGGAGGGCTTCTGCCATGGAAATCTGTTCGTCATTCATTTCAGAAATAATATGAGAAAGAAGTTGTTTGGCTTTGAATGGGATAAGGAGGATGTCAACTTGTTTTGGCAGGAGGTTCTTAAATGACTCCATAAGCATCTGAAGCTCTAGAGCTTCAGGGGAATCCTTACTAAAGCGTTCTTCTGGTTCAGTTGTTTTGGAGGCAGCTGCTGTAGAAGGACGTTTGTCGCGGTTGATTTCTTCTTTGACGACACGGCCATCTTTCATGAAGATCACCCGGTCAGCGTAAGCAAGGTGCTCAGGGTTGTGAGTCACCATGATGATAGTCTTTTTATCGACTTCATTTAAGTCTTTCAAGATAGCGAGCACGTTTTCGGCACTTTCACTATCTAGGTTACCAACGGGTTCATCAGCAAGGATAATGCCAGGATCATTGACCAAAGATCGAGCAATAGCTACACGCTGTTTTTGTCCACCAGAGAGCTGATTAGGAAATTTGTCTGCCTGAGCGATAATACCAAAACGACGCATGAGAGACATGCCAACTTCTTTGCGTGAAGTAGGATCTTCTCCGCGAAATACTTTGGGAAGAACGACGTTGTCGAGAATAGTTAACGAAGAAATGAGGTAGAAAGCCTGAAAAACCATCCCAATGGTTGATTGGTGAAAATAAACCTGTTCAGCTTGGGTCATCTTACCAAGCTCTTTACCGCCTACAGAGACACTCCCGTAAGTAGAGGCTTGTAGACCTGATATAGAATAGAGAAGAGTTGATTTTCCACAACCAGATGGGCCAAATATAATAACATACTCATGATCATAGATCTCAAGAGTAGTTTCTTCCAGGGC
>CAZLQC010000042.1:0-6509 GCA_964561695.1 uncultured Bdellovibrionales bacterium
TGATGGTTCGATGTCGATTGGTGCTGGCGAGCTATTACTTCCTGGCGAGGTTTTGCTCCAATAAAGGTAATAGGAAGTCCTTGGGACTGCTCTTTGAGGCGCAACATATCCTCGCCATCACCAATGATACGAAACTCAATTTGATTTTGTAAGGTAGGTTCTAGTTGACGAATAGCTTCGATGGTGTTGGCAATCCCTTTCCAGGCATAGAGGCGAGCTGCGGTAGTTATGATAACTTTATCTTGTCTGGGGATACCGAGTATAGAATCTATTTCTTGAGTGTTGATACCACGGTAAATAATAGGTACTATTCTTTTATCAAAACGTTTAATAAAAAGAGAGACAGCTTCTGAGATGGCAATATTTTTAGCTGCTCGTTTAAAAATAAATTTTCCAAAAGTGACATCATACCAAAGAGCAAAGCGGGTAGTGAGTAAACTAGAAAGTTTTACAAAATCAGAACCATGCTCTATATGCACAAGCGGACGATGAATAATAAATGCATAAACAAGGCCAAGAAAAGATGAAAAGAAAAAACGGGTACGGGTTACGACTACGTCTGGAGTGGTAGAGGATTTGAGTATACGAAAGAATATTTTCCAAAAAGCAGGATGCCAGAGTTTTGGTAGAGGATAACCCGAGACGATTTCAAAAGCAGGATAACGAAACACAGTACCCCATGAAAAAGATTCTTCGAGAGAGGTGTCTTTAGGTATAAGGGGGGCGAGTAGTGTAATGGAGTATCCTAAAAATCCCATAGCTTCGTTCCATTCAGCGCTATGGGTTTCAAGACCACCCATATGAGGCGGATAATAGGGAGAAAAGACAAGTAAGCGCATAGCTATTTTTCAAGATCTTGGAGACTTTCTTGACGTGTTAGGGTAGTGATTTGTTGTTCAAGTTTTTCTATGGCTGAGAGGAGTTTGAAGAGCATAAGAAAGACCAAAAGGAAGCCCGCGAGGATAACAGCATTGATATTACCTTCAATGCCAATGAGTTTAGCTATAGTGTTACTTACATTTGGAAAAGTGACTACGAGCGCCATACCACCCCAGATAACAATACGTACCAGTAACTTAAGAAATGTTTGACTTCCTTGGCCACTGAAGTAATTTTTAAAACCTTGAAAAAGCATGACGGCTGCAAAGGTGACGATAATGATTTGATAGAGAGCAAATTGCATAGTTGTATCTTAAATTATGAAATCATATTCCAAACAATCTTGTAGAGGGTTTTTAGCCCATTTACGAAACCTTGTTTTTGAACTTTTCCCATACTGTACTCAGTATAGCGTACCTCGATAGGCACTTGAGCGTAGCGCAGTTTGTGGAGGTATATTTCACGAATAACCTCACTGTCATACTCATAACGATCGGTACGAGTATTGATACGATCTGCAGCATGACGAGAATAGGCTCTGAAGCCTGACTGACTATCAGAAACCCAAAGCCCATAGATGTACCAGGTCAGGGCGTTACCAATGTGGTTGGCCAAGATCTTATACCAAGGCATACCGCGTGGGTTTTTGAGGCGGGTACCAAGCGCTACATGATAATTGCCTTCTTGGATAGGTTTGATGAGTTCCGCGATATCTTTGGGATTGTGTTGTCCATCACTGTCCATGGTGACGATGATTTCGCCACCAAGGTATTTAGCCGCTTCCATACCGGTCTTGGTCGCTGCTCCTTTGCCGCGATTAATTTTGTGACGAAGAGCTATCACATCAGGAAGTGCGCGAGCTACTTCATAAGTATTATCTTGACTACCATCATCAACAACAATAATTTTTCGGTAGCCGGCATCTTGGATTTCCTTGATAACTTCTTGGATAATCTTGGATTCGTTGTAGGCGGGAAGGACTATCCACATAAGCATTATTGTTTGAACCACTCAAAAGTTTTTTTGAGACCATCTTCGAGAGACACGAGCGGTTTCCAGTCTAGCTCTTTGGTAGCACGAGTAGCATCAAGTGAGCTTGTAAGTTGTTCGCCAGGCTTTGCATCGGCATGAATTTCTTGAAAAGAGTTTGCAAAAAATCCATTGAGGAGTTGGAAAAGTTCATTGACGGTAGTTTCTCTACCGGTACCAATGTTGTAAACCCCAGAAGCATTTTTCTCAAGAGCGGCTATGTTGGCAGCCACGATGTCAGAGACAAATACATAATCACGAGTTTGTAAGCCATCGCCATTGATTGCGGGTTCTGATGTATTGAGCATTTTGTTGAGAAAAACAGCTACTACCCCAGCTTCACCATGAGGATTCTGACGTGGACCATAGACATTTGCATAACGCAGTGACACTGTCTGCATCCCAAACAGGGCACTGTAGAAAGCGAGGTATTTATCTACAGAGAGTTTGGCAATGCCGTAAGGAGAGAGAGGATGTTCACTATGAGTCTCAGTGGTAGGTCGACTATTGGTATCGCCATAGATAGCACCACCAGTAGAAGAAAAAATAAATTTTTGGACACCCTGCGTATGGGCGAGATGGATGAGTCGAAGCGAAGCCAGGATATTGGTCTCAGCATCAGTGAGAGGGTCGGCAGTGGATTTGCGTACGTCAATCTGAGCCGCAAGATGAAAAACAGCTTCGAATGGAGTGGTTTTGAAGAGGGTCTCTAGAGATTCTGCATTACGAATATCACCTTTCACGAAGGTAGCAAGAGGGTTAATCTGAGCCTCTTTTCCAGAGCTTAAGTCATCAAAAACGGTGACAGTATGTCCTTTGGCAATGAGAGCATCAACAATATGAGAACCTATAAAGCCCGCCCCTCCAGTTACTAAGATGTTCATAGAAAAGTAATTATTAGAAGATAGGGCTATTTTAGCAAGAAAGAAGCCTTAAGAAAAGCGCTTACATTTGCCCTTATCGGCCATTTTTTGTACAATAAAGTGACTATGGAAAATCAAACACCGTATCTATCAGTCGTCGTACCTCTCTACAATGAAGAGGGGAATGTGTTGGAACTGCATCGTCGTATTCATGAAGCCTTACTAAAAATAGGGCGTCCTTTTGAGATTCTGTTCATTGATGATGGGAGTCGTGACAAAACTATTGAATTAGCTCGTACTCTCTCACCACTCAAGTTAATCGAGTTTCGTAAGAATTTTGGTCAGACCGCTGCCTTTGACGCCGGTATCAAGGCTGCTCGTGGTGAAATAGTGATTACGCTTGATGGTGACCTGCAGAATGATCCAGCTGATATCCCACTTCTTCTGGCTAAGTTGGATGAGGGCTTTGATGTTGTTTCTGGTTGGCGCTTCAAACGCAATGACCCATGGAGTAAAAAAATTCCATCACGTATTGCCAATTTCTTACGCAGTATCCTTATCCAGGATCAGATTCATGATTCTGGCTGTAGTCTCAAGGCGTACAGGCGAGAATGTTTTGACAACGTCGATCTCTTTGGTGAGATGCACCGTTTTATGCCAGCCCTTCTTATGCTCGATGGTTTTCGTGTGGCAGAGGTCAAAGTCTCACACTATCCTCGTATGCATGGCGTGACCAAGTATAACTGGAAGCGTGGTGTGAAGGGTTTTGTGGATATGATTGCTATTTGGTTTTGGCGCAAGTATTCCTACCGACCGATTCATCTTTTTGGTGGAGCAGGGATGATACTTTCTTTTCTTGGGACAATTATCCTTCTGTGGATGCTTGTGGAGAAGTTTATCATCGGTAATGCTATCGGAGATCGTCTCTGGCCTATAGCAGGTATTTTCTTTGTTCTTATGGGAGTGCAGCTCTTCGTGGCCGGACTCCTCGCTGATATGCTGGTACGCAACTATTACCAGGCTCATAGTCGCATGAACTACAGTGTCCGAAGTACCCGAGAGCAATAATTATCTCTAACCTTTTCCTGAGAGTTTCTTAGGAAGTCTTTTTATGAAACTGCATCGAGGTAATTTTGAAAGTAATCTACTATTTCTCCAGAAAAGTGGTCTCCTCGACACTCCTAAGCGTATTCTTGAGATTGGATCTGGTCGCGGAGCTCTCGTCAAGAAGCTTCAGGATCTCGGTCATGAAGTGACTGGCACCGAAGTCAACCCCGAGTACATGGAGTATGCCCTAGAAGAATATGGCGTCACGCTTGTTTCTATTAGTACCGCTTCGACGGACTTGCCATTCAGAAGTGGAAGCTTTGATATCGTAGCGAGCTTTGATGTCTTTGAACACATTCCCAAAACCAAGAAGCATATAGAAGAAGTAAAGCGTATCCTCGCTCCTGAGGGGAGTTATTTGGTCTGTACGCCCAACAAGTTGACCAATATTCCCTTTGAGATTTTGAAGGAAAAAAGTTTCACCAAATACAAAGAGTATCACTGCTCACTTCATACTTATTGGCAGATCCAGAAACGTTTTCACGACGCTGGGTTCAGTACCCGTTTTGTCCTAGTGCCATTGGTGACACCGTATTTTATTGAAAAGATGCGTAAGTATCTTGGGAGTCTTGGTGTACTGCTGGTCCATGTCTTGCGACCAGATAGTTGGCCGACTTGGATGAAAACCAATTTCTACTTGGTGGCTACTAAGAAAGACTAATTATAAGAAATTAAGTAACGAAGCATTGTTTATGAAACTGACTTTTATTGGGACTGGATATGTAGGACTGGTGACGGGAGCCTGTATGGCTGAGCTTGGACACACCGTTATTTGTGCTGATGTTGATGAAAAGAAAATCAATGGCCTCAAGCGTGGCAAGATGCCTATCTATGAACTGGGTCTTGATGAACTTGTCGAGAAAAATGTTGAGAACGGACGTCTGTCATTCACGACCAATGTCGGCAAGGCTATCAAAGAAGCCGAAGTAGTATTCAATGCCGTCGGTACTCCTGAAGACAAAAAAACAGGCAAGGCTGATCTCCAGTATGTATTTGCAGTTGCTGAAACCTTTGCCAAGAACCTCAATGGCTACAAAATCCTGGTCAACAAATCTACAGTGCCAGTGGGGACAGCTGATGAGTGTCATAAACGTATCACAAAACTCGCTAAAGCTGATGCCCAGTTTGACGTCGTGTCCAACCCGGAATTTCTCCGTGAAGGAGCGGCTATTAAGGACTTCCTGAATCCTGATCGTGTAGTCGTAGGAGTCAGTAGTGAGCAGTCTAAAGCTCTCATGGAAAAAATCTATCGACCGATTGCCAGAAGTGGTCGGCCAGTGATTATAACTGATGTCAGAAGTGCCGAACTGATCAAGTACGCATCCAACTCATTCCTGGCTACCAAGATCAGTTTTATCAATGAAATAGCCAATTTTTGTGAGCTTATTGGCGCCAATGTCAAAGAAGTAGCTCGTGGGATGGGAGCGGATAGTCGTATCGGTTCCCGCTTTCTCTATGCTGGAAGCGGTTATGGAGGATCTTGTTTCCCCAAGGATGTTCAGGCTCTCATCGAAACCGGTAAAGAGTATGATTTTGATTTTCAAATTGTGCAGGCAGTAGACAGGGTCAATGATGTTCAGAAGATGCGCCCTTTTGAAATCCTCAAAGGTGAATGGAAGAAAAATCTGAAGGGTAAGAAAGTAGCTGTTTGGGGTCTATCATTCAAGCCACGGACAGATGATGTCCGTGAAGCACCAGCCAAAGGCGTTATCGAAGCTATTCTCAAAGCAGGCGCCAAAGTTCATGCCTATGATCCAGTAGCGATGGAAAGTTTTGGGAAAGCCAATAGTGAGATGAAAATAGCCTATGCTCATACGGCCTATGAAGCACTCGAAGGAGTAGACGCCCTTCTTATCATGACTGAGTGGGATGAATTTCGTACCGCTGATCTCGCTCTGATGCACAAGGCCATGAAGGGGAGCGTCATTGTTGATGGACGTAATATCTTTGAACGCGGAGAAGCTGAAGAAGCTGGCTTCACATACTACGGCATCGGTGTTTAGTAGACAACAATACCATGAACGTAAAAACTCTGTGTCAAAAAATTCTTGAACCACGCAGTCTTTTTGGTATCGTACTGATAACCTATTTATTCTTTACTTTTTGTCATCTCGGGAGTTTTGTAACCGCTGATGAGGGTCGGTGGACCTATGAACGTATTCCGCAGTACTTTGAGGCTTGGCGCAATCTTGACCTCGAAGAAACGTTTATCAATGATAAGCCAGGAGTGACTCTCGCTCTGGTCAATCCCATAGCCGTAGCACTCTATCCTGACTCAGAAACGCATTGTGTAGAGGGTAAGAATAAGATTATCACTTGTGATACTGAAAAATCACAGAGTCTCTACAAGACTTTTCGTATACCACTCATCATAGTTAATGCGCTCCTCCTTATCTTTTTGTTTTTTGTTATAGGGCGTATTACCAATCCCTGGATTGCTCTGTGGAGTAGTATCCTTATTGGTTTGTCACCAGCCCTTATTGGCATTACTCAGATCGTTAATCCCGATGCCTTGCTCTGGTCTTTGGCGAGCGCTAGTTTGTTCTCATTTTTCTGGTGGCTCAAGTGCGAGTCTCGTTTAGCAGTTTTTTACACGGGTCTTTTTCTCGGTCTTGCCCTCCTTTCTAAGTA
>CAZLQC010000043.1:0-6428 GCA_964561695.1 uncultured Bdellovibrionales bacterium
CTACCGAACCATTGTTATCCCAGTCCATCCCGTATTTGAGCGTATCATTGTCTGGATCAGTGGCCTGAGCAGTGAAAGCATATGCTACGCCAGTAGTTCCTGTAGTGGGGCCAGCAAGTGTAGGAACAGTAGGCGGAGTACTATTGGCGACCGCTGTGAGGGTGAAAACAATTTGATTGAATAAAACAGGGAGTTCATAGGTAGCATAAGCACCGGTTGTTGTTTTTTCTCTCAAGACTCCTCTATACGTACATCCACCATCTCCATCACGAGAATAATAAAAATGTCCGTATGTTGAATCAAAATTAACTTTTGGAACTAACGTACCTGAACTGTCAACTCTATACTTTCCATTCCCAAGATTAGTGACCGAAGCATTTCCTCCTATTTCAACAGTCTTGACAGGTGGATGAATAGAAAGAAGAACATATAGATTTTGCATGAACTGACTATTAGTACTATCACTCCCTATATAGTACTGAGGATTACAAGATCTCCCTGTATTATCAGCATTACGCACCCACTCACCATTTGGTGAATCAAAAGCATGTCCTGTACCAAACCAAGATATGTCACTACTCTGATGAGCTACAGGCTCCACTCGAATAATGGTGCCCAGAGAGACTGAACTATTGTCAGGAATTATTGCACCCGTGCTATCATCGTATATCTCAGCATGATAAATAACACTGCCGTTACGATTTCCAAGAACCATACTATTACTCCACTCAATGTGTAATGGTTTTGAACTATTCCAACTCCAACTCACACTCTTCCCCTCCACCACTCCCGGCACAAGAAGGACGCTACTCAAAAACAAAGCAAAGAGAGCTTTTTTGAAAAAGTTTTTTGGCTTTGTTTGAGTATACATAGAGATAAGTGTGAGCTATTTTCTTAAGGTTCCACTTCCCTCCAATTGTAATCACAGGTCTTTTCTCCGGTACAATTCTCTGTCACTCCACAGTTGTCTACGACTGTGAAATTATCTTTTTGACAAAGAGATTGACTTCGAGAGTCTCTTTGACAAGCTCCAGAGTCTGTACAGGTAACGGTGACTGATCTGGTGACGGTGTTTCCACTGTAGGTGGCTTGGATGGATTCTGTTCCTACATTATCTGCAGTGAGAGTCTTTGGAGAAGAACCTCCAAGTGAGACTGGGTTTCCTCCTCCTTCAGTCCAGGTGGCACTGGTAGTGACGTCTCCGGTAGCATTGGTACAGCTAGCGGCATCATTGAAACAGGCTACGAGGTTTCTGGTATCAAATCTATTCATACTGAAGCTTGCCGGTGGTTCAATACCTCCCGAACAAGAGTTTTGACAGATTTTGAGAGTAGGCTGGATAGTGACTGAGATTTGTTTTGTCGCTGTTCCTCCTGGTCCTGTACAAGAGAGTTGGTAGAGAGAGGCTGCTGAAGCAGAGATATTGTCACTTCCTCCTGCGATGGCTTTGGCTCCTGTCCAGCTGTTGCCAGTGCCTGAACAACTAGTGGCATTGGTGACATTGTTCCAGATGATGTTTAGGTTAGCATTTCTGGCTACTGTCAGAGAGTTGTTAGCTACGACTCCATTGATTTGGAAGTTGAAGTTTGGAGCTGGTGAGAGGTAAGGAGCACTACAGGCTGCGTTTGATCCTCCTCCACTCCCTGTACATGTCCATGAGTATGGTCCTGGAGCTGCTCCTGGGGTGACAGCTGTTGGAGTACCTCCATTACAGAGACCGATGGTTGGAGGGTTGGTGGTTGGGAGATTATTTGCCAAACCACAAACGCCATCTACTGGAGGGGTGATGGTAATTGTCCATGGATTACTCCAGCCACTCAATGCACCCCCTGTATCTCTAGCAATGGTACGTAAAGTATACGTACCTGCTGAAATCCATATATGCCCTGGGGTTGCAGCAGTACCCGATGACAAAGCAGCGGTCCACTGATCCACAGAACCATTATTATTCCAATCTATACCATATTCTATGGCATTCCCATCAGGATCAGTGGAAACGGTATTAAAAATTTGATTTACACCGACAAGTCCATTAGTTGGACCCGAAAGACTTGGATCTAAAGGAGGTCGATTAACCACTATAATCTTCCCGCAAAGAGAACGTTGATTTGTTCCTGCCCGATCCTCTAAGTTATTATTGGAATAGTTTGAGCCCTTACGATGAGTCGCCACAATTTGCGTTTCATCAAAAGCGCATGGCGGATTATATGTGCTTGATGCCCATTCAACCCAACGTGTCTGTACTTCTGTTGCGCCACCCCCACTTGCTCCAAGGCACCAACGATAGGCATTACTATTATCTGGACGAAAGTCTTCTTCGTTTGTGTTATGTACATGATAGGCGTCATCATTCCACCAGTTAGCTCTTCCTGCATCATCGTACACTCCAGCGAATGAAGTCCCCGCTGGGCAACTTCCTGTTGTCCATTCTGATTGAAGCGTAATTGCTGGATCATCAGCCTTTATGCACAACTGCGTAAGACCCCCATCAGTATCTTCTTCGCCTAAATGGCGAAGTGCGTTGTCGTTATCATCCATGAGGTTAGTATACGTCCAACCAGCATCACACTGAGAATAACGAGAGATATTGATTATATTTGATTTTGGACCAGCATACTTCCAATGCGTCTGGAGAACTGCTGCCTGCGATACTTCTATCGAAAGAAAAAAGCCTGCTGTACTTACAAACACAAATATGAGTACTCGAAAGCGGTTTCTTTTGTTCATTTTTTTGAAATAAAGAATAATGAATACAAAAATTGGTATAAGAAAAGCAAAGATAGTAAACGTCTTTTTCGCCAGGGCTACAGGACTTGCTTTTACTTCCTTATTAACACAGGCTCCTCCGGAAAGCGCCTCGCAAGAGTAGAGCGTTTCTTTTTTATCAATTATATTACCCTTATCATCAGTCACCTGAAGCTTAAGCACTACATCATCGTAAATTTCCTTTGGTATAAACGTATGCTCGTGAAAATTAATTTCCGAATCTATATCTAGTGAAATATTTTCCAAAAGCTCGTTGTTCGAACGATTATAAACACTTAAACTAGCTTGAACACCTGGATTTTTTTGGATGTTTTCAGCATAGATACAGGTCTTGATAGTAACCTCCTCACCTGCTCTAAACGGGAAATCTGTAGCAACGGGAGCTATTGCCAATACACCTATTTGAGAACTATCAAGAATATGCACTCTTTCAATACTCTTCTGATACTGCCCTTTTACCGAAGCTACTACATACAATGCTGGGTGGAAGGATTCTTCCACAGAATACACTACTTTTTTTGTTTCATTTGGACCAAGATTGATCAGTTCAATTTTATCATTAAGGAGGTTGCTTTCAAGGAGGTCGCTCGTTTTGTATTCCTTCCATGTAAGCTGTATATCTTGAGGCTCACTTTTAGGATTAACCAGTACAACTTCAAACTGTGCATCTTCTGCCGTTTTCTGAAGACTTTTTCCTGTCAATACTTGGCTTCCAAATTTAGACTGAGACCTATCTATATACACGCCTCCTTTTTGATCAGTTTCAACAGAAAGATCAATCTTCTCGTCTTGAAGAGTGTCATCGAAGTAAAATCCTGCTAAAAGCTGCTCGTCATTTGCAAGATAGAGAGAAAGAAAATACTCTCCTTGTGCAAGGTCTTCAGGCACATGCCAGTCAAAAGGAATTTTGCGTTCTTCAAATGCATTCAGGCGTAGATCACTAGCAATATTAAATTGCTCTACCATGGCGAGACTTCCCTGGCTTGCGTTTACTTTTTTATAAACTCGCGCTATAAAAACTCCTTGCGTGATAGGAAAGCTATTGTCATTACGAATACTTCCCGTAAAAGTAACATTAGCTCCAGGTACTGTCTTCTCAACTGATGCCTTATAATTTAAATCAACTAAGCCTAGAGGATATACCCCTTCACAAAGAACATCTTCTTGAGCACCCTTGCCAAATGGATTCATCGCAGCTTTTTCTTGAGAAGAATACGCTTTGATTACAGGATTTTCGATGACATCTACAGGTATTTCTGCAATATCAGCATTTTCCTGAGCTCTGCCAAAATTTGGCAAAAAAACTCCGATAACTGCAAACGTAAGAATGAAAACTATGGACTTCATACTACTTTTTTAGTTTATATTTAGACCGTCATTACTCTTTAGTTACCCTCATTACTTCTTCGAGTGAAGTCACGCCCTGGATTATTTTTAGGAAGCCATCCTCTACCATTGTTGCCATACCACCCTTCTTTGCCTGTGCATCTATCATTTCTGTAGTCGTACCCTCTTCGGTGACAAGCTTGCGCACATCTGTGTCCATTTCAAGTACCTCATATATACCCTGTCTACCTCGGTATCCTTCACCACCACACTGATCACAACCTGCTGCTTTATATAAAACTACCTCTTCCCAATTTTTTGCTCCTTGTAAATACTTCTTACCGCTAGGGTCTTTCTGAAGCCACTCTAATACCTCATCTATATCGTATGATTTAGACAAAGAATCAATTTCTTTTTTATCTAATTTATATTCTTTACGGCACTCTACACAAAGTCTACGTACCAGACGCTGAGCAATAATCACATTGACTGTTGAAGCGATGAGAAATGGTTCCGCACCCATATCAAGCATACGCGGAAGTGTGGCCGCAGCACTGTTGGTGTGAAGAGTAGAAAGCACTAAGTGACCAGTCATAGCAGCGTGCATCGCAATTTCGAGCGTCTCTTGGTCTCGAATTTCTCCTACCATAATAATATCTGGGTCCTGACGCAAAAGCGAACGTAGTGCCGCAGCAAAGGTCATGCCGATCTTTGGCTGGACCTGAGTCTGATTAACACGTGGCATACGGTATTCTACTGGATCTTCTACGGTACTGACATTGACTTCTGGTGTATTCAGGATATCCATCACTGTATAGAGCGTAGTAGTCTTACCAGATCCTGTAGGTCCGGTCACCAAAATCATACCGTTTGGCTTGTTGATTTCACGTTGCACTACTTCGAGAGCATGTGGGTGTAGCCCCATCTTCTCAAGTGTGAGACCCTTTGAAGACTCATCAAGTAAACGCATAACTATTTTTTCACCATCAAATACCGGTAAGATACTGACACGAAAGGCAATCTTGTATTCTTCTTTTTCTATCTTGAAACGACCGTCCTGCGGCAAGCGATGTTCATCAAGCTTGAGGTTAGAAAGTACTTTGATACGAGCCACAATCCCCTGAGCGACATCCTTTGGTAAAGTCATAGCTTCATGAAGTACACCATCGATACGATAGCGTACATGTACCTCCTTCTCCTCTGGCTCTATATGGATATCCGAAGCAGATTCTAAGATAGCGTGTTTGAGGAGAGTATCTACGATACGAATAATTGGCAGTCCAGCCGCTACTGCTTCAAGATTTTCTTCTTGTTCCTTACTCTCATCTTTGATATCATCTGTCAGAATATCACCAAATTCTGCCTTGAGACTGCGCTCATACTGCCTCAATGCTGACTGGATACTTTCACGAGTAGTCAGACAAGGAATAATACGAAGTCCTGTTTTTTTCTTGATAAAATCAATTGTTTGAAGATCTTCCGGGTTGAGCATGGCCACCTTAAGGTCACTTCCTGATTTTTGAAAAGATACAATATTGTACTTTTTGGCAATGAGTTCTGGTACCACCTGAAGTATTTCTATCGGTACTGCTTCTTTGGAGAGATCAACAAAAGGTATGCCTAGAATATACGCATACATACGCTGAAGTTCAGCCTCTTTGACAAGCTTCTTCTCAAGCAAGAAAGAACCCAAATCTTTTTCAGCTAATTTTGCCTCTTTAACTGCTTCTTCCACCTGTTCTTTTGGAAGAATACTTGAATCTATTAGGAACATCTTGAGTTGTTCCATTTCAATACGCATAGACCTTTGGAGTTTTTATATTTATTTCTTCTCTATTATACCACAAAACCCCAGACTCTTCTGGGGTTTTGTCTTTCTATCCTGAGCATGTCGAAGGGCTAAGGAGCCACTTCCTTCCAGTTGTAATCACAGGTCTTTTCTCCAGTACAGTTCTGGACTTGACCACAGTTGTCTGTGACATTGAAAGTATCTTTTTGACAGAGTGATTGACTTCTACTATCTCTTTGACAGGCTCCAGAGTCTGTACAGGTAACGGTGACTGATCTGGTGACGGTGTTTCCGCTGTAGGTAGCTTGGATGGATTCTGTACCTGAGTTAGTAGCTGTGAGTGTCTTTGGGTTAGTACCAGAGAGGGAGACTGTACTGTTACCTCCTTCAGTCCAAGTAGCACTGGTAGTGACGTCTCCGGTGGCATTGGTACAGCTAGCGGCATCATTGAAACAGGCTACCAGGTTTTTAGTATCATACCTATTAAGACTAAAGCTACTCGGTGGTTCGATACCTCCCGAACAAGAGTTTTGACAGATTTTGAGGG
>CAZLQC010000044.1:0-6362 GCA_964561695.1 uncultured Bdellovibrionales bacterium
AGGGTATCTGAGGTATACCCTGTATTGTTTTCATCTTGGATAGTGATGATTCTTTCATTATCCAGTTTGATTTCTATCGGTTTGGTGTAGTCTTTGGGAAGAGAGACTTTTGTTTTTGGTTTCTCTTCTTCTTTGTTTTCTTGGTTCGGATAGGTGATTTGGATACCTTCTGAGAGAGTATCGGTTACGATGTAGCTTTCTCCTTCTTCTGTCAGATTCACACTCGGAAGAGAGTTTAAATCAGAAAGAGCTTGTTCTCCTCCTTTTTGAAAGGTTTTGATTTCTTGATTTAGGGTATCTGGAGTATTGAGGTACCTAAAAAGAAAGAAAGAAAAGAAAGCTATCAAAAGGAAAAAGACTCCTATGAGAGAGAGTTTGAGGTAGGTTTTGGTTTTAAGTGAGAGGGGTGACATACCTCTCTAGTATATCACTTTTTTGGAGAGTTTGGAGATGATTACTCGAGGACCGTCCTCGAGTAAATCTATAGATTTTCCAAATTATATTTTTCGTATTCTTTTCTATCCTTCATGCCTTTGAGCTTTTCTTTGCAGAATATCTCATATTCTTTAGGATTTTTAAACTGCTCCAAAATAGTAGCTTTCTGACAAATTATTTCTTCATTGCCATTACTAAGATACTCAGAATAACTACACCAAGGATACTCTAAGGCTTTAGCTACTCCGTGCACCTCGCTATTACAATTTACATACACCGAGAGATACAATAGCAAATCATTCGAATCAATATGTACCGACTTAAATCTCCCCTGAAAAAGCACTCCCGATCGCTTATTTTTCTGATTAAAATACATTGCGTAACCAGTGCACACCTTCTGCATGTAAAGACTAATCCCATTTTCCTGCTTTTCTTTGAGTAACAGATGGAAATGATTAGGATTCAGACAATATGCCACTAATTCCACTAACTGCTCTTCATCTTGAGGTCGGTCCTCAATTTTTCTATTAGCAGACCAGTTTGATTCGCTTGAATTAAAGTATACTAAAGCATTTAGAAAATACTCGTAGTCCCGCTTACTCTGAAAAATAATTCTCTTATCTACGCCACGATTAAAGATATGGTAGTACTCTCCAGTTGTAAGACTGTCGCGTCTCTGCATAATAATAACTGTTTATAAATTATTATACTGCCTTATATTGAGGTCCGACCTCAATAATTGGCTTATTCTAGGTTTTAATAGGAGTTGAGGTCGGACCTCAATTTTTTCCTCAATTTTTTGTTAGGTAAGAAAAGGGTTATTTGACTTTGATGGTGCCGCCTTTGACTTTGATAGTGCCACCTTTGACTGAGGCGGTGATTTCATTGCCGTCTGAGGTTTGAGTCGTGCTGTTGGCTGTCGGGGTGGTGATTTCGGTGATCAAGATGTGGACTTTACCAGCACTATTAGAGGCTCCCACAACCAAATCAGCAATGCTATCTTGATTAAGATCTCCTACGGTAAGACTCCAGCCAAATAGACTACCACTTCCTCCTGTACTAATAATATCAGCTGCAGCAGCTGTGGTAGGGATAGAACCATCATTATAAAAAGTGTAAGAGCGGCCAGCGCCTGATGAGTACTGATGAGCTCCTATTGCCAAGTCAGTTCTTCCATCAGCATTAAGGTCTCCAGAGGCGAGGTTTGATCCAAAGTTATCACTCGCTGTTTCACCAGTAATAATCACATCAGCGGTGGCAGCAGTGGTGGGGATAGATCCGTCGTTGTGGAAAATATAAACGCGGCCTGTAACAGAACTATAGTAGTAGGCTGCTGAAGCAAGGTCTGTCTTGCCATCAGCGTTAAAATCACCCGTAATAACGGGATAACCAATTCTACTCGAAGCCTCTCCTGTGATAGTAATATCAGCTGTGCCAGCGGTAGTGGGGATAGATCCGTCGTTGTAAAAGATATAGATAGCTCCTGCGCTAGAAGAAACCGAGTAAGCTCCTACTGCTAGATCTACCTCGCCATCAGCATTGAGGTCACCAGTAGTAAGTGAGATTCCAAAATCACTAGCCCCCGTGATAGTGACATTGGCTGTACCAGCAGTGGTAGGATAAGATCCGTCGTTGTAGAAAATATAGGCAGCATTTGCCCCATAGGCTCCCACTGCTAGATCTACCTCACCATCAGCATTAAGATCACCTGTAGTAAGAGCATAGCCAAAGTTATTGCTCGCGGCTGTTCCAGTAATAATCACATCAGCTCCTGTAGCCGCCTCGGTGATGATAGAGCCGTTGTAGAAAATATAGGCGCGGCCAGTACTCGCTGCTCCACCTGGGTTATACCCATTCGCCCCTACTGCGAGATCCGCTTTCCCGTCAGCGTTCAAATCACTTGCTACTAAAGAATTACCAAACTGACTTGATGATTCGCCGGTAATTATCACATCAGCACTACTTGCTGATACATCCAATGCGCTCCCTCCATAGAATACGTAGGTGCGGCCAGTAGAGCCAGAATAGGCATATGCTCCTACAGCTAAATCCACTTTACCGTCAGCATTGAAATCAGCGGTCGTAAGTGAAGTACCAAAGGCGCTGCTCGATTCGCCCGCTGTAGCAGAGTCATTCATGGTGTAGATATACATACGGCCCTTATCAGTCAGGTATCCCTTGCCTGCAGTAGCAAGGTCTATCTTGCCATCGAGATTGAAATCCCCGGTGACGAGTGTCGTGGCAAAGTAGTTACTCGTGCCTTGACCCGTAATCATCACATCGGCTGTGGCTTCTGTGGTAGGGATACTGCCGTCATTGTAGAAAATATAAGCACGACCAGTAAGAGAACTATAACTATCAGCCCCGACTACCAAATCCACCCGACCATCAGCATTGAGATCCCCCTCTGTCATTGAGCCTCCAAAATTAATACCGCCACTACTGGTAATAGTCACATCTGCCGCACCATACGTCCCGTCATTATAATAAATAAACACCTTGCCATTTCCTCCAGCTACTAAATCAGTTTCACCATCAAAATTAATGTCTATTGCTGCTAGAGAATATCCTATACCATCAGCACTAGCCGCTCCCGTAAAAAAGACATCTGCTCCACTAGCATTCTCTGTAATAATAGACCCGTTGTAAAAAACATAGGCGCGACCATTATTTGAAAAAACATCATATCCATGCGCTCCGACAGCTAAATCCGTCTTGCCATCAGCATTGAAGTCTCCAGCAGCCAAAGACCACCCAAGATTATCAGACGTTACTTGACCACTAATAATGGCATCCGCATTGGCGGCAGTACAAGCCGCTGGCGTACCTGAACACGCAACTGTCCCAAAATTCACCGTACCGTCATTGTAGAAAACATAGGAGCGGCCAGTACTGGTAGTCCAAAGATATGCTCCTACTGCCAAATCTACCTTGCCATCAGCATTAAAGTCTCCGGTAGTAAGAGCGGAAGAAAAACCACTCGTTGCTTCACCGGTGATAAAAACGTCGGCGTTTGTTGCACTACCCGGGTAACTTCCATCATTATAGAAAATATACACTCTTCCAGTATTCGTAGCATAGAGCTGGGTACCGACTATCAAATCAGTCTTACCATCGGCGTTGAGATCACCTGTGGCTACATTATACCCAAAATAATCTCCTGTTGCTTGACCAGTAATAGCCACATCGGCATTTGGAACACTGCTTCCATACGAACCATCACTATAGAAAATATACACTCTTCCAGTAGTTGTATTTTCATAAGGAGCGCTAATCACAATATCCGTAGCTCCATCGGCATTAAGGTCACCAGCTGCCATCTTATACCCAAAGTAGCCATAAGCCCCTCCAGTCACAGTTATCTCCTCTCCGAGGACATTAGGGTATATCCGGGAGGCACTCAAAGCTTGGCGTTGGAGCTGCCAAGAAAAGCTGCGTTGGCCTTCGTAGAAGTAAACCTTGCCTGTATTCGTAGAGTTGCCGTAGGCTCCCACTACCAAATCAGTCTCTCCGTCCGTATCGAAGTCACTTATAGTAAAAGCAAAACCAAAATAATTACCAGTTGTCTCGCCAATCATAATCACATCAGCGGTCGCGGCAGTAGTGGGTATAGAACCGTCATTATAGAAGATATAGACACGTCCAGTCTGAGTAGTATAGTAATAAGCTCCGACTACCAAATCCGTTTTGCCATCAGCATTGAGATCACCAATGGTAAGAGAGTCGCCAAAACGAGTACTCGTTGTTTCGCCAGTAATAATAACGTCAGCCCCACTAGCTGCCTCAGTTGTAATAGAACCGTTGTAGAAAATATAAACACGACCTGTAGCAGTAGTATAATTACGAGCTCCTGCCACCAAATCAACCTTCCCATCAGCATTGAGATCGCCAGTAGCAACAGCGGTCCCAAGAAAATTACTTGTGGCCTCCCCTGTGATTAGGATATCTGCATTGGCAGCCGCACAGGCCGCAGGAGTACCGCTACAGGTGGCGGTCCCAAAGTTGCTGGTCCCATCGGCATAGAAGATATAAACACGGCCACTCGAAGTAGAGTACTGATAGGCCCCCACTACTAGGTCTACTTTCCCATCAGCATTGAGATCGCCCGTAGCAAGAGAAACACCAAAAGAGTTAGTGGTAGTTTGACCACTAATAATCACATCAGCACCCGATGAAGCCTCTGTAGTAATAGAACCATTGTAAAAGATGTACACGCGGCCGGTGTTGGTAGTATAGAAAGAAGTTCCGACTACCAAATCTACTTCACCATCAGCATTGAGGTCGCCCGTGGTAAGAGACTCTCCAAAATATTCACCCGTAGCATTGCCGGTAATAATAACATCAGCGCCCGATGCATTCTCTGTAGTGATAGAGCCATTGTAAAAAATATAAGTGCGACCAGTATTTGTAGAGTAGTTCACTGCTCCAACGACAAGGTCAACCTTGCCATCAGCATTGAGATCTCCCGTGGTAAGAGCCCCTCCGAGAGAATTACTTGTCGCTTCGGCGGAAATGATCACATCTGCACTAGCGCCTGTAGCAGAGATAGAGCCATCGTTATAAAAAATATAGACTCGACCAAAAGCAGTAGAATAATTACTGGCTGCCACCACTAAGTCCGTCCTGCCATCAGCATTGAGATCTCCAGCAGTAAAAGCATTGCCGAAGTCATCACTTGTGGCTTCACCTACGATGTTTTGATTGGTACTCAGGACGCCATTTTGGGAGTAGAAGATATGCACCTTATCTACTTCAGCTGTAGACTCATAAGAACCCACTACTAGATCAGTCTTAGAGTCAGTATTAAAATCTGCTGCCATCAAATCACCTCCACCAAAATAGTCACTCGTGGCCGCTCCAGTAATAACTACATCAGCAGTGGCAGCGGTAGTGGGAATAGAGCCATCATTATAAAAAATATAAACCCGACCAGTATTAGTAGAGTAATACGAAGCAGAAACTGCTAAGTCTACTCTCCCATCCGCATTAAAGTCACCTACCGTAAGAGCATACCCAAAACGATTTGTTGTAGTTTCACCAGTGATAATAACATCGGCACCACTCGCATTTTCGGTAATAATAGAGCCATTGTAGAAAATGTAGGCGCGGCCCGTCGAACTAGTATACAGCATAGCTCCTACAATTAAGTCTATTTCGCCATCAGCATTCATATCCCCCGCCGCTAATTCCCAGCCAAAGTTAGTAGAGGTAGTTTCACCAGTGATAATAACATCGGCACCTGAGGCGTTTTCGGTGATGATAGAGCCGTTGTAGAAAATGTAGGCGCGGCCAGTGTTGGAAGAGTAACTATAAGCACCTACTGCCAAATCTACTTTTCCGTCAGCATTAAAATCTCCAGCAGTTAAAGCTGTGCTAAAATAATTTGTTGTAGCCTCACCAGTAATAATGACATCCGCGTTAGCTGCTGAACAAACAGCTGGCGTACCACTACAGGTAGCTGTACCAAAGTTACTTGTGCCATCAGCATAAAACAAATATACGCGTCCTGTAGTAGTAGAATAATTATAAGCTCCCACTGCTATATCCTTCTCACCGTCAGCATTGAAGTCAGCTACAACAAAGGCCCAGCCACCAAAACCGCTGGATGTTTCACCGGTGATAATGACATCCGCACTGGCTGCTGCTGTAGGGTAAAAACTATCATTGTAGAAAATATAAGTACGTCCACCCCCAGCACCACTATAGGCACCTACTACTAAATCATCCTTTCCGTCAGCATTGACATCTCCAGCAATAAACGCTCTCCCAAAATAGTTACTTGTCCCTTCACCAGTAATAACTACATCAGCTCCATTAGCTCGACCGCTGTAGTTGCCGTCATTGTAGAAGATATAGACACGGCCAGTGCTAGTGGAGTAAGTATTAGCTCCCACTACTAAATCAGTTTTCCCATCCGCATTAAGGTC
>CAZLQC010000045.1:0-6291 GCA_964561695.1 uncultured Bdellovibrionales bacterium
GAATAGAATATCCATGGTAGGTGTGAGGTTCGTTGACCCCGTTACATACCGACACAGACCTAATGTAAGATGTGTGTCGCCTAACGGCTTTGAGTTATGTGAAAGCAAACAAGATCTATCTTTAGAAACCCTCTTACTTCTTCTTTGAGACGTAGGTATTTTTGGCTACGCGTTCAAAAAAAGTATTCAAGTTGATAATGATAGTTGACTTCTTGACCTGACGTACTTTGAGGACTTGCTCAAGAATGTCTTCACGAGCGAGAGGCTTCTTAGCAGTAGCGAGAATTTCTTCGATGACCTCTTTGACAGTCCCCTTCTTGTAACCCCATTCAGAAAGAGCATAGATACCCCTTCCTACAAGGACAAAGCGTTTGTCTTTAATGAGTTCGTTATGCACTGTCTGAGGATGACTTTGGCGTTTCTTGGTATGAAGGCCATGCTCATCAATAAGACGAGCAATGTCACGGAAATGGAGTGGTTTACCCCCAGTCTTCAATACCAGATAAGCCTTCTCGCGAGTACCTCGTGGCTTGATATCACTCCACGTAGAGAGTCCCCAACGACCAAAAACATTTTGTTTCACATCTTTGGCAACATTGAGAAAGTTGAGGTAGTGCTCATATGAGAACTTCTTACCGTATTTTTTGGTAAAAAGAGCATAGAGTTCTTCAGAAGAAACTGTTTCTTTCATATCTGAAAGAATAGCCTTCGTTCCCTCTTTCATATCTTGCCAGAGCTCCAGTGAAAAATCTTTCAGAAAGTAAACCTTCTCATGATCTGAGGAAAGTTTTTCGGAAAGAATAGTTGGCAGAGCTTCTAGAAAAGCGAGGATAGCGCCAGCTTCATTTTTGTTTCCTCCGGAAAGTGTTTTAACGAGCTCATCTGAAACCATAATACCATTTTTCTTGGCCAAGGTCGATTCAACAGTCTTGGTAATAATAGCAAACTGTTCTTCGTGTAAGAGTGCTTTCTTCAACTGTTCAAGAGCACTGCAAATAACCTGACGTACTCGCTCACGAGTAATACTATAGAGACTACCTATTTCTTCGAGTGTCTTTGCCTTACCTCCTCCAATACCAAAACGAGCTTTGACAATCGCCTGAGAACGCTCAGGAAGTCGCTCTAAAAAAGCATTCATTGTCTCTCCGTACAGGTTTACACCAGCATGTAAGAGACTTTCAGTTTTTTTCTTCTGATCAGTCATAGGGAAACAAAAAATGGATAAAATTGGGGCTACTTAACAACGTCTTATATTACCGCATGAACCCTGTTTTTGTCAAGGGTTGCCAGTTTCCCTCCTTCAGTGGCTAGCTGTTTTTTCTATCAACTTCCTTTTGCGCATCTCTCAAATATCTTTGTGTAAATTCCAGTCGCTACTCATTATCTTGACTGCTACACCTTGCTTGACGTAGAAAATTTCAGTATAATAAGTGCAGACAAAAAAATAAGTTACTTCTCTTTCGCCTGGAAACGAAAAAGCATTTTCGTTTCACACACTTGAGAGAATTCATCAAAAAACAAAAATCATTTTCTATGTCGCATCTTGCTCCCGAGACCCATGAGTCTCAATCAGAAACAGAGCAGCTCCAAAAAATTCAAGCTTTGCGTGAAATGGTTCTTAGTGCTGAGAAAACTATTCAGAGCGCCAAGGCCATGCTCTTACAAATCGAGGGAAAGAAAAAGACTGGTCGCCCTCGTAAACTTGAAACTCGTGAAGAAACCGATGGCACGGTTGTTGAGGGTACCTTCGATGGTCAGATCATGATTGGTACCGATAGCAAACAATACCCAGTCCCTGCCAACTATGCTTCCAAATCAAAACTAGTCGAGGGTGATATGCTTAAGCTCACCATCACCGGAACTGGCACTTTTCTCTACAAGCAGATTGGCCCTACCGAGCGTCGCCATGCCCTCGGTATCGTTACCCAAGATGAAAACAGCAACTACTATGTAGTCTCTAACGGTAAACCTTACCGTATTCTTCTGGCCTCTGTGACCTATTTCAAAGCAGAACCCGGAGACGAAGTAGCTATTGTAGTACCAGCCAGTCTAGACTCCAATTGGGCAGCTATCGAAAACATTATTCAGAAGGGCGTTCATGCTGACTGGAAAAATGATCATGAACGAGCCTCTGAAGCACATAGTGTTATGAATGCTTGGAAACAAGACATTGCTCCAGCTGAAGATATTCCTGAAGAAGCTCCTGCCGTCTCTCTCCATGGTACTGACAAACCCGCAACTGCTCACTCATCACTCCTAAATGACTGGGTACGTGATATGGAGGAAATTGAACGTGAAATAAACCAAGGTAAGTAGTCTACATCTTTTAGATTTTTAATCGTTACTCTTAAACACAACCTATGGACGCACCAACTAACCCTCCGGCATCGTATCGTGGCGGCAAAAAAGATTACCTCCTTGGCCTTCTTGCTGGTATCTTGATTGGTCTACTTCTCCTCCCTATCCTCAAAAACGCTAAGCCAAGTCTCTATGATACAGTCTGGCTTTTTGTCGTACCCTTCTTCGCTATTGGTGTCCCAGCGGGCCTAATGGTAGCTTCTTTTATTGCTAAGAAAGTTGCGCTGGTGTGGCAGTTGGCTAAGTTCCTTGTTATTGGGGTTATGAATACTCTGGTTGATATTGGCGTGCTTGCTCTTATCACTATTCTCGTAGCCACTGATGCCAGTTATGCCTCAGAGACAACCTGGTTTAGCATGGCTTCTCTCGTAGTTACTTACTATTCACTCTATAAAGCCATCTCTTTCATCATCGCTAATATCAATAGCTTTTTTTGGAACAAATACTGGACCTTTGGTTCTGAGAATCGGAGCCAAACTACCCACCAATTTTTTCAGTTTTTCCTCGTCAGCCTGATTGGCTTTGCTATTAACGTCATTATTGCCTCTGTTGTTTTTGGTTCCCTCTCAGCTGCCGGCGCATTCACCGTAGCTCAAGCTGGACTTGTCGGCGCTGCTATGGGAAGTATTATTGGTCTTGTTTGGAACTTCATTGGCTACAAATTTTTTGTCTTCAAAAAGTAGTCTCCTCTATCAAAAACCTTCTTCCTTAGGGGGGGTTTTTAGTATGGTATAATTGATACAAATTGAAGGGTTAAAAGACTCCAAACAAAAAGTCTGAAGCTTTGATTTTGAATTTTCACTTTTTCATTTTGACTTTTTTATGTCTACTCTGTACCGCAAATACCGTCCAAAAACTTTCCAAGATGTTGTCGGTCAAAAACATATTGTCACCACCCTTACCAACGCCCTCACCCTCAATCGAGTAGGTCAGGCCTATTTGTTGACGGGTCCTCGTGGAACTGGTAAGACTACTCTCGCTCGTATCTTTGCCAAGGCAGTCAACTGTCTTAATAGAGGCAAATCTGCTGAACCTTGTGGTAAATGCCAACACTGTATCTTGATGGAAGAGGGTCGCTCTATGGATATTATTGAGATAGATGCTGCTTCACACACTGGTGTTGATAATATCCGTGAACTACGCGAAACCGTTGCTCTCCCTCCGAGCCTTGGCGCTCGTAAGGTCTACATCATCGATGAAGTCCACATGCTTTCTATCGGCGCCTTTAATGCCCTCCTCAAAACCCTTGAGGAACCTCCTTCACACGCTCTTTTTATCCTCGCTACAACCGCTCTTCATAAAGTGCCTGATACTATCGTTTCGCGCTGTCAGCGTTTTGATCTTGGTCGTTTTCCGGTAACCAGTATCATCGAAAAGCTCGAGCGTATTGCCAAAGCTGAGAAGATGACTATTGAACCCAAGGCTCTCCAGGTTATTGCCCTCGCCTCTGAAGGTGGGATGCGTGATGCTGAATCGCTCCTTACTCAGATTCACTCACTCGAGGTCAAAAAAATCACTGAAGACCTCGTTATTGATATCCTCGGTACCGCTAAACACGAGACATTTGTTGAACTCTTTAGCGACATTGGGCATGGTGAACTCCTAGCCGCTCTCTCTCATGTCAGAAGACTGAGCGAAGAGGGTCGTGATTTTCGTGTCCTTATTACTGGATTCATGCAGTTCCTCCGCAACCTCCTTCTTTTCACTGCTAGCCCTTCCGTACCACCACTCTTACAAAGTGACCTCACCAAAGACCAGCAAGTAGAGTTTCAGAAGCTTGCTTCTCACACAGACAGTCTCGCCGTTGTGCATCTCCTAGAAATCCTAGCAGAAGCTCAGAAAACAAGCTCTCAAGCAGTCATTCCCGAACTTCCTTTCGAGATTGCCTTGGTCAAAATGATTGCTATTCTTGAAAAACAAACTCTTCCTACGACACAAACACCTGCAAATACAATTAGCGCGGGTAGTGACGGTCAAGAGAAATCTACACCTAAAAAAGAACCGAAAAGTGCCTCCCCAGAGACCCCTGCAGTCAAAAGTGAAGCCGTCGTAGCGGATGAAGAAGCCCCTCTTATCTCATTTACACATATCACCGATAACTGGCACGCTATCTTGGAAACTGCCAAAGAACTCAACGCTTCCCTCTCAGTCGCTCTTTCTACTGCTACTCCAAAAAATGTCGAGAATAACACAGTCACTCTGGGTGTGAAGTATCCTTTTCATAAAGAACGTCTTGATGATAAAGCTAATCAATTGACACTCATGGAGGCCTTTGATAGGATTTTAGGGTTCAAACTTGGTTTGAAGGTAGAAGTTGAGAAAGAAGAACCCCAAGAAGAAACGAATACTTACTTAGATAACCCCCTCATCAGCCAAGCTCTCAACCTCCTGGGTGGCAAAGTAGCTTCTTAGTTGAAAACAATTTTCTACCCGGTAGCCAAGCGGTAAGGCAATAGGTTTTGGTCCTATCATGCGCAGGTTCGAATCCTGCCCGGGTAACATGCGCAAGAAAGAATTCAAAGCTATTGTCTTTGACTACGGTGGAGTGATAGAACTGGCTCCACCAGAGAGTCCGGGATTATTCGAAGGTATCACGGCACTTTCTGGTATCCCTATTCATGATTTTCGGACTCTCTACTTTGAGAGAAACCACCTCAACAACATCCACGATCAAAGCCAAAAAGAAACCCTCCTCTCGGTCGTGAGAGATCTTGCTAAAGAGGAAGCTATTGTCACCCAGGTAGCTCAGTTTATTGATTCTTTTGAAGATGGCAAAGTTCTCAATACTGAGCTCGTAGATGTCATTCAGAAACTGAGAGCTCTTGGCTACCCAATAGCCCTCCTCAGTAACTATACTTCTCTCCTCAGAAAGAAACTCAACAAGCACACTCTTGAAGATCTTTTTGATCACATCATTATTTCATCCGAAGTTGGACTTCAAAAACCAGATCCAGAAATCTTTCATCGCACTTTTCAAGCCCTCGGAGTTACCCCAGAAGAAGCTATTTTTATCGATGATTCTCCAAAAAGTCTTTCTACCGCAGCCGAAGTGGGCTATCACCCTATCCGCTTCATCGATAACCATAGACTTTTCCAAGAACTCCACAAACTTGGTATTACTCTATGAAATCACTTAAATTTGCACCTCATCTTATCGATAGGATAATGACTGGAGAGAAAACCTCTACCTGGAGACTATTTGACGATAAAGACTTACAACAAGGTGACCGGCTTACTTTTATAAACAAAGAGACTGGAAAGGAATTTGGCACTGCCCTAATAACTCTTTTATATACAAAGACTCTCGGTGCTTTAGAAGATGTTGATTGGATTGGGCATGAAAAATTCAACTCAGAAACCGAGATGTATCATACCTACCATGAGTATTACGGAGAGAAAGTGACTCCAGAAACTGAGGTAAAAATAATTAAGTTTGATTTTTTGGAAGCATCACATGCCTTAGTATACAAAGGAATTATTATAGAAAACAGTCTACGTGACACCTCTATTCTAGCCAGCCTCACCAAAGAAAAAAGCTGGGTTGATGGTGATTGGAAACTACACTCTGTCCTAGTCTCGCCTAACCAGATTACTCAAATCTCTCAAGCTCTTGCTGACGGTCCTTGGTACACTCATTTTTGGATTCCTGGTGAAAAAACTATCAAGGTAGTCTTTAGGGATCGAGTATTTGATATAGACTCTACTAAAAAGGAAACTTGGAAAACAGCTCTAGAATACGGCAGAACGCTTGGTATCCCAGAGGAGCAACTCGACTTTCCTATTGAATGAGATGACCCCATGAAACCTGACTTTGTCAGCGCTAAAGCGGTTTCACGGGGTAAACTTGCATTATTATAGTTCTTATGCTATAATTGACTCAAGCAACTAATGCACAATGAAACGTAGTCGAATTTCAGAGAAACTATAGCTCAC
>CAZLQC010000046.1:0-6125 GCA_964561695.1 uncultured Bdellovibrionales bacterium
ATATGGCTTAAAAAAAAGAGGTTTTCCGAAGCGAAAAACCTTTCCAAAATCCTCTTTTTTCTTTAACCTAAAGGCTTTTTTTAGCATATTTGCTAGACGGCAGTAAGCTTAGTTCGTCCCTTTCGACGCCTTGAAAGAAGCACATTTCTCCCCCCTGGAGTACTGGCTCGTTTCAAAAAGCCATGTCTTCGGGCTCTTTTTCTACTTTTAGGCTGGTATGTTCTTTTCATACAATAAAATATTCCGTCTTCTAAAATTGCAAAACGTCTCTCGATTGTATAAAAAAATAGGGAATTAGTCAACAGGGCGGTATTTTTTCTATTTATCCACCGACTATACACAAAAAGGTTTATTTTAAGCCTCGTACTAAAGTTATCCACATGTTATAATTTGATTCACTTGCCACTATCCACTTAATCACTCTTTCGATATGACGAATGAAGAGCTTTGGAAAGCTGTTTTAGGCCAAATAGAGCTTTCTCTTTCAAAAGCCAACTTTATTACTTGGTTCAAAAATACCTCCCTTATAGAGATCAATCAGGGGAAAGTTGTTATTGGTGTACCAAATGGTTTCGCTAAGGAGTGGTTAGAAAACAAGTACAATAGTCATATATTAAAGGCTTTGCGCTCTCTTGACCCCTCTATACAACACATGCGCTGCATGATTGCTCTTCCAGATGGAACCAATACTCAAAATCTTCCTCGCTCTATTGATGCCGCTATTCCAAGAGAAGCCACTTCTTTTGTGCGTAAAAAAATTATTGAAAAACCTTCTTTTACAGCCAGCAACATCTCCCTACAGCAAGAGGTCTTCCATGAAAGCAGTCTTAACTCTCGCTATACTTTTGAAAACTATATCGTGGCGGAAAATAATGAATTGGCTCACGCCGCTTGTCATGCTGTTTCTCAAAGCTTAGGAACTTTGTATAACCCACTCTTCATTTATGGTGGAGTTGGTCTTGGAAAAACTCACCTCCTCCAGTCTATAGGTAATGAGGTTATGAAGAATAACCCCGAAAAACGCATTAAATATATAACTTCGGAGCGTTTTACTACAGAGCTTGTGGACTCTATTAAAAATCAAAAAATAGACCTTTTTAAGGAATATTACCAACAAATGGACCTTCTTATTATTGATGATGTTCAATTTCTTTCTGGTAGGGAAAAAACGCAACATGAATTTTTTCACATCTTTAACGCCCTTTACCAAATTAATAAACAAATTGTTATTTCAAGCGATCGCCCCCCAAAAGCTATCGGCACCCTTGAGGAGCGCCTTCGTTCACGTTTTGAGGGTGGTATGATTACTGATATCAGCCAACCAAGCCTAGAAACCCGTATTGCTATTCTCAGCTCTAAAGTATCTGAACGAGGTGTTTTTGTTGAAGAAGAGGCTCTTCGTTATATTGCTCAGAATATCAACCAGAATGTTCGTGAGCTTGAAGGAGCTCTTAATAGGGTTGTCGCTTATTGTGATTTTCGAAAAATACCCGCCAACCGTAGTAATACTGAAAAAATTCTTAATGAACTTCTTGAAAAAAACCGTAAAAATATCTCTATAGAGAGTGTTTTTTCAACTATTTGTGACTACTATTCTGTTTCTCGAGAAGAACTTATTAAGAAGGGTCGTAAGAAAGAGATCTCTCATCCCCGACAAATTCTTATGTACCTTCTCCGCCAAGAACTCTCCACCCCATTTTCTTCTATTGGAGATCTTTTGGGTGGAAGAGACCACACTACCATTCTTCATGCATATGAAAAAATTCAAAGCCAAAAAGAATCCTCTCGTAAAATAAAAGAAGAACTCTCTCAAATAAAAGAGCGCCTCTATTATGTTACCTAGTGGATATGTTTGTATAAGAGAGTTTATTCTCTGTATACCTAGTGGTAAATATGTAGATAAAAACAAAAGAATACTCACTTCCTCCTCTTTTTTCCTTAGAAGACCTAAATAAAAATAACTTTTCATTCTTAAAGTAATCACTCAAACACTTTTTTATCCCACTAATAAAGGTTTTAGGTGAGTTATCCAGTTATACAGACCACTAATAAATAATAACTATTTTTTAAATAATCTACTTAATACTTCTTATATGAAAGTCATCTGTACTCAAGAGAACCTTCTTCAAGCCCTCAGCGCTCTTGATAGAGTAGTGGGAAAACAAAGCTCACTTCCTATTCTTAGTAATTTCCTTTTTGAGACAGAAAAAGGGCGCCTTAAGATATCTGCCACCAACCTAGAGATAGGTATTTTGGTCTATGTGGGGGCAAAAATAGAAACAGAGGGGAAGATAGCGGTACCTGCTCGTATACTCTCCCAATTTGTCCAAAATTTGCCAAGTGGTGAGGTTTTGGAGTTAGAGGTGAAGGATAGACACCTTTTTATTAAAGGAGGGGCTTCAGAGATGAAAATTAAGGTACTTGATGGAAAAGATTTTCCAATTATCCCTCATTACAAAAAGGAATACCCACTTACTCTACCAGCTCAGAGTATTAGGAGTGCTCTTGGAAGACTTTTGTTTTGTGTAAGCACTAATGAATCGAGAATTGAACTTACTGGCGTGCAATTTCTTTTTGAAGAAAATCAACTTTCTTTAGCCGCAACAGATAGTTTTCGTTTAGCAGAAGAGATTATTCCTTATACAAAAGCCCTAATAAACAACGAACAATACACCTCACTTATTATTCCCACTCAAACTCTTCAGGAAATTAGCCGATCCTTAGGGGGTGAAGTTGATGAGGTAAAGATGGCTCTCGAAGAAAATCAACTTTTCTTTGAGTTGGGTAATATCCAGATCGTGTCACGAGTTATCAATGGAAAATTTCCAGATTACAAGCAAATTATCCCATCTAATCTAAAAACAAAAGTGGTTCTTGAGAAGGACGCACTGACTCGTTCTCTTAAAATAGCAAGCACCCTTTCTTCTTATACAGCCGGAGAGATAGCTCTTGTACTTAACCCTGAAGATAAAAGCTGTACAGTCATTGCTCGCTCACAAGAGGTTGGTGAAAATCAGAGTGTTTTAGAGGGAGACTTTCTAGCTGGCACAGAACCACTAACACTCGTCTTTAATCCGCGCTATCTTATTGAAGGGTTAGGAGCTTTTACAGAAAAGAAGATTCTTTTTTCTGCTAACACTCCCTCAAGTCCAACTACCTTTCAGGCTATTTCTACAGAAGAAGTTTCAGAGACAACCTATGTGTATGTCATGATGCCTATCCGTAAAGAATATGCGTAATATAGGAGATCTTTTTCAAGAGAAGAAGAAACTAATAGTAAAAAATACAGAGCCCTCACTTGATGAGAAAACTATCTTCTTTGTTTTTAAGAAGGCTTTTCGTGATTTATACGGACCAAAGGGAGAGGAAAGTGTAGAGCCTTTGCGGGTTTATGAAAAAAAGTTATATATCAAACCCAAAACATCGCTCTGGGCCAATGAAATCTTGCTACACAAAGAAAAGTTGGTACAAAAAACCAATAAGACTCTGGAGGGAGAATACCTTTCCGATATCGTTTTGACCCAGCGCTCATTTGAAAATCTTAAAAACTCACCTTAACCTCTTGTGAGTCAGAAGAGGTATTGCCATTAGTGTCTTCAAGCTCAACTTTAACAGTGATGGTTTTATTATTTTTTGAATTAGGAAGACCGTATTCTGCAGAATATGGCTTATCTGAGGTGGATTTTACAGAATCACCATCAACAAAGTAGGTTACTTTTTTTACCCCATAAGGAGCGTCAACTTTGGCACTTAGAGAAAGGGTAGAAGAATTAACAGAACCTGAAAGGGTGAGTTTGACAGATGGTTCGTAGCTTCCAAAATCATCTTCATCACATTCATCAGTTGGTACATTCTCAGACTTTTTATCCTCTTTGGAATACCACTTCTCTACAGCCTCTTCCCATCTCTTATACTGAGGGTCACTTTCTGGTTTTTCAGGCTTGCTTCCTAGAGGGTCCTTACGATCAACATAGTGAAGAATATCATGGGTACTGGCAAAATCTTTTTTCTTCACTTTATCGTCAGGACAGTACTTGTTGGCGAGACAGTAAGTATTTTTTTTGGGGATTTCACAAACTTTGAGATCTTTTTCCTCCTCAAGTTTACCATTTAGCATGGGTTTATTGGTTTTTCCTTCACCATCACCAATATAGTCGTCAGGATTATAAGAAGGAAAATCCTCTTTACTGTAGTTAGAGATAGCTTTTTCAAAAAAAGCTCTCCAGATAGGGGCGGCAACATTGACTCCATCAGCACCTTCTTTCATGGGACTGTTATCATTATTACCAGCCCAAACACCAACAACGAGGTTAGGGGTGTAGCCCATAGTCCAGCCATCACGAAATTCATTAGTGGTACCTGTTTTAGCTGAAACTGGGCGACTTTCAAAGCGGAGTGGTGAGTTATCTCCAAACACCCAAGCACGGTTACTGTTATCAGAAAGAATAGAGTCGAGCATGGCAACATATTTTTCTTCAACGACTCGCTCACCAGGTTTTTCTTGATATTCCTCAACGATCTCTCCATTTACATCTTTAATATTCAGAATAGAGACCTTATCATGACGGACTCCTCCGGTAGCGAGGGTCCCATAGGCATTGACGTGATCAAGGAGTTGTACTTCTCCACCACCAAGAACTAAGGAAAGGCCAACACGATCAGGGTCATTGAGACCCTGAATACCAAGGTCTTTGGCTAATTTGATAGCGTCTTTCACACCAACTAAGTAGAGGGTTTTGACAGCGGGGATGTTAAGGGATCCTCCGAGAGCCTTTTTCATGGGGATAGGGCCATTGAATTGACCATTGTAGTTGGCTGGCTTATAACCCTTACCATCACCAGTATCAAACTCAGTTTCCACATCATACAACATAGTCTCAGGGAGATAACCTTTGGTAAAAGCAGTTAGATACACATAGGGTTTGAAAGAGGAGCCTGGTTGACGGTCTCGAGTAGCAACATTAACTTGCCCATCGATAGACTCATCAAAGTAGTCTTTAGATCCAACCATAGAAAGAATCTGGCCGGTTTTTGGATCCATAGCTACAAGAGCGGCATTGCTGGCATTCCAAGAGACATTGTTCTTAGCACCCTCTCTTACTGCCTCCTCAGCAATTTGTTGCTTTTCCCAATCAAGAGTAGTAATTACTTTATAGCCACCCTGCTCGATAGCTTGATCACCATATTTCTCCTGTAGGTAGTCTTTGACATACATCACAAAATGAGGCGCCGCAATAATGTCTTTTTGAGGTAAGACCTTATCAAGGGTAGGGGTATCGATAGCTGCCTGAGCCTGTTCAGGGGTTATGTAGCCCAACTCAGCCATCTGATGGAGGGCGTACTCCTTGCGACCAATGAGGCGTTCAGGATGACTTCCATAAGGAGAGTAGTATGTGGTTCCTCGAGGAAGCGCGGACAAAAGTGCTGCTTCATCAAGAGTGAGGTCTTTAGCAGACTTACCAAAGTAGGTCTGAGCTGCTGCCTCAATACCATAGGCATTTTGGCCATAGGGGATTTCATTGAGGTACATAGCGAGAATCTCATCTTTAGTGAAGAGCGTCTCTAGTTCAATAGAAAGAATAGCTTCTTTTATTTTACGCGTGAAAGTTCGCTCATTGGTGAGAAGAGAGTTTTTGACGAACTGCTGAGTAATAGTAGAGCCTCCTTGGGCGGCATCAAAAGTAATGATGTCTTTGAGGGCTGCGCGCAGAATAGCGGTTGGTTTGAGACCAAAGTGATGGTAGAAGCCCTGATCTTCAAGAGAAATAGCCGCCGCTCGGACGGTCTCAGGAATCTGATCAAAAGGAATAACCGTACGTTTTTCTTCACCATGTACTTCATAGAGAATGTGGGTGCCGGTGCGATCATAGATCTTGGTTGACTCAGCCACAAAACGCTTGTTGACGTTACCAGCCTCTGGTAAGTCTTTGGCTATATAGAGAAATAGTCCAAAGAGCGGGATGACAATAAGACCACAAGCAATAGCGACATTACGATTAATCTTCTTCCAATTCCAAGAGCGAAGCCTGGCCTGAAGAGGAGACTCTGGCTTTACGAGTGAAGAAACCCTTCTTTTGTTAGACCAGAAAGACATAAGCAGAAGTGTTTTATGCCTTATTATAGCA
>CAZLQC010000047.1:0-5965 GCA_964561695.1 uncultured Bdellovibrionales bacterium
AGTGATGGTGACACTGATCCCTCACACATAATTGATAGATTGAATTTGGGCCAAGTCAACGATACAGAAGCTCTTGAAAAAGCTGTGATAGATGTCATGACTGCCAATGAACAGTCGGTAGTAGACTACCAGGCAGGCAAGGAAAATGCTCTCAAGTTTCTTATGGGACAAGTGATGAAAGAGACGAAAGGTAAAGCCAACCCGCAAATGGTCCAAGAAATGCTAAAAGAAAAACTCTCCGCTTAGGAGAGTTTTTTTTATAGGAATTTCAGAGCTTCGTCAGCATCTTTGATCCAGTTGATCTGCCAGCCTTGGGTTTCCATGCGTTTGAGCCAGGTCATCTGGCGTTTGACGTAGCGAAGGATTTCACGCAGAAGTTCTACTTCCATATCATTACGCCGCATTTTTTTCTGCAAAAAAATGGCGATATACTTGTACTCAAGACCAAGAGCTTCGAGACGCTTATAGCTTACGCCAGACTTCACCAAGCCCTCTACCTCTTTGACCATACCCTGTTTGAAACGTTCTTTGAGACGATTGCGGATTTTAATTTCCAGTTTTTTCTTATCGGGATTGAGAGCCAAGATAGTATAGTCTTCATTCTTGATTTTGACATGATCAGTAGGAGGCACCTTGCCAAGAACCTCAATAATCTCTAGAGCTCGGATAAGACGGAGAGGGTTCTTACGGTCAATAGTCTGGGCCCGCTCTGGATCTTTTTCTTTTACCATTGCGAAGAGTTCATCTACAGAATAAGCTCGGAGTTTTTCACGAAGTTCTGGGTTAGGTTTTACTCCAGGAAAGGACTGATGTTCCATATAGGCCTGCATCCAAAAACCCGTACCACCACAGAAGATAGGTGTTTTGCCTTGGGTGCGAATAGCTGTTTCAGCCAATATAGCATCACGGAGAAAATCAGTGACATTATAGTCAGTATTGGGGTCAACCATATCGAGTAGGTGATGTTTGGCTTGTTTTTGTTCGGCTTTGGTCACTTTGCCACTACCAATGTCCATTCCTCGGTAAACCTGCCGACTATCAACAGAGATAATTTCTCCATTAACTGTACGAGCTAGCTCGATAGCTAAAGCCGACTTACCAGAAGCCGTCGGACCAAGGATGACAATAGTTTTGGGAGTGTTTTCCATAGGAAGGAAGTGTGGCATACTTTGTCTTTTTGGTAAAGACTGGGGATCTGCCTTAGAGAACTTTTTTGACCCCAGAGAGGGCTTTGATTTGGGAGACCAGCTCCTCGCTTCTGATGACAGAAAAGGCTGTTTGGATACTTTGGCCAGATATCAGAACGGATACTTTTTCTCTGCCCGGTGAGGCTTTTTTCAAGATTTGTGACAACTCTTCAATGACGGTACTTGGTGCCTGTGAATCGATAGTTACTTCAAGCTTATTTTGGACAGGAACGGCTCGACTAGCCATGTCTTTGGCGATACTGTTACGAGTGGCTTCCTGGCGACTGAATTGGGTAAGGGTCTCAGGTCGCATTTTTTCACCACCCTCAGCAATAATACGGACGGAGCCGTCTTTCTGATTGACTTTGATGCGCATAAGAATGAGCTCATCTTCCACCCATAGACTTTCAGTAGCCTCTGCTGTCTTACCAAAGACCAGCGCTTCTGTTTGACCAGTCATATCTTCGATACCGACAAAAAACATCGTGCTACCGGTTTTGGTAAGGACTCGTCTGACTGAACTTATGACCCCACCTATAGTGACACTTCTACCCGGAGTGACTTTTTCGAGTTCAGCAATGGGGGTGGCGCGAGTATTGAGATAGGCTTGGTATTCAGCCACAGGATGATCACTCACGTACAAACCAAGGAGTTCTTTTTCCCAGGCAAGACGCATTTTCTTAGTAGAAGGGGTTGCTTCAGCGATAACTATTTTGCTCTCTGGAAGTGGCATATCTCCAAAGAGGCTATTGGTGTGATTTTCCAGGAGAGATCTACTGTTTTTGGAATGTTTCAGAATAGCATCCGCACTCATGAGAAGTTGATTGCGTTCACCGAACCGATCGAAAGCACCAACCTTGATAAGCGCTTCAACTGATTTTTTGTTAAGGTCTTTAGTTTGGACACGCTCAGTGATGGACTCGAGAGTTGGATATTTGCCATTGCGTTTCCGTTCCTCTACTATCTCTTGGGCCACCACATGACCAACGTTTTTGACGGCATTCAATCCAAAACGAATACGTCCACCGGCTGGATGATTGTCTTCAGGGACAACGGCAAACTCCTCAAAACTTTCATTGACGTCAGGTGGAAGGACCTCGATACCCATTTCACGAGCTTCATGAACTTCAATGGCTATGCGATCGATATTACCCTGATCACTGGTAAGGAGAGCGGCCATAAACTCAGCCGGGTAGTGGGCTTTGAGGTAGGCTGTCTGATATCCAATCAAGGCATAGCAGGCGGCATGGGAACGGTTGAAGCCATAACCAGCAAATGGTTCGATGAAAGAAAAAACTTTTTCACCGATACTTTTACCCACACCAGTGGCGATACAGCCTTCAACAAATTTTACTTTTTGTTCATCAACGAGGGCTTTGATTTTTTTACCCACCGCTTTACGCAAAACGTCAGCTTCACCAAGGGTAAAGCCGGCCAGGTCACGAGCGATTTGCATGAGTTGCTCTTGGTAGACAGCCACACCGTAGGTGTTTTGGAGAATTGGTTCGAGAATAGGATGGAGGTATTTGACCTCAAGGGTACCGTGTTTACCTCCAATAAAATCAGGAATGTACTCCATGGGCCCGGGTCGGTAGAGAGCTACCATAGCAATGATGTCTTCAAAGACAGTGGGCTTCAGTTGCTTGAGATAGCGTTTCATACCAGCACTTTCTAGCTGGAAAATACCGGTTGTGTGGGCATCCTGGAGGAGCTTGTAAGTCAGGTCGTCATCGAGAGGAATATCTTCAATGTTGATTTCCATGCCACGAGTCTTACGGACTATGCGGAGAGTGTTTTGGATGATGGTGAGGTTTTTCAATCCCAGGAAGTCCATTTTGAGGAGACCGATTTTCTCAACAGCGTTAGCCTTGGTGCTAGCGGCGTACTGGGTGACCACACCCTCACGAGACCCAGAGACACGCTGTAGCGGAGTGTATTCGGTAACAGGCTCTTCAGTGATGACTACACCACAGGCATGCATGGAGGCATGACGACAAAGACCTTCTACGGTCATGGCGGCATCGATGAGTTTTTTGACATCAGCACTGCTTTCATACCAGTTATTGAATTCAGGTACTTCATCAAGGGCTTTCTTGATAGAAGTAAACATAGGAATCATCTTAGACGTCTTGTCACAAATGTCATAGGGATAGCCGAGAGCGCGACCAACATCACGGATAGCGGCCCGAGCTGCCATGGTTCCAAAGGTGATGATTTGAGCAACGTGGTCGTTACCGTATTTGGAGCGGACGTAGTTTAAGACATCATCACGACGGTTGTCAGCGAAGTCCATATCGACGTCAGGCATGGAAATACGTTCAGGATTGAGGAAACGTTCAAAGAGCAGGTCGTATTTGATAGGATCAAGATCGGTGATACCAGTCAGATAGGCGACAAAAGAACCAGCCGCTGAACCGCGACCAGGACCTACCACTACGCCGTTGTCTTTGGCCCAGTTGACGAAGTCTTGCACGATAAGGAAGTACGACGCGAAACCGGTACTCTCGATAATGGAGAGTTCATACTCAAGACGAGTGTGATGTTCTTCGGTGAGGAGGCTCTGGTCAGGATAACGCTTGAGAAGACCCTTATCACAAAACTCACGCAGGAGCTGATCAGCCGTCACACCATCAGGCAGGGGAAATGAAGGGAGGTGATTTTCACCAGTTTGTAATTTGAAGTGGACTCTTTCGGCAATACGTTCAGTATTGGTGATGGCTTCAGGAATAGCCTCAAAGAGCTCGGCCATTTCATCGGGAGAGCGCATAGAGAGATCTAGACCACGCATACTGAAACGTTCGTGGTCAGTGACTTTCTTGTTGTCACGGATACAAAGAAGAATATCTTGGATTTCAGCATGCTCACGTTTGATGTAGTGGACATCACAGGCAGCAACGAGGGGAATACCGGTTTCGTGAGAGATTTGGATGAGTCCTTGATTGACAGTGATTTGGTTCTCATTATCGAGGTGAGGGCCGAGCTCAAGAAAGAAGTTGTCTTGTCCAAAGAGAGTATTATACTCAAGGGCGATTTCTTTGGCTCGCTCGTAATTACCGTAAAGGAGTTCTGAAGGTACTTCACCCTGAAGTGATCCTGATAGAGCGATCAGACCTTCGGAGTGTTCTTTGAGGAGTTTCTTATCGGCCCGGGCCTTGTAGTAAAAACCTTCGAGTTGGGCAATAGAAATGATTTTCATCATGTTCTTGTAACCGACCTCGTTTTCGGCCAAAAGGACCAGCTGGTGACGACGCCGATCTTCGGCAGTATTATTTTTGCTATAAAGATCTTTGCAAACAAAAATTTCTGTTCCTATGATAGCCTTGATGCCGTATTCTTTGGCCTTGATATAGAATTCGACGGCGCCATACATAGCGCTGGTGTCAGTGAGGGCAATAGCCTTCATGCCAAGGGCTTTGGCTTCATCAAGAAGATCCTCTATTTTGGGTAGAGCCGTGAGGAGAGAATAGTGAGAGTGAGTATGGAGATGAACGAAAGACATATTGGGAAATTGAAATATAAAAATGAAAAATGAAAAGATTTTGTATTTTTTAAACTTTACCCTTTAATTTTTTCATTAAAAAACCGCCCGTAAGAGGTAATCTTAAAGAGCGGACTTTTGAAATTTGAAATTTGAAGTTTGACATTGAATTGGTAGTCCCTCAGTAGCCAGGGTAGACCTATGGCATATGCAGGGAAGATTATATATAGAGTATAGCAGAAAAGAGACTTCTCTAAAATGCGCTATACTAGAGCTATGCCCGGTGTGACAATTTCAAGCGTGGTTTTGAGAGATTTGATGAAAAAGATGCATTAGAGACACTGTTTATGAGTATTGTCATAAGGGAAGTATCAAATTTAATAACTTGAAATAGTACCACCGGGTATGGAACTCCCAACTTTTGAAAAAGAACGCACCTGTCGGGATGAGCTTCATCTGCTCCCAGTGGGAGTGGATGAAGCTGGTCGTGGACCGCTAGCTGGTCCCGTCGTGGCTTCGGCTGTGGTGTATAAGCACCCTGATTTCAGCTATCCCTTAGAGTTGACCAAAGCCTTTACCCTTATCCGTGATTCCAAGAAGTTGTCAGAGAAACAGCGTGAGCAGGCTTTTGATTTGGTGAGTGAGCATTTCTATGTCGGGGTGGGGATAGTCAATGCTGAGACTATTGACCGGGTCAATATCCTTCAGGCTACCTTCTTGGCCATGAAGGCGGCCCTCACTGATCTCAAGAGACAGCTCCCCAAAGACCTGCCAGAGATTCATCTGCTTCTTGATGGTAATCAGCTTCTCCCAAGCTACAGCGGTTCACAGGAAGCGGTGGTGAGTGGTGATAGTACAGTACGCTCTATAGCAGCCGCCTCTATCATCGCCAAAGTGACTCGGGATCGGATGCTTGATAAGTATGATGCCCTCTATCCCCAGTATGGTTTTGCTCAGCATAAAGGCTACGGTACCAAGGTACATATGGATGCCCTTCGGAAACATGGTCCCACGCCCATCCATCGAATCTCCTTCAAGCCTGTCAAACTCGCCCTACCAGAAAACGCTAATAAACGCTTTGAACGAGACCTGAAACCCAAACGAGGGAGCGGGGTTGCTAAAACTCGGTAAGCGTGTTAGATTGTGATTGTTATTAATTATCTGAAGTGAGCGAAACAAAAGTAGTTTTTTGTTTCCGAACAAAGATACTTAACTAAGGGTAAATATCACCCTTAATCATTTATCATTTTTTACTGTTATGGCGCTCCCAAAGCAAAGACATACCCGTCACCGTCGAGAT
>CAZLQC010000048.1:0-5938 GCA_964561695.1 uncultured Bdellovibrionales bacterium
GGACTCATATGCTCGCTTGGTCTCGGCATTCATACCGCTCGCTGGCTGCCAATAGGCAAGACTAATACTCGCGTCTCTGTCTCGTACTCCTGTCCGAAGCACATCCAAGAGCCCTCTCTCAGTGATCTCCTTGTCCAAACGCTCGAGAAACTGCTCCCCTGCCTCTGCTCCATACTGAGCAACGAGCTTCTGCCATTCATCCGGCTGTGACTCTCTGATGAAATCCAAAACAAGCTCTGTATCCATACACAAAGTCTTGTCATACTGGCTAGCCACACGTACCTGGTACCGATGAACATCAGCCAGCTGTGACTCTATAAATTCTTCAAATCCGATTTCCTTGGTATTGGTAGGCATACAATTATTTCAGTTTATTCATATAAGGAATAATTTTATTTAATTCTACTTTCAAAGATGGGTCCATTTTTTTAGTCTTTCCATCGTTTATAATCAGAGCTTTCAATAAATCTTTATTAAAATAACTGTGAATCAAATAATCTCCACTTACAATAAAATAATTTTCCTTAAAAGGATCTTTTGTATATTCTACCTTTTTGAAAGCTTCAATACTAGCAATTAAACCTGCTTCATCCTTAAGTTCATTTCTAAACTTTTTCAAACCAGTAACATCATTCTTAACATACAAGTTATTCAAAAATAAAACTAAATCCTGGTTTAGAATTGGCTCCCTTGCAAGATACTCTTTAAACCTCTTATCCCTTTTGTTTTCCTGTATTTTTGTTTTTACCTTACTGTAAAAATCAACACTAAAAATTACACCTACCAGAAGTACTATAAATACAAATGTATACAAGATAAGCCTAGCTATATGAATCACAAAACCACCATCACCAAGCAACTGTTTCCATATTGATCCCTGTGCTGGCTGAAGCTCTCTAAAAACAAGAAACTTATCGATACCTGCAATTTTTCCAAAAGTATTCAAAGATGGTCTCTCTGCCTTACTATGCAAAACGAGAAACTCTAATACAAAATATTTTCCATGTTCAAAAATAACCCTATCAAATTCAACTTTTCCATCTACAATTTTTGGATTTATACTAGAATTCAAATAATCAGAATTTCCACCAACAACTCTGACCTCACTAACAATTTCACCATTAACTACTGAAAAACCCCAAGGCAAGCCATCATCATACGATGCCTTTAGAACATCAGATTCTCCATTGTTTTCAACCTTAATAGTATAGATCTTCAAATTTAAATTTTCTTTTTCGATATTTTTTTCTCGAAAGAAAATTTCTAAATCACTAACAGATTTATAAACATCAAAAACATTAGGATCGCCAACCACAGTAAACTTAACATTCGGAACTTTCTCATGAAAATAAGCATAAAAACCAAAAACCACCGAGACAACTACAATTACTGTCCATGCTTTTTTTACCAAAAATTTTGCCCAGATGAAGAACTTCTGCATATAGTTATAAAATCCGCACTTTACCAGTTACAACATTAGAAATTAATGATGATTTAAGTTCTTTTAGTTTTCCTATAGAAGACTCTGCCATATTAATTATTTGATCAACTACTTCTGTTTTTTTGTCTAAATATTCTACTATATTTTTCTGATCTGAGGTTAAAGGAAATCCTATAAACTGACTGCCTATAAAATCCCAGTTTGCCCTTGGCATCTTAGTTCCATAAGTTGAGTCATCTATAAGCTTAATGAAATCTTTACTAATCAACCTATAAAATAGAAACTTTTGGATAATTTTTTTAGGATCTGGAATAAGACTTAGTAGCTCTCCAGAAGATACCCCATCTTTACTTGGAGTAAAGACTTTGGCTAAATACGGTCGCAACTTTCCAAATAGTACATCACCTTTTTCAAAAATATTTACCACACTCTCAAGCTGGGTTTCATTTTCACTCTCAACGAAACGTCCCGTCCAGCTAACGACATTTTCCAAACCTACATAATTTTTATTATTCAATGTATCCAATAAAATTCGCTGATTTCTTTGAGGCGCAATGAATTTTATCTTCTCAACCTTCCAATCCTTTGGAATTTCGCCAATCCAATCAATACCAGAATCTACAAGATCTGCATTGGGGTCGAGACCTTTGGTCACGGCTTGGTTGATGATCGCAGTTCTTTTTTCTTTTAGAAGCTCGATGAGCCTTTTCTTTTTCTCAGCAATCTGATCAATCAATTCCGTTTTTTCATCCAGATACCGGACTATCTTTTCTTGATTAGAATAAGAGGGATATGGAATATACACGTGCCTATACATAGAAATCCAATGCCTATTGTGTTCAAGTGGTTGAAAACCTAATACCTTCATACAATAATAGAGATATTTTAAGTTTTCCTTCTGAAAATTTCTAGGTTTTAAAATTTTCATAGCACTAGAGCGAACTTTAAACGGCCCCGAAATAAATTGCTTACTCGTTGTAAAGTCATCAAAAATTATTACAGGCAGCTGTTTCAGAAAAATACCATTCTTATCATCAGTATAGCCAATAATTAGCCCTTTCCCAGCAGTCAAAACTTGAATCATACCCTCTTCTTCAATCCTGCTAATAGACTCTGCAATATACGGACCCGGTTGTTCATAATCAAGAACTTTATTGAGAGTAATTACATTGAAATCTTTGGGGATTTTTCCAATCCAATCAATACCAGAATCCTTGTACTCCGGATACGGCTTGAGACTTGTTTTTAGTTTGATTTGACTGGCTTTCATAATGTTAGATTGAAAGATATTTTCTATAACTTTTGAAGTAAATCCGAAAGCTCGTTCTCAATTTTTTCTATATCCCCTTCTATTTCTGGCAAGGCTCTCGGAGCTACATACTTATAGAAAAATCGAGTGAAAGGAATTTCATACCCTACTTTCCCTATCTGATTGTCCTTGTGATCCCTCACGGATTCATTGATCCAGGCATCCGATACATACGGAAGCACTTCTTTCTGGAAATACTCATGGATATCTACTCCCCATGGTACGTTTTCATAATCCCGAAGCTCACTATCTGGCTCTGGATTACCATCTTTGTCTCGGCAAATCTCAGCCTCTTCGTCACGCTCGGAAAGAGCGCTCAAGATAGCTTTCTTGAGTGGCGCACTGAGCTTGAGTGACTTAGTATGCTTATCAAATACGTTTAAGAATACATCTCTTTCCAAGAACAGGCTCTTATCCGGAAAACTTGCCAAGCTCTCAATGATTTCATTTTGTTCTGCTGGTTTGAGTTTCTCAAAAGCTTTTATCTCCTTCACGAGCTCTATACGTTCTTGGCTCACCTGAAAATTGAGTCGAAGTGGTCGTTCGATAGTGATCTGTCGGTAGCCAAAGTCCGTAGTGTTGAATATCTTAGAAAACTCATTTTCTTGGTTATCTTCATAGAGCTTGAGGATAGCCGCCCTGCCAGGTTCATCTATCTCATGACGCTTACTGCCAAGACTCTTACGCATCTTCTGATAGTAAGTACGTCCGTCTACCAGCTGCACCTTGCCTTTGCGGTCTTTGGATTTGCGATTGGTCACAAACCAGAGATAGGTATTGATCCCTGTATTATAGAAAAGTTGATCTGGTAGAGCTACGATAGCCTCAAGATAATCCTTCTCCAGGATCCAGCGTCGGATCTCACTTTCTCCACTTCCAGCATCCCCTGTAAAAAGTGGCGAGCCATTGTGGACAATACCTACTCGCGCCCCTCCATCTTCTACTGGACGCATCTTAGAAACAAGATGCTCTAGGAAAAGAAGTTGCCCATCTGAAATACGTGGCGTACCCGCACCAAATCTTCCCGCAAATCCTCGTGTAGCTTCACGTTCTACGACGTCTTTATCTTTTTTCCAATCCACTCCATAGGGAGGGTTACTAATACCATAGTCAAACACTTCGCCAAAAAATTGATCATTAGAAAGAGTACTAGCTTTAGAATGGTCCCTCTCTCCTCCACGGATAAGATCTGGATTTTCACCCTTGATCAGCATATCTGACTTGGCCATGGCGTATGTCACCGAGTTGAGTTCTTGACCATAGAGATAAATATCTGCCTCGCTATTGATGGCTTCGGAGATATAGTCTTTGGCAACTGTTAGGATACCTCCTGTGCCACAGGCCGGATCGTAAACGGTCTTGATAACATGCGGTACTTTGAGTGCTTTTTTGTCTGGAGCAAAAAGGATCTCCACCATCAGGCGAATCACATCTCTTGGTGTATAGTGCTCTCCTGCGGTTTCATTGGACATTTCAGAAAATTTTTGCAATAAGCTCTCAAATATCATTCCCATTTCATGGTTATCTACCACATCAGGATGAAGATTTACTTTGTTGAGTTCCTGGATGACATAAAAAAGAATATTGCCTCCTGAAAGTCGCTCAAGCTGCTTATTGAAATCAAACTTCTCAAAAATATCTCGGATATTCTCACTGTAGCCGTTGAGGTATGACTTGAAGTTCTTGGCTATCTGCGTAGGCTCTTCGGTCAGTTTTTCAAAATCATACGGTGAAGAATTATAAAAACCAACACCTGAAACACCCTTGAGAATTGGGTCTACATTGACCTTACCCTTGTATGCATTGTACTGCTCAAGTACCTTGCTCTTGGTGGGAGAAAGAATAGAGTCCAAACGTTTGAGTACTACCAACGGCAAAATGACATCCTGGTATTCATGCTGTTTCCAGCCACCACGAAGGATATCAGCGATATTCCAGATCATTGAGGTTTTTTGATTGAAATTTTCCATAGTTGTTTTGGTTTATGAGGTAAAGAGATCTAGATATTCATGGAGATAAAATATACGATTTTTGGAGAACCCTGTCTTTTCCTTAAGAAGACCCGCCTCTTCTAATTCCTTAGCAAAGATACTGGCTGTCTGAAAGGTTACATTCATCATCTCACTCATATCTTTGACTGTCACGACTGGCCGAGAAAAAAGCTTTGCGAGCAATTCTTTGGCTGCTTTCTGGCGCTTGATACCAAGTCGCTGATCAATAGCTATTTCGTATTTAGCTCGCAGGTCAATAATCTTCTCAAAGGTTTCCCTTCCCTTCTTGGCCGTCTCCATTACTCCACTCAGAAAGAAACGGATCCAGTGCTCTATGTCATTATTTTCCTTAACCAGTGAAAGTGCAGAATAATACTGATCTCGATAACGCTCGAAGTAGTCAGAGATATACAGTGTCGGCTTATGGAGAATGCCTAGATCTACTAATTGCAGTGTGATCAAAAGCCTTCCTATACGGCCATTGCCATCAAGAAATGGATGGATGGTCTCAAACTGATAGTGCGTCATGGCTACTCGAATAAGATCTGGAATCTGTAGTTTTTTGTTATGCCAAAATAATTCTAGATCCGAGAGAAGCTCCGGTAGATCATCTGGATGTGGCGGTACGAAAGAAGCACTTTCAATAGTCCCGCCGCCGCCAATCCAGTTTTGACTCTTGCGGATTTCACCAGGCAACTTACTGTACCCCCGTACTCCAGAAAGCAAAATCCTATGAGCTTCTTTTACAAGTCTAAGAGAAAGAGGAAGCCTCTCTAATTCATCAATAGAAAAATTAATAGCCTGAATATACTGCTGGATCTCAGACCAATCATCTCGCTCCTCTGGATCAATATCTGATTCTGTGAGCAATACTTCATCAAGCTCTGTTTTGGTACCCTCAATACGACTTGAGAGAGTAGCCTCCTTGGCCACATGCATCTTGATAAAAAAATCCACATCTGGGACCAATTTAGAGTAAGCATTGAGCTCACCTAAATAGCGCATAGCCTCACTCAAAAGAGTATCTATGCGCTTATCCTGCCATTCAAAAGAAGTATTTATCTTCTCAGGAAGAAAGCTCTCGTATTTGTATTGTTTTCGGAAAGCGCCTGCCTTCCACGTAATTTTTGACATATACTCAAGTCTGAACACATATATTTATATTCAGACTTTAGCAAAATAATTTGAATATGTCAA
>CAZLQC010000049.1:0-5840 GCA_964561695.1 uncultured Bdellovibrionales bacterium
AACACCCGATCCCATACCGAACTCGGCAGTTAAGCGCTTCAGCGCCGATGGTAGCCTCACGGCAAGAGTAGGCCAGTGCCAGGTACTCTGTTTTCAAAACCCACATACATACCCTGAATAAGGGTGTTTTTTGTTTGTAAAACAGACTACTCTTGCCGGTAAGCAGAAAGACAAGAGAGGCTCTGGTGCAGGTACTCTGTTTTCAAAACCCACATACATACCCTGAATAAGGGTGTTTTTTGTTTGTAAAATGACGTTAAGAAAGAGTTTTCTGCTTTGAGGGAAAGTGCTATACTGAGTCTATATTTATGCCCGGTTGGGACAATTTCAAGCAAGATGTCCAAGGGGTTTTGTGGAGAGGATAAATAGCATGGTGACTCATTTTAGTACCATTATTAGGCAGTGTTTACAGTAAAAAACTTGAAATAGTACCACCGGGTATGGAACCACGCACACAAAAAAAGCTGATTATAGGGGCTATCTATGGCCTTATACTGTTTGTTTTTCTCGGATCCCTCTTTTATTTTTTCTTTTACCAGGCCCCGACGTGTACTGATGGTGTCCAGAATGGCAAAGAAACGGGAGTGGACTGCGGAGGCATATGCACCAACGTCTGTCAGGAGATAGTAACTGGAGCACCATTTACTATCGAAGAAGTGGCTATCATGCCAGGGGGGCGCGAGCGTTATGATATCTTAGGGAAAATCTATAATCCCAATGACACTGAAGGAGCATCTAATTTTCGTTACACTCTAGAGCTCAAGAATGCTAGCGGAGCAGTCATAGCTACTCGCACAGGCATGAGCTTTATTCTTCCTCAAGAACGTAAAACATTGATAGAGGTAGGCATTGAGTCTGTTGAAACTCCGACGCAGGCGACACTACGGGTAGAAGATATTACTTGGGAACGCTTCAGTGGTTACCAAGAAAAACCCAATATCAACATTTACCAAAAACGCTACAACCAGATCACTTCGGGGGTCGGTTTCGGTGAAGCTTTTGGTCTGGTATCCAACGAGAGCCCTTTTGATTTCCGGAGCCTAACGGTTAAGGTAATTTTGCGTGATGGGAGTGGTAAAGCCTTGGCTATCAACAGTACTGAAATGCGCACCATTACTACGGGCGAAGAACGTGATTTTCGTCTGGTCTGGCCAGAAGCATTCCCTGGTGATGTAGAACAGGTAGAGATGGAAGTAGATGCTGATTACTACCATGCTGACAACTTTTTGAAACAGTATTTGCCAGGAGGGCGTTTTCAAGAAGTAGCACCCGGCAGTAGCTATTAAGCTGCACAAAAATAATAATGGCGAGAATGACAGAGTCTACTTCGAAAATAGCTTTTAGACGCTTATTAGATAATTTTGAGCGAAAAATCTGAAGCTTGAGGAAGAATATATGATTATATTTTGACGAGAGATGAAGTTTTTGTAGCCAAAATTAGCAAGAAGTAAGTCAAAGAATATTTTCAAAGTAGACTCTTATGTGGCTTTTCTTTCGCAAACTTGATTGGACCCTACTGGCTGTCATGGCATTGCTACTTTCGCTCAGCCTTATCATGCTCTTTAGCATTTCTTCTGGTGGTGGTACAGACTACTTTACTCGTCAGGCCGTGGCTGTAGTGCTGGGTATTGGTATCTTGTTTTTTGTAGCCACTCTAGATTATACCCATATTGAGCGCTACAGTACTTTTATTTATTTTGTTACCCTAGCAGTCTTAGCCAGTGTTTTGTTTTTTGGAGTGACAGTACGTGGTACGGCAGGCTGGCTCTCGTTTGGATTTTTTCAGATTCAGCCTGTAGAGCTCGCCAAAGTGGCTCTCATCATTTTTCTAGCCAGTTTTATCAGTAAAAAGAAATCAGAGCTTGGCGAGTGGACCCGTCTTATAGTCAGTCTGCTTCTCACCGCAGTAGTTATTTTCTTGGTCCTGAGACAGCCCGATCTTGGATCGAGTCTCGTCTTGATGGCTATTTGGGGAGGTATGATTCTAGCCTCTGGTATTCGTCTTCAGCAACTCTTTGTTCTTGGCATCCTCTCGGTTCTTCTTCTGGGAGTAGGCTGGGCCACTCTTGATGAATACCAAGTGGCTCGTATTGAAGTCTTTCTTAATCCCGAACTTGATCCTCAGGGGTCAGGCTACAATGTGCTTCAGGCGATTGTAGCAGTGGGGTCAGGAGGAGTGACTGGTAAGGGTTTGGGTAACGGTTCTCAATCACAACTCAATTTCTTACCCGAAAAACAAACAGACTTCATCTTTGCGGTCGTAGTAGAGGAGTTGGGCTTAGTAGGAGCTATCCTCACACTTTCTTTATATGGAGTACTCTTGTATCGTATTAAACGGATTGGAGAGACGGCTCGTGATAACTTTGGTTACCTGGTGGCGGTAGGGATGTTTATCATGATTTTTGTACAAGTACTTATCAATACAGGTATGAACATGGGATTGCTCCCGGTGACTGGTCTCCCAGCTCCACTACTCTCTTATGGAGGAAGTTCGCTTTTGTCACTGTTTATTTCAGCTGGTCTTCTGCTCAGTATTTACCAGCGTAAGCAGGGGAATGCTGACTATCGCATTACTCTCGAGCAAACCAGGCTCTAGATTGGCCAGCGTAGGGGTATTGCATTTTTATATAAAATGTGATATAATAAAGTAAGAGTGCCTGAGTGTAAAAAAAGATTTTCAATTGACGATAGCCCTTCCATTTGCTACAATAAGAAAGCTTAAAAAAGCCAAAAATATCCCTTGTTTATGAGAATTCTTCTGGTTTTACAGGCTATTGTAGCCATTCTTCTCACGGTATCTATTCTCCTTCAAAACCGTGGCTCAGGCCTCGGTAGCGCCTTTGGTGGCGATTTGGGTGGAGGGTACTATACGAAGCGAGGTATAGAGAAATTTTTGGTATATGGAACTGTAGTCCTAGCCGTCCTCTTTCTAGGGCTGGCCTTGGTCAACGTCCGTCTCTCAACCAACTCACTGTAATCAGTAATATACGCGTATTCGTATTTTTTCTGTTCTCAAATTAGCGACTCCGACGGCTTTTATTCGAATTTATCGGGCGCTTTCCTATAAAGAAAGACTGCTGGCGACGCTGGCTCTCATCATCGTTATTTCCGCTTTCCTTTTTTGGATGGGGGCTTTGTATGTGGCTTCTACGCGGGTAGTAGCTGATTATGGCGGAGAATACCGAGAAGGTATCGCTTCTCAGCCACGTTATATCAACCCAGTCATCGCTCAGACCAGTGACGCCGATCAAGATATTGTGGAACTCGTCTATAGTGGGCTCATGAGTTATGACGATGAAGGTAAGCTTGTGAAGCGTATTGCCGCTGATTACCAAATAGAAGATGACGGTAAACGTTATGTAGTGACCTTGAAGCAGGGTGTCAAATGGCATGACGGCGAAGAATTGACTGCCGATGATGTTCTCTATACAGTGCAGACTATTCAAGATCCGAGCTACAAAAGTCCACTTCGTACGAACTGGCTTTCAGTTGAGGCTCAAGTGATTGATCGCTACACCATTGCTTTTACTCTCAAAAAAGCCTACTTTGGTTTCTTGGAAAACCTCACAGTAGGTATCCTGCCGAAACACATTTGGGAAGGGGTCACGCCGGATAAGTTCTTACTCTCAGACTACAACCTCTCTCCGGTGGGTAGTGGACCATACCGCTACTACGACCTTGAGAAAGATTCAAGCGGGAATATTCTTTCTATCGAACTCCGTGCCTTCAAAGACTATTTTGATGGCGCGCCATATATTCCGAAGTTTATTTTTTCTTTTTACCCTGACCAAGAAACACTTCTGGCGGCGTATAGTAAGAAAGAAGTTCTTGGCATTCACAGTATTACTCCCAGTGAACAGGATCAGGTTAAGGAGCTCAAAAGCACCAGTATTTATAGAATTGCTATTCCACGAGTGTTCTCAGTCTTTATTAATACTACCAAGAGTAAGCCTCTGGCCTATGACGAGGTTCGCGAAGCTCTTTCCTACGCCACTGATCGAGACACTATTGTGAAGGAAGTCTTGAAGGGTGAGGGGGTACCAGCTCAGTCCGCCTTTCTACCATTTATGGAAGGCTTTGCTTCTGATATAGCTACGCCTGGTTTTGATTTGGCTCGTGCCAATGAAATACTTGATAAGGCTGGCTGGAAGCGAGGAGACGACGGTATTCGTTCTAAGGAGGATACTCCTCTGGAGATAGAGTTAGCGATTCCTGCCTGGCCAGAAATTCAACAAACGGCAGAGCTTTTGAAAAACCAGTGGGCTGTTATCGGTATCAGAGTCAATATTGCTGAGTTTAGTCCAGCTGACCTTCAGAAGAACTCAGTCAGAAATCGTGAATACCAAGCTATGGTCTTTGGGCAGGCGGCACAGCTCGCGAGCGACCCATACTCATTCTGGCATTCATCTCAGAAAGCTGATCCAGGCCTCAACTTAGGACTCTTTGATAACAAAGAAGCTGACGGTATACTTGAGAGTATTCGTGAGGAGATGGATCCAGAGACTCGTCGCATGGAGTACAATTCCTTCCAGAAAATTCTCGCTAGTGAGCACCCGAGCATATTTCTCTACAGCCCAAACTATCTGTATGTAGCGAGTAGCACTGTGAAGGGTATTGGTGTCAGTCGTATGAATAGCCCGAGCTATCGCTTGAGCAATGCCAATCGTTGGTATATCGATACCAAGAGAATTTTCAAAAAAAGTGAATAACCAAAACAAAGTATGTTGCACCCACTCGACACCCACAATTTTCGTCAGATGATTCTTGAGAGTCCTTTGCAGTTTGAAAAGGGTTTTACTCTAGCTAAAGATATTCGAGTAGAGGGAAGTTATAACGGTCTTGCAGTCTCTGGTATGGGTGGCTCTGCTCTTCCGATCGATATTCTTCGTATTCTTCTTACCGACGTAACTTCACGTCAGGGGAGTACCTTGCCGGCTTTGTATCAGAATCGTAGTTACGGTATCCCAGTTGGTATTCCAGAAGGGACATTACATATCCTCTGCTCCTATTCTGGTAACACCGAAGAAACCCTAGAAAGTTTTGACGCTGCACAGGCCCAGGGACTTCCTTGTGTAGTGCTCTCAGCTGGTGGTGAATTAGAGCGTCGTGCCAAGGAAGCTGGTGTGCCACACGTACTCCTTCCTATCCCAAGCGAGGGTTTTCAGCCACGTATGGGTACAGGATTCTTTATAGGTGTCCTGGTCCAGATTCTCATCAATCAGGGCATGATTCCAGATATTCGCGAGGAGATTCTCCAGGACGCTGAGACTGTGGTAGTGGAGCTTCCAACTATCGAAGAGGCGGGGAAGGCTTTTTCCGCTAAACTGGCTGGTAAGACTCCAGTTATCTATGCTCCTGAGAGTCTCCGTGGTCTAGCCATGGTCTGGAAAATCAAGCTCAATGAAAATGCCAAAACACCCGCTTTTTATAACGCATTTCCAGAGCTCAATCACAACGAAATGGTAGGCTTTACCCTGCCTCAGGCCAAGTTTTTCGTCATTATGCTGCGTGATCCCAATGACCACCCGAGAAACCAAAAGCGTTTTGATCTGACAGCTCGTTTATTGCGTGAACAAGGCTTAGAAGTCGAAATACTTGACATGCAAGGCATTAACCTGTATAGTAGGGTATTGATGAGCATCGCTCTAAGTGACTTTACTTCGTATTATCTCGCACTGGCTTACGGACAAGATCCTACGCCAGTAGATATGGTAGAGAAGTTCAAGAAACTCTTGGTCTAAAAGCCAAGTAAACGCCTTGGTGGTGGAATTGGTAGACACACTAGCTTCAGGTGCTAGCGATAGCAATATCATGGGAGTTCGAGTCTCCCCTAAGGCACC
>CAZLQC010000050.1:0-3235 GCA_964561695.1 uncultured Bdellovibrionales bacterium
GATACGGGTCAAATCAAAAGAGATTTTACCATGATTAATATAATGTTTAAATTCCCCACGACGTTTGTACAAGAGGACTTTCTTTTTTCCGGGTGACACGTTACGCGAACGCTTACCACGAGTTTGTGGTGCTGACATAGTCTTGTTTCTACTAAAATATTATCTTGCAAAAAACGGCAAGATAATCCACGTAGAAACATGTCTTCACTTGCGAGCCAATACTCCCTGTAAGTTAAGAAGTGTTGGAAAGAGCTCCTCTCTAATTTATAAAAAATGAGAAGCAACGGCTTTTGCTGGCCATCAAAATGAGGCTCAAAAGCTCATTTATGCGACTCTTTATTAAAGCAGATATTTATGGCTGTGTCAAGAAAATGCTACTGTTCTAGAGGGATAACAAGAACTCGTTTATCTTTTCTGGTATTCGGGAGATGAGTCGCTCCTGTAGGATAATCACGGATAGCTTGCCACAGAACACTTCCTTGATACCGATAATGAGCTCCTCTCTTGGTTCCTGGATCCTGGGTAATAAATTCTCGGGTTTTGGAGTCATAACCAAAAACTACCAACATATGATTAATCGGTCCAGGTGGGGTAAAAAAAGGATTATGGAGTTTCTGACCATCAGCTGGAATAATCAAAATATTGCCCTCATTGATCCAAGTGACCAAATCCTCCTCTGTTGTAGCTACCCGAATACTGCTTTCTTTGATCTCGAAATAGTCCGTAAGGAGCTTTTGCGTATCGGCAAGTGAAGTATCCACTGAATGACCTAATGTCTTCTTTTGATATTCAGCCAGCTTAAGTAACTCTTGCCTCGCTTCTTTCTCAGATACATCCGTGTTTCCACGAAATAAACTGGCTACAATAAGAAGGCTCGCCTCTTCGCAGGCGTTCTCAAACAACGGGTTATCCCACTCGGCGTTTGGTGCCTGAAGAATGAAAGGTGTCTTCAGAGGGTCACGCTTCACCTTAGACATCTCCTGTTCCGTATCTACCTCCTCTGGTATTGATTTCACCTCGGATACAGATTCTTTTCCCGCTACCTCCTTGTCTATTTCTGGTTGGATTTTATGTATCTCTTCTTGCTGAAAGTATCCACTTCGCCACAACCCAAAAAATAAAATAAAGAAAAGTGCTATCAAACCCCAGGCTCTTTTATTCATAGGATAGTACACGAGCAAACCTCTGTTTGGTAAAACGGAGAGTCTCTAGAATACTCGTCGGATACAAACTTAGTGGCTGACTACAGAAATTACGGAAAGCCTGCTTATCCTCTTCGGTCAAAACTATAGAACCCTTTGGCTGATCCCCCATAAGGTAGTACATAAGCGAGGTTTTGTTTTCTACATGTTCTAGACCGAGTGTATGCCCAAATTCATGACCAAGTACAAGACTGAGTTCACTTGGTGTTTTGTATTGATAAATGTTGAGCTCTTTGCTTCCATAGTCTCCCTGATCAAAGGTACCTTCTTCCTGAAAACGTTCAGCAAAGGTTTCTACCTGTTTATTATACTTTTCGACTATTTTTTGCTCCTTACCAGCCAAACCATTCAGACGACTCGCTAAATTGTTGAGAGCGAGTCTCTTTTTTTCAATAACAAGCACTTCTTGATTCAAACTCTTAGCTTCTCGTTTTAAGCGATCACTATCCCGCTCTGTCGCTTTGCCGTTAGTATTAAAATCTTCAACTTCAGAGTTATACTTCGCCAAACGAGTTTTGTAATCAGCAACTTCTTTTTCGTACTCCCCTGACAGATTTTCAAATTCTTCCTGAAGAGCTCTATATGAAGAGTCTATATTCTCTTGTTGTTCATTGACCTGATCTTCTGCTACATCTAACTTAATTTCTTCTTGAGTACGTTCCTGACGTTCATCATAGATGAAGTTGATAGCGACATCGCCATCAGGTGCGAAGCGAAACAGCTCTCTTCCAGCTAAGTTTTCCCAAGGTGTTTCAGCCAAAGCAAGAGATTTTTCAAGAGTCTCTGCATCAAGGTTAAAGCGAGTATCTACATTACCAAGACGGTAAGTAATCACCTGCTTACAGGGCACTTGGAAACCCAAAAAGAGAAGCCCTCCAACCAAAACGAGCAACAAAACGAGTATTTGAATGCCTACCTTCATAACGGCAAAAAATCCATTGCTTAGAGGGGCTCTACTTTTTCTTGCTCAAATCAATGAATTCTTTTTGAAGTCGAGCAATTTCGATATCCGTTTCATCCTCCACATCAAGCAACTGGTTACGTGCAGCCTTGATTGAACGAATCAGCTCATCAAGCTTAAGATGAATAGTTCGGTTATCTCTGTTTTGAGTGTTCTGGATAAGAAACACCATAAGAAAGGTGAGGATAGTAGTCCCGGTATTGATGATCAACTGCCATGTATCGGAGTAACCGAAAACTGGCCCGCTGAATGCCCAGGTAATCACTACAAGAATAGCCAATATGAAAGCCTTGGGAGAACCTACCCAATCAGATACTTTTTGTGCAATTTTATGAAACATAGATGTTACTGCTGTGATGAGGTAGGCGCCTGCTCTGTCGTCATTGGCTCCTCTCCTGTCTGCTCTTCACCTGGCAATGGAAGTGCGTAGTCCACAAAATACTGGATATTAGCCTTCTGCTTCTGCTCAGTCAACCATGTCTCTACTTCAGTACCAAATTTCTGATTTTTGATCTGCTCACGTACTTTAGACTTGAAGTCTTCTTCGGTCATTGATGCTGGTTTCACTGCCTGAGTATCCTTCAGGTATTTAGCAATTTCCTCATCAGAAACCGCTACCTTATCTTCGAGAATTTTTTCCAGCGCTTTCTGGAGAATGATTTGTTCTTTGAATTGATCCAAAGTCATACCCTGCTCTTTCAGAGCGGCGTCAAGAGTGGTTCCTTGTTCTGACATTCGGCCTTCAAGGGTGGTGATTTCTTGTTCTACCTCATCACTACTGATACTCACTCCGCGCTCAAGTGCCCGCTTAAGGATAATTTTCTTAATCACCATTGTATCAAGAGCTTGGCCACCAGAACGCTTCTCGAGTTCTCGAATCACAGCCAAACGACTAATCGGTTCACCATCAACAATAGCAGCGACAAACAAGCTCCGTCCCCACCAAACCGCGAGAGCTACTATCACTACAATTGCAAGCGGTAAGAGTATCTTCCAATTATCTTTGATTTTCTCCTTGAGAGTCGCTGCCGTCTCCTTCATTTTCTCTTCGTTCTTAGAAACCTGCTCTTCG
>CAZLQC010000050.1:3245-4868 GCA_964561695.1 uncultured Bdellovibrionales bacterium
TTTTTGGATTTCATTAGTATCCATATCATCTAAATAGCCATGAATTACTCTCTCATTTTAGCGGAAATAAGCAAAACTGTCTAAAGATCCTTATTTGGTTCTTTGAGAAGCTCGGCCAAGGTGTAGGCTCGTACCACGTATTGACTCGAGTCCCGCCCGTATCCAGCTATACGATGTATACGCCTTCCTTTTTCGGTTCTCCCTACTACTGCGGAACTCAGTTTAGTCATGAGTAAATAGGCATCAAGACCAAACCCATCCGGATACTCACCAATAGCCTTTTTAAGAGCCTCTCTATTGGGGTACGTTTCCAAAAAAAGCTTGATACAATTCACCATTCTTCCCTCACCACTGTTATACGCATTAAGGACTACTGGCGCTAGGAAATAGCGCTCAAATTGTATGGAATTAGAAGCGAAAAATTCTTCCTCTATTTTTTCAAGCTCTTTACCGGCATGGTCTCGGATATACTCATACTTCATTTCTAGTAGCTTACCCGCTGCCTCGACCTGATCCATAAACTCAAGAATGTTATCTACTCTTGTGACTCCTTCGTCTAACAACCTTTCCTGAACATTCCGAAAACTCCTTGGCATAAACTGCATAATTCCCTTTGCGCCAGTGACACTCGTAACATCGTTTACATACTTGGATTCCTGAGCAGCTAGTCCAGGCAAAACAAACTTAATCTCCTCACGTCCCTGCTCTGGTATTTATGAACTATCCTCCATACGTTTTATATTAATATACTCCAAACGACTCAGCCCTGATCCTCCCTTAACTTCCTTGGCTCCCATAGCTTTGACAATATCCAGGTAGGTTTCAGCTTGAATGTTTTCGTCAGCCAAGGTACTCACCATTTCTCTGGCAATATACAATAAATTAAACTGGCGAGGTCTGTCTTTGGCTTTGTCATACAACACTCCCTCTGTATCACAGACATGTTTACGCACTTTATCAAGCCAATCTTGGTTCAGGTCACCTTTAATAATTCCATGCTGATCTCGACTTCCCGGTGATACACCATCAAAATCTTCTATTTTAAGCGGTTTGCCAATAGGAAGCCCTCTATCGTCCACAAACATAATTTCATCAAACTTGAGGGTACTGTAAAGCTCTCTATAACCAGTCATTTCATCAGCAAAGCGCGGACGGTAGTGACGCTCAAAATGTTCTTCTTTTTCTTTACTTATATCTTTGTTTTCCTCATCCCTCTTGAGGTGTTCAGTTACGGCCATGCCACCCAATATTGAAGCTATACCCAAACCACCTATCACTTCACGTCGAGAAAAAACCTTCCCAAGAGAGGCTCTGTCTTTAGAATCTTCAGTTTTTGGTGGGGTGGGTTTCTCAAAACTCATACTACCCTTAGTATAGCAAACCCTCACCTTGAGCCCTCTTCAAGCTAAAAAGGCACGTGACAGACTACTGGCAAGATACAGCCAAAAAGAAGCGAACCTAAACCACAGGCTATACCGATAACCCCAATCTCAAAGGCATACGGTTGGATCTTAGCAGAAGCCTTCCTAAGAAACTCATACTTCTTAAGATATGGTGTAGCCAATAAAACGCCTAGAAGAATAGCTGGTATGGCCTGCGGGTAACTCGCACCAGATGAATAAA
>CAZLQC010000051.1:0-4510 GCA_964561695.1 uncultured Bdellovibrionales bacterium
ACGCGCTCCGCGCGTGCGAAGTGGGTTCGCGCAAAGGTTAATACATCACCGCAGACAAATCCTGGAGGCCTTTAGGTCTGCAGGATTTTGTTCTATGATGAAGAGAGATTCGAACGGGAAAGGGTCGGAAAACGGGAGTTTTCCGTTAGAGGAGAGCAGTCCATGCATGGACGCTGAGAACCGTGGGTTCTTAGAAGTAACAAAGTTACTTGTTCAATCTCTCCATCTCCGCCAAGGACAGCTAGCACGAGGTGCTTTATCTGTAAGAAATATAAAAGACCACCGAAAGGTGGTTTTGTTGTATACTTAAAGAATAAGTGTAACCCTTTCCTTATTATGCCCTCTTTTGAAGGATTTCATTCGTCATCTGAAAACCAAGTTTCTGAATTGGAAGAGAGGCATAAACGAATCGAGCGTGAAATTAAGATTCACAATCTTCTTGTGGAAAGGAAATCTGAAAGAGAGGGAGTATTTGAAGGGTTACAAGAAGGAGATGTAATACGGCTAGCAGGCATACCTAACGAGTTGATTATTCAGGAAATTAATCAGCGAAAATTTTCTGAGAGACTTAGGGCTGCAATAGCTGCTGGTGTCCTTACTCAAGTAGAAGGACTGTCTTGGTCATATTTCAGCAATAGGCCTATCGTTTTTTCTAAGGTTGGAGGAGAGGTCATCCCTTTTTATCGTAGTGCAAGTGGAGCTTCAGGAAAAAGTAAAGGGGAGTGGTATCCTTTCTTTGGAATAGGAGATGATTACTGGTTTATTAAATCGGCTGATGCACTTATAGGAGATAAAAGGAATCCAGCTATTGAAAAGGTGCAGAGGATTTTGAATGAGACATTTACTTGGGATAGTAACCTTGATACTAGCGAAAATAATGGACTAATGAAACATCCATTTGGAAGTGGTCCAACACATGATCAATACATGAGTTACAAAGAATTGAATGAAAAAGTCTTTAATCAAGATTTAACACATATTTCTCAAAGAGGAGAAGCGGAGGAAGTGTATGGCCATATATACCCAATTCTGACACAAATTATGAAAAACGTGCCTATGGCGATGTTAGAAGAAGTAATAGCTCTTAACGAGAAAAGAATTACTAAATTAGGACTTGATTAGTATTAAGGTGCGCTCGAGACGCGTCGGAAAGCGTTTTGAAAATATGCTAATCTCCTTACAAAGCTTGATTTCTGAGGCTCTAACACAAGACGGCACGTCAAAATTGAAAATGGCATGATAGAGAATATTGAAAATTACAAAGAAAACCAGCCAATATTCAAGATAGAAGCGCCCCGCGAGGGAGATGAGGTTTTGTTGGGGCCAATGCATATACGCGCATGGAAAGAGTCGTATGTGAGTCCTGAATCAGGTCTGACTGATGAAATGGTTGATGATATGTTGGGACACATGCTGACTAATACTGACTTTAGAAAAAATACAATCTCTGAAGCTATTTCAAATCCAGATATGGTTTTGTATAGGGTCGTCAGAAGACACAATGGTATAGTAGGATTTCTTCATGGCTCTAAGGGAGATGAATATAATGAGCTTAATGCTATCTATCTTCTCAATGAAGTAAAAGGTTCAGGAACGGGAGGAAAGTTGATGGAAGAGTTTTTATCCTGGGCTGACAAAAGTAAACCATGTCGCCTAGAAGTATTTTCTTTCAATAATCAGGCGCTCGGATTTTATAACAAATACGGATTTGTAAAAACTGATAAGCCTACTCAATTATACAAAGACAAATTGCCATTTGTTGAAATGGTCAGAGCTCCTGAGAAGACAATGCAGGAATAAATGATTGGTACAAAACCTATGAATACCGAACAGCTTGTAGAGTGTTTACAAAAAGGTGGAGTAGCGATCCTGAGAACTGATACCCTGTATGGTTTGGTAGCAAGAATAGATGATGAACAAGCGGTTGAGAAGATATATGAATTAAAAGGAAGGGATTACGATAAGCCTTGCATAGTTCTTATTCCTGATGCTTCATACGTGCCTGCTCACCTCGAGGTTATCAATCGTCTGACTGAGAAATACAAAGGCATCCCGACGAGTATTCTGGTACCAAAAAGCACGGAGCCCGGCTGGATCACTCGAGGTCAAGACTCTGTAGCCTACCGTATTCCTCAAGATGAGAATGTGCGTGCTGTACTGAAAAAGACCGGACCCATCATAGCGCCCAGTGCCAACCCACAGGGATTGCCACCGGCCAAAAGTATCAGAGAAGCCAGGGAGTACTTTGGCGAGTCGGTAGATGCTTACTTAGATGGTGGAGAAGTTTCACCAGAGATAGTCGCCTCACAACTCATCCAGGTAAATACGGATGGTTCTGAGATCAAGTTACGCTAAAGAAAACCGCCCTTCGAAAGTGAGGGCGATTTTTGTTGGGCCTAGATTCTTGCTATTGGGCCGGTACCGGTGGGTACGTCATCCCAGCAGGCATCTTGTCTTTGTATTGCTCCATCATTTTCATAGAATCTTTCATCATGGCGCATTGATCAGTGAAAGTGATATCGGTTGGAACCGTGAGACTTATATCACTCGCAGGACTACACTTGACGTTTTTGGCAGCGTCGAGAGCGGCCTTGGCATCATCCATAGAAGGGGTTTTCTTGTCCCCAGTGCTTGGAGGAGTCATCTTTTTCATATCTTCGAGACAAGCTTTACTCATCTTGAAACCCTGCTTGCTACCGGAGGTCCACATGTATTGATCATTACCATCAGAAAGAGCGTAGGTGGTGATATCTCCAATAGTAGTGACGGATTGGAATTTCTCTCCTTCGACATTGACGGTTGATTCAAAGGTTTTACCGTCTTGTTCCATGGTGTAGGTACAACTCATAGCAGTACCAAGACCCATGGCGTCTTTGATAGAAGAGGCCATACCCTTATTCTCCATCATGTCTTTGGCATCCTTGGCTTTCTCGATAGCCATTTCGCCAGATTCGAGAGCGTTTTTATTGGCTGGTCCTTGACTGGTGTACCAGTAGAGACCGATAGCGATAACAATGACAATGCCGATAAGGCCAACGAGTTTTCCCATAAAAAATTATTAGAGGATTAAGTACTTTTAGTATACACCCAAAAAACAAGGATATTTTTCTGTTCTGACGATGCTTTTGTTGAGCCAAGAGTAGACAGAGTATTGAGTGGGTGCTATCTTTCTGGTACTAAAGGAGTAAGTATAAATATATGAAAAATCAAGTAGGGGGTTTCCTGAGTTTTGTACGCGAACAAGGGGTGGTCGGTCTCGCTGTCGGTCTCGCTATTGGTACAGCAGCTGGAGCGGCTGTCAAAGTAATTGTTGATCAGCTTATCGCTCCTATTGTCGCATTGATGACTCGTGGTATTGATCTCAATAAACTGAAATGGGTCATTGTCGAGGCCAATGAACAGAGCGCTCAGCCAGAAGTAGCTATTGGTTATGGCCTCATCATCTCTGCTATCATCACTCTTCTTGCCACCGCTTTCGTGGTGTATCAGCTAGTGCATGTATTGAAACTTGACCGCATTGATAAGAAAAAAGATGCCAAATAAACTGCCTCCAAAAAAGAAAAGTGTTACCAAGAAGACTCTTCAACAAGAAGCGCTTCTTTTGCATGCTCAGAATAGAGGCAAGATAGAAGTAGTGTCCAAGCTCAGTGTAAAAAACAAACGAGATTTGAGCCTCGTCTACACTCCAGGGGTTGGAGCGGTATCAATGGCTATTGCTCAGGATGAGAAAAAAAGAGATGTCTACACTATTCGTAAAAACACCGTAGCAGTTATCTCGGATGGGTCAGCGGTTTTGGGTCTGGGTAATATTGGCCCTGATGCAGCTATGCCGGTAATGGAGGGCAAGGCGGTTCTTTTCAAGAACTTAGCTAATATCGATGCCTTTCCTATTGTACTGGCTTCACAGAATCCAGATGACATTATTGCTACTGTTACCAATCTGGCGCCAACATTTGGCGGAATTAACCTCGAAGATATTGCTGCACCACAGTGCTTTGTGATTGAGAAAGCCCTCCAGAAAGCCCTTTCTATCCCCGTAATGCATGATGATCAGCACGGGACCGCTATGGTGGTACTAGCTGGTCTCTACAATGCCCTTACAGTTGTTGGTAAAAAAATAGGTAAGGTACGGATTGTTATCAGTGGAGCTGGGGCAGCCGGTCAGGCCATCGCCCACCTTATTCATCTGGCCGGTGCTAAGAATATTCTTCTTGCAGATAGCCAGGGCATTATCAGTCAAAATAGAAAAGAACTCACAGCGTCCAAAAAAGATTTACTTACATTTACCAACCTCACTCACTTCCAAGGGAGTCTCAAGGAAGCGCTGTTAGGAGCCGATGTATTTATCGGTGTTTCGCAGCCAAACCTGATCACTCGTGAAGATGTAAGGAAGATGGCACCTAAGGCCATTGTTTTCGCTCTTGCTAATCCGGTACCAGAAATTACCCCAGATGAGGCCAAGGCAGGAGGGGCCTCTGTAGTAGCTACGGGCCGTTCTGATTACCCTAAT
>CAZLQC010000052.1:0-1980 GCA_964561695.1 uncultured Bdellovibrionales bacterium
CGTGAGCATAGTGACGAGCTTCGGTCTCATACTCACAGTGAGCAGTAGCGATAGTAATACCGCGATCACGTTCTTCTGGAGCTTTGTCGATTTCATCAATACCACGCTCCTTAGCAAATCCCTTCATCGCAAGAACGTGAAGAATAGCGGCTGTAAGAGTGGTCTTACCATGGTCAACGTGACCGATAGTACCGACGTTTACATGGGGCTTATTTCGTTGAAACTGCTCTGCCATAACTTTAGTGGATCGTACACTTTCTCTTTATTAGAAAGAAAAAGGGCCGATATATTCCTAAAAAATTAGTTCTTAAATTATTTTTACTTTTTTCCTGTTTTTTCCTTTTCTGAAAGGTTTTTTTAGTCAGAAAAAGAAAAAAGCTTGTTCAAAAAGCATCACAAAGAATAATAACAATTGAATGAAATGTTGTCAAGCGACAGAATGTCGCCCTGAGCTTGTCGAAGGGCTTAATATATAAAAATATCGATATTTTCCAAATACACCCCCATAAAGTAACGTCCCCCGCCCACAACAATGTGTGAGCGGGGTTCGTTCGCAAGAGCGTAAACCCTCGCCTGGTGGCATGTGATAACTAGTCGCCGAAAAGATCCTTGAGGCCACGAAGGAGACTACCGAGGCCACTGTTCGACTTGGTGCCGTACATATCAACCACCTGCCAGCCGGCACGGAGGCCAACACCAGTCGCTTTCGGATCGACGGCATACTGCTCACGAATGGAGCGCCAGATATCGAGGCTCTCGATATCTTGCTGGAGCGGTTTCGCCTCATTGTAAAGGCATTCAAATTCCGCTTTGTCGAACGGAACTTCTTCAGTCGCGGCTGCCTGCAGAGCTTCCTGCTGATCAATCAGAGCTTTGACCCGGTCAATCTTTTCGCTCCGGAGAGCGTACATCCTCTTGAGCGCTTCGGAGAGCTCGTCGACGACCTGTTCGCTTCTAGCTACCGCTTCGTTCGGCTCGTGCGCGGCAATCTGCTCGGGTGTGAGCGCTTCCATCTCGGCAATGAGCCGGTGAAGAATGGTAGAATACCGCTCTCTAGCAGTGATGGTATCGGTCATTGTGAGAGGTTCCCTCTATAAATCACGCAACTTGATTGCTGGGTGACCCAATACCATAACATACACCATAAATTTAGTCAATATTAGACACAAAAAAACCGCCCTGGTGAGGGCGGCCTTTGAATTTCAAGGTTCTACTCGCTTTTTGGAGCAGTGCGTACACCGATAATCTCTTGAGCCACGTTACTTGGTACTTCAGCATAGTGACTGAACTCCATAGCATAGCTGGCTCGTCCCTGGCTCATAGAGCGCATCTGAGTAGCGTAGCCAAACATAGCAGAGAGTGGTACCTCAGCATGAATTTCTTTGACAGCTGAAGCTCCTTCTCCACGAGGAATCATTTCTTTGATCATACCGCGCTTAGAAGAAAGGTCTCCCACGATATCACCCATGAACTGTTCTGGTGTAGTGACAGCCACTTTCATGACTGGCTCAAGGATAACTGGCTTAGCCTTCTTGGCAGCCTCTTTGTAGGCAAGGGAACCAGCGACACGGAAAGCCGCTTCTGAGGAGTCAACATCATGATACGATCCATCAAAAACAGTGGCTTTGACGTCTACCATTGGATAACCTGCCAGAATTCCAGTTTCCATAGCTTCTTGGATACCTTTATCGATAGGCTTGATGAATTCCTGAGGAATGACACCCCCCTTGATTTCATCAGCAAATTCGTAGCCTGCACCAACTTCTTGGGGTTCAAGACGAATCCAACAGTGTCCATACTGTCCACGACCACCACTCTGACGTACAAACTTCCCTTCAGCTTCAGCCTTCATACGGATGGTTTCACGGTAAGCTACCTGTGGACGACCAACGTTCACTTCTACTTTGAATTCTCGTTTCATACGATCAACAAGAATATCAAGATGGAGTTCTCCCATACCTGACAAAATAGTCTGACCAG
>CAZLQC010000052.1:1990-4390 GCA_964561695.1 uncultured Bdellovibrionales bacterium
ATCAGTACGGACACGGAAAGTAGGATCTTCTTCCATCAACTTCTTCAAAGCAATACCCATCTTTTCTTGGTCGGCCTTGGTCTTTGGTTCAATAGCAATATCAATAACTGGCTCTGGGAAAATAATAGACTCAAGGATAACTGGATAATCTGGATCACAAAGTGTATCTCCGGTAGTGGTCACTTTCATACCCACCAAAGCTCCGATATCTCCAGCACTCAACTCTTCAATTTCCTCACGAGAGTTGGAGTGCATACGAAGAATACGTCCAATGCGTTCTTTCTCACCCTTAGTAGCGTTGTAGACGTATGATCCAGCTTTGATAGTACCTGAATAAACACGGAAAAAGGTCAATTGACCAACAAAGGGATCTGTAGCTACTTTGAAAGCCAAAGCTGAGAACTTCTCATTGTCATCGGTCTTGCGTTCAATAGGCTGCTCCGTATTAGCATCAATAGCCACAATTGGTGGAATATCGAGTGGTGACGGGAGGTAGTCTACGACACCATCGAGCACCAGCTGCACACCTTTGTTACGAAGAGCGGTACCGGTGAAGACTGGAATAAGACGCACGGTTACCACTGCCCGACGCAGTGCGGCTTTGAGCTCTTCGACAGAAATCTCTTCACCGTTTAAGTATTTTTCAGTCAAGGCATCATCTGTTTCAGAAATCTTCTCTACCATTTTTTCTCGCCAGGCTTTGGCCTTCTCCAGGTGTTCTGCAGGAATCTCTGCCTCAGTAATGATTTCTCCCATAGCACCGCTAAAGGTATAGGAAAGCATCTTCATCAAATCAATGACGCCATAAAAATCTCCACGCTCACCCATAGGGAGCTGGACGGCTACAGCATTAGAGGTAAGGCGGTTGGCGATAGAGTTCAGAGCGTTTTCAAAATCAGCTCCTTCTTTGTCAATTTTGTTGATAAAACAAATGCGAGGCACGTTGTATTTGTCAGCCTGACGCCACACGGTTTCTGACTGTGGCTCTACACCTTCCTTACCATCAAATACCACCACACCACCATCAAGCACACGGAGTGAACGTTCTACCTCAACGGTAAAGTCTACGTGACCAGGTGTATCGATGATATTAATTTGGTGATCCTTCCAATAACAAGTAGTGGCAGCAGAGGTAATGGTGATACCGCGCTCACGCTCTTGTTCCATCCAGTCCATAGTAGCCTCACCCTCATGAACCTCTCCGATTTTGTGGGTAATACCTGTGTAAAAAAGTACACGCTCAGTGGTAGTAGTTTTTCCAGCATCAATGTGGGCAATGATACCGATATTACGAAATTGTTCGAGAGGAGTTTTTTTGGTCATAAATAAATATGTGTTTTAGAAAGCAATAATGATAAATAATGAGGTCAAAGCAAGAAAACCCTCTTGGAAGGAGGGCTTGATAATTTTACGCAAAGTGAGCAAAAGCCTTGTTGGCCTCAGCCATACGATGAGTGTCTTCACGCTTCTTCATAGCTGTACCAGTTTTATTTGAAGCATCAATAAGCTCATCAGCAAGCTTAGCAGCCATACCTTTCCCCTTCTTCAGACGACAGGCATCACGAAGCCAGCGCATGGCCAACACCTGGCGACGCTCACCAGAAACAGGAACTGGTACCTGATAGTTGGCACCACCGACACGACGGCTCTTGAGTTGTAACAATGGGGCGACGTTCTTGATAGCTTGCTCAAAGATATTGAGACCTCCCTTGTTGGTGCGCTCATGGATGATATCAAAAGCATCGTAGATGATTCTTTCAGCAACGCTTTTCTTACCATCCCACATGATCATTCCGACGAAATGACCTACCAAAGGATTACCATACATAGGGTCTGGCTTCCATTCTCGCTTAAATTGTCTCTTTCTTCGTGGCATACGTTAAAAAAATCAGGGAAACATTTAGAGTTTTGAAATTAGTCTTTCTTTACTTTCTCCTTCTTAGCTCCATATTTGCTACGGCTTTGCTTGCGCTGGACTCCTGCTGAGTCAAAGACTCCACGAACTACGTGATAACGCACACCTGGAAGGTCTTTGACACGACCACCGCGAATCATGACGATTGAGTGCTCCTGGAGGTTGTGTCCTTCACCAGGAATATACGCAGTAACTTCCATACCATTGGTTAGACGAACACGAGCAATCTTGCGCAAGGCTGAGTTTGGCTTCTTTGGAGTAGTAGTAGAAACTTTGAGACACACTCCACGCTTGAAAGGGCTTTCGTGAGCTGTGTTGCTGTTACGGAGAGTATTGAGCGAATACGCCATGGCTGGTGATTTGGTCTTTTTCACCAGGGGTTTACGGGGACGCTTGATAAGTTGGTTGATAGTAGCCACAACGAGATAGTGCTAAAAGGAATAAATTAGGATTTCGAATCAAATGAAAAAAGCCAGAGGCTTTTC
>CAZLQC010000053.1:0-4298 GCA_964561695.1 uncultured Bdellovibrionales bacterium
CAAGCCAAGATATCTTCAATAGCATCTCCATGAGGATCAATAAAGCAAAAGCCTCTACCTGCTTGAGCATCACGCTTGGCAATTTCTTGTAAGAAGTTGGACTTACCGACACCAGTTTGTCCAATCACGTAGAGGTGACGCAAGCGATCCTTGTCACCAATCTTGATATCCGTTTTGACACCTCGATACTCATTGAATCCCAAAAGAGTTCCTTCTTTCGGTACATTGATTGGTGGTGGCGCAGCACCTGCTTTGAGCCACTTAATCTTTGGTGTCTGTGTAGTAGAGATAGGAAAATGAAAAATACCAGCTATCTCTTCAGTGTTCAAAAGAAAGGCATGTTCATCATCAAAATTACGGAAGATATAATGATACGCAGCATCCTTGGTTTTCATACGCTTGCGTACACGAAAACGATTGACCTCTGGGTTTTCAAATTGCCCAAAAGCACTCTCCATCTGTCCTAAAATCTGCTCTGCGCGTGTCTGTGTAGCCGCTGAGGTAAGGAGTCGTAGATTAACCCGAAAGGCTCCCTTGGCTGCTTTTTCTTCTATAGACTTAATCAACTCTTGATCCTGAGGAGTAAGCTGTACGGGTTTCTTCTCACCTTCTGAAGCTAGGTTTGAATTCGTAGGATCAAGACTATCGAAAACACCCTTACCAACAGCTGTCCCAAAATTCTGTAGCTGACTTGAGGAATGTACTTCTTTGAGCTTCTTACCATCCTGAAGTCCTCGAGCTACTTTACGTCCCTCATGACGCCAAGAATCCCCCGCTGGAGCCAGGACTATCTGAATAGCAGCACCCTCCTCTAGATGATCCAACTTACTTAAGGCATTAGAAATCTCATTCATTGGATCTACTCCTAAGTTGCGATAGGTCTTAAGTGGCAAGGCATGACTATGGGTAAGCTCAAGCTCTGCAATAGCGGCATGTGAACCTGGAGAAAAGATGGTGTAGTCGGGTACACGCTCAAGATGTGCCTGCGGGAAAAAGCTATGAATCTGTTTTTCTACGCTCTCACGAAAAACCCTCGGTATAGCTACCAAGAAAAAAATCTCTTCGCTGTCTGCGGGATTAGCCATCTCAAGAATAACAGTCGGAGCATGATACAGAAACTTCTCAAAAAAATTCCCTGGGTGTTTCAATCCAGTCAATGCTACCAAAAGCTGTTCCATAGCGAGGAGCTCTTCTTTCCAGGCATCTCCCTTTTCATTTTGCTGCTCCCGAGGACGTGCTACCTTGACCATTTCTAAGTCTAATTCCAATGAACGATTGACTTGCCTTTTAAAACCAAAGAAACTCTTGACTACTAATAAGCCCCCTGAGATAAGACAAAAAAAACCTAAAACCCAGGCCATTGGCACTAAGACCGTATTAACTGTAATTTCTACCATACCCTCCGTATTTCTTTTTATTTAATCGCTTGGTCAAGCTTTTCGTGAAAACGCTCAATCAAAGTATCTCTAAAGGTATCTAAAGCATAAAGATCTTCTAGTGTTCGTGCCACACTCACTGCGTGTACTACACCTTTAGTATCAGCCAAACTGAGAAGCTTATTCACTCGTTCTTCTTCATCTACTTGTGAAAGTGCGTGCGCATCATCCTTCACCTGAGAAGCGCTCGTAGCCTGAAGATTGGCTGTGTGAGTATCGATACGAGAAAGAAGTTCATCCATCTTTTCTCCTTTTTTTTCTACTTGTTGTTCAAAAATCTGTTCTGCTTTTGGGGTATCACCAGCTAAAGACTCATTGGTAAACTTTATTTCTGAGGCTAAGCTCGCTTCTCCTCCAAGTTCTTCTAATCGTTCATCCATACTCAAAATATATTTATCAAACTAATTAGGCATTCAAAACCTCCATATGCTTATCCATATCTTTACGAAAGTCTGTGACCACTCCCCTCACAAAAACTGGATAGTTAGGTATCTTTTCCTCAAAAAATGCTTCCATTTCTTCTACGCTCGCTTCCTTATCAAGAAGCTCTTCATATTCTCGTGCCCCCTTATCTCCAAGCTTATCAATAGTGGCCAGAAAAAGACGCTTCAAAAAAACCTCTCCGATTCTTCCAATAAGTTCATCTTGTTTATCTTTGGCTACATCTTCTAAGCCAAAGGTCTCGATAAGTTCTTGGCGATGTTGTTCAAGTACCTGATTCATACTGTATATTTAGTTATTTAATTTTTAGAAGCATTTTGAAAGCCAAGCGCTATAAGGCGTCTTGTATATGTCTCAAAGGTTTCTAATCTCCCTGGTCGAGCGCTATCTCCATAGGTTTTGACCGCCTCAGCTGTCATCTCATGAAGTTTCTCTATTTGACTCTGATGAAAAGGTAGGGCTGTATCATACGTACCATTCAAAACAATACTCTCATGAGCAGCAATAATTTCCCCCATCGGTACCGATTTCATTTCAAAAGCGTGTCCAACTGGATTGTATTTGAGCCAATTAGCCGTCTCTGGTGTTGTCAGTACACCTATTCTGAAATTCTGAAGACTTTCTCTAAACGTATTACTATCGACGCCACTTTCTAGTACTGATCTTGTAGGGTCCACTGGTATTTCTTCTACGACAAGATTACTACTGCCAATTTCAACACCTTCCAAAAGATTTTCTGGTGCACCATCTTGCACTTCTTGAGTGACACCTTCTACCGTTGTCTTAGCGACTGTCTCTGTATCAGCTGGCAAACCATCAAGAAAATGCTCATCTATCCGTGAAGGCACTCCCTCTACAGCAGGCGTCCCGACATTGGTCTCTGCCATAGGTATACTCGCTGAAGCAGGGTTTTGCCATTCTTCAGGGGTGAGGAGTTTATCAAACTGAATCGTGCTGCCTGGCTGAATAACATTGATATCCCCTCCCCGAAAACCGTACTCTGCCTGAAGTTCTGGCGAAAGATTAGCTACTTTAGCAGCAATAATTTTCTCAAGTGCCGTAATGCGGTCTACTCGATCGGCTTCTGGCATACCGGCTGGCAATGATTTCTCCAAAACACCCCAAAGACCTCTACCTCCATCATCAGCAGTGACCATATAGTCACTTGGAAATCCAGCCACACTCTCAATCCCAGCTCCCGCGGCCACCCCTGCTTCTGGTGAAGTATCTCCTGCCGGTAGAGACGCATTTTCTGGCGAAACTACTCCCTCAGGTGACGACGAAACTGCTGCCGTTTGCATATCTTGCTCTACCCCTGTATCAGTTGCACTGGCTACGCCCGCTGCTTCCACCGTTTCCGGAGCAAATCCATGAGCCACGAGCTCTGAAATAGCTGCCCCACCAAAGGCTCCCGCTAAACGAGACCCCCATTTACGTTTCGCTCGAGACTTACGTCTTCTTAAGAGCTCTTGGTCTGTATCCTTTTCAAAGTCGCCAAGAATTCTCATTATCTCACTCTCAAATTCTTGCGGGGTACCTTCTCTAAACTTTTCAATCTTTGCCTGAAGTTCCTGTTCTGTACGTTTTGCATTGGCCCCCTCTTGCCACTTTTCTGTGATAGCATCAAGCTTCATTGCTGAACCAGAACCAGCCATGAAACGTCGGAGCCAAACAATGGCTGGCACACCAATACCAAGCCCTGTAGCGCCAAGTGCCAAAGATCCTGCAAACAAAGTTGCTCCAATAGCCGCTTTTTTCTTGAGACTTAAGCCATTGTACCAGTTACCCATACCTTCATAGGCAGACAAAATCTTACCTCCTAAGCCACGCGTTTCTTGTAATACTGACTGGTATTCATTATCTAAATTCAGTGCTTCACCGAAGTGATTTTCAAATAAAAATTGCTTGAGATCCTGCTCTTTTGGAGTACTTTTTAATTTCTCAAGCTCTTGTTTTTGATACGTCCTTCTAAGATTTAAATAGCTCTCTTTTAATTGAATCAAATCTGGATTCTTTTGAACATCTTTTTCATTTTTTAGCCATGGAAAATGCAAAGAAAGACGCTCTATCTTATCTCTATTCGCTACATCAGCTTGCACATACGCTCTACGGGCTTTCTCTAAGGCTTGCTCAAGACTCTCTCCCTGTTCTAAATCTATTTGTTCTACAGGAAGTAATACTGCTTCTTTTTCTGAACCCTCTCCAAGACCTTCAACCGCTAAACCAGCTACCATCGCGCCAAGGATAGGGTCTGCTACCTCTTCAGCTATAGCCTCCAGTTCTTCTTTACGAGCATCGTCTTCGCCTACTAGGGGCTTTTCTACTGACTCCTCGTCTGTATTTGAAGCCAAAAGAGCCTCTATTTCATCCTGAGTACCACCCAAAGCCAAATACTCAGCCGTAAGATCTTTATAACTCTGC
>CAZLQC010000054.1:0-4213 GCA_964561695.1 uncultured Bdellovibrionales bacterium
GATCAAGAGAAATACGTCTTTGGACTTATTACTACAAATGATTATGAGCTTGAACGCTTAGCAAAAAGTGATTTACTAAAGAGTTTTGATTTGCTCTTTCTTGAAAAACTTTTTAAGGATGAGAGTAGAGTGCGCTTATCAAGTTTAAAAAATAGTTTCTATAAGGAAATTCCTACTATTAGTACAAGTGTAACTCAGTCTCTTAAAAATGAAGGTTATTATGTACGAGTAGGAATTTTTAAGAAAGAAGATATTTGGGGATATACTCCATTTACACTTGCTATCCTTCTTATGGTTGTGGGAGGGATTATTCTTGGCGATGTGATTTTGGGCCTAGGATCTTTGTTGGCATGCCTTATTTATCTAGGTTTCATGCTTTTTAGCCCACAAAAGACGGAAAAAGGAATGCGAACGAAAGAGCAGTTAAAGGGACTAAAGCTCTACATAGAAAAAGCCGAAAAGGCTCGCATAGAATTTCACGATGCTCCAGAGAAGACCCCGGAGTTGTTTAGTGCTCTCCTTCCTTTCGCTATAGCACTCGGATTGACTAAGATATGGCTCAAGGAGTTTGAAGATCTCAACTACGCTAACCCTGATTGGTACGTGGCCACAGGTGCTAATCATGCCCTCATGAGTAATAATTTTTTCCATGATTTCGACAGCTTCTCTCAAGCGATGACAGCCTCGACTGCTGCGCCAGGTAGCTCTGGCAGTGGCTCGTCTGGCGGAGGTGGCGGTGGAGGTGGTGGTGGGAGCTGGTAGTATTTATGGTAGAATTACTGCGTGTGCAATTTAAGAATTTTTATTTTATGATATCGAATATAAAAAATTTGAGAAAGGCCGCTTTTATCGCGGGAGGCGTTATTGGATTTTTCTTTTTTGGTAGTTCACTACTTAATCAGGGAGACTCTATCTTTCTTGGTTTAATGGGGGTTATTTTGGTCGCTGTAGTTTTAGCGGTTACCCCATATCTTGAAAGGAATATTAAAAAATATCCAGAAAAATTTGAAACAATGTACTTGTATTTTAATCTTAAATTGGCATCTGCATATGTATTTGCAGGAGTTTTTTTTGGGATTGCACTTAGTCCCTACATTCTCTCTGTATTGGGATTATATTGGGCACGCTAGTTGGTACACCATAGTAAAAAAAGATACTTTGGAGTGGCTATACAAAAATTATGCAAAATAAAAAACGAATAGTCATAGGCGTAGCGGTAGGACTTATTCTTCTCGGGACAGTAGGGGTATTTGGGTATGCGTATCAGGCAAGGACAAATCTAGCGAAGAGCTCTGCGCAAGATGTAGTTGATAGTAATATTCTCCAAGAAGGAGGGGTAATAGTGATTCAGGACCCAATAACTGCCAATGAACCTGAGGCTCTCAGTCAAGAAGAGGTGGTGTTTTTTGGTAAAAAATATAAGCGAGGTTTTATTATTCCTGACATAGGAGGAGGGGAAGAGGATATACGGAGAGCAGCCGAGTGGGTCACAGAGGGAGAAACAGTGGACGCCTGGACTTCATTGATTACTACTCACCACATAATATCAGTCAACAAAGATGCTCCGTTATCAGCCGCAGCATATGCAGAAAATATTGCGAGTTCTTCCGAGGAGCACGGTGCTTTGATTTTAGAAAAATCAGTTATTGCACAAGATACGGATGTGCTCGGTATTGACCCTAAAAATCCACCGTATATTCTGGTAAAAATACATTTTTCGGGTGATATGATGGAGTTTGATATGCAAAAGATATTTCAGATCTCACCGTATGAAGTGGGCTCTGTGATCTATGCTGAGAAATTCCCTACGAAAACTGAAGAAGAGATGAAGGCGTACTATGATTCTGAGGAAAGGCATAACAAAAGAATAGAACTGATAAAATCAAGAATTCCACTGGAAAAGAATGAATAATTTATCTTGTTGTATGAGTGTAGATATATGAAAATCGCTCTGATTGTTGGTGGTGTGTCGTGGCTGATATTTTTTCTCTATATAGGAATCACTGGTTATAGAGAGATTGAACAAATGGGTATGGCTACCTCTAACCCACCGAGCATGGCCTTTTTTGTGGCTGCAATTAATGGTTTGTATGTATTTGCAGTTGCTGTGGGCGTCACTTTGATTCTACAAAAGCTCTACAAAAATTTTCGATAAAATAGGATTACCTTTTAATGGGAAATGTTATATTATCGTTATATACAAAAACATGCTAAACAAAAAACAAATAGTCATAGGTATTATTATCATCGCTATTCTTCTTGGAACAGTAGGAGTGTTTTGGTATATGTATCAGATGAGAATAAATGAAAATAAGAGTGCCTCAGAAGGGCAGAATGCTGATGCTGAAAAAGGGAAAAAGTCTACCATGATAACCCCGACGGACTTTATAGAAGTTGATGGTATTAAGGTAGGGATGGTGTTACCCGAGAAGTGGGGACATTTGGTAGTGCCACAATTGGATGAACGTGGTCTGGTATTGAATGTTCCAAAAGCAATGAATCAGGAACAGAAATATTTTTCATTTAGGAGTCATTTCACTTTTGATTTCGGAGAAAAAAATACTTTTACAAAGATGTTTGCCGGATATAGTTATCCAGTAATGTATGAGTATGCTAATACTCTGCCAGAGATTACTCTTTTGAAAGTGCCTGATAATTTTCAAGACGATGCTCTTGAAGAAGGTCCGGGTGAAAACTTTACTGCTTGGCAAAAGAAGGCGGGAATTAATTTCTTAGAGAGAGTGTGGCAACAGCAGAGTGTTGATGTTGCCGCTGTAGAGCAGGCTTGTTGGGGTACGCCAGAATACGAAAAAAGAAATAGAGATTGCTTCAATAAAAGTATATTTTGGTGGGCGGTCAATAACGGTGCCGTTGAAGATCGAATAGCAGTGAAATATATTGAGAGTAGTGATGAGACACTTCGAGGAGTAGGTTTTTTTTCAGTGAGCGCTCAAGACACACCGTTTGGTATGGATAGTTATCGAGTGATTTTGTTTAATCCAGAGAACAAGATAGCTATTCAAATGGTTTTCCCGTTACAAGGCGAGGAGTTTCTGTCCAAAGAGGATCAGAAAAAAACTCTGACTGACGAAGAGCGAACGGCAAGAGTAGATAGGGGATATGACTATATCCGTGATCCTAAGAATTATCAATCTTCTGAGCTAGGTCAGTTGATGCAAGATATTCAAAGTATAGTTGGTTCTTTGCAAATAGTATCAAGTGATACTGTTATGACTCAAGTATCACAGGCAGTTCCAGCAGAGGTAAAGATTTTAGGTACTTGGGTACCAGTAGAAAAACTGGCAGGAGGTGAAACTCTTGAGGATACGTTTGCTATTGAAAACGGTAAAAATGTGTACAAGACAGTGATTAATGGTAAAGTTTATACTGGTACATGGGGAATGAATGAAGGTACGGCAGACATTTTATTCTGGGCACAGTATGGGAGTGATAATAGTATGGGTGAGCCATACACGACTTCCCTTGCGATTGATATTGATTCAAAAACAGGTGAGCTTATTTATTATGGAGAAGGAGCAGACCCAGATACAATGAGATGGAAGAAAATTAAGTAGTTAAATGAAAATATATGTACAAAAAAGTAGGCACGAAAGCACCAAGTTTCAAGGCGCCAGATCAAGAAGGGGTAGTGCATAGTCTCAAAGACTATGCAGGGAAGTGGGTGATACTCTACTTCTATCCGAAGGATGATACACCGGGCTGCACCAAAGAAGCCTGTAGTTTTCGTGATGGCTTTGCCAAATACAAGCGCGCCGGGATAGAGGTGATTGGAGTGAGTGTAGATAGCGTGAAGAAACATGCTAAGTTCGTGGAGAAGTATAGCTTGCCTTTCACTCTTCTCTCAGATGAAGACAAGAAAATTGTCGAGGCATATGGTGTCTGGGGAGAAAAGAAATTTATGGGCCGTACGTATATGGGCACCAATCGTGTGAGCTATCTGATTAACCCTGAGGGCAAAATCGCTAAAGTCTACGATAAGGTTAAGCCGGAGGAACACGCAGATGAAGTATTGGCTGATGTTAAGACTTTTACTAAATAGAGCATCATTCATAATAGGATATTTACCAAAAAAGGCCTTAAGAGGGTCTTTTTTGTTGTTTCTGGCGGTGGATAAGTAAAAGATGTTGTGTTTTGGCTTTCTGTGGAGTAAAATGGTGAGTAGGTTAACCAAAGTGGATGAAAGTGGGGAATT
>CAZLQC010000055.1:0-4156 GCA_964561695.1 uncultured Bdellovibrionales bacterium
CTCTCACCACTGATACGACGGGTAACTATGTAACTTCTGTGGCGAGTGGGAATGGTATTACTGGAGGTGCTGCAGGTAGTGAGGGTGCCGCTCTGACTCTGGCCATTGATCTGCTTGATTCTTCCGATGGAGTGGGTTCAACTTCATCCTTCTCAGGTCTAGAATTCCAGGGGACTGGCTCAAATGAACTGACCTTGCTACAGGGCTGTACTGATCAAGATGTTCTCCTGTGGGATGATGCAGCGACTGAATGGACATGTACATCTGTTTCTGGTGCTGGTGGAGCCACTGCCTCCGGTGCAAATGATCAAGTTGCTTACTTCAATGGTACGTCGAGTCTAGTCGGAGAAAACCAGTTAGCTACTTCAAGAGGAGGTACAGGCGTCGATGGTTCAACTGCCTCTAATGGCCAATTACTCATTGGCAACGGTAGTGGTTACTCACTCGCTACTCTGACTCAGGGTAGTGGAATCACCGTCACCAATGGCTCAGGTACTATCACTATCGCTTCAACTCTGGGTACAGACATCAGTCTCACTACCGAGGTATCGGGTACCTTACCGGTCGGTAATGGTGGAACTGGTGCAACAAGTCTTACCTCAAACCGAGTTCTCATAGGAAATGGTGCAGGAGCAATACAGGTAACAGCCGCAGCGACTAACGGTCAGTTGCTTTTAGGTAGCACTGGTGCTGCGCCTGCTTTTGGAACGATGAGTAGCGATGCCACTATTACCAATGCCGGAGTCTTAACCATTGCTTCAAATGCTGTAGCTCTCACCACTGATACCACTGGTAACTATGTGGCCACTATTACAAGCGGTAATGGTATTTCTGGTGGCGCAGCCGGTAGTGAAGGTGGAGCGCTGACCCTCTCCGTGAACCTTTTGGCAGCTACTGATGGTACAGGTAACACAAGCTCGTACTCTGGTCTTGAATTTCAGGGTAGTGGTTCTAATGAGTTAGCCTTACTTCAGGGTTGCGCCAATAATGATGTACTCCTCTGGAATGATACGACTAATCTCTGGACTTGTGGTGCAGTATCTGGTGCTGGTGGAGCTACGGCGAGTGGTAGCGCTGGTCAAGCTGCTTACTTCACCGGCACATCAGCTCTTCAGGGCGAAAACCAGCTCAACGTATCACGTGGTGGTACTGGAGTAGATGCTTCCGCCGCAACGAGTGGACAACTGCTCATTGGTAACGGTACTGGATTTAGTTTGGCTACCTTGACTCAAGGTTCTGGTATTACCGTCACCAATGGATCAGGGACTATCACAGTAGCTTCTACTTTAGGCACATCAATTGACCTTGCCAGTGAGGTTACTGGTACACTTCCAGTATCGAATGGTGGAACTGGTGCTACCACACTGACTTCCAACGGAATTCTTTATGGTAATGGTACTGGCGTCGTCCAGGTGACGAGTGCTGGTACTAATGGACAACTCCTCTTAGGGGTAACCAGTAGCGCACCAGCTTTTGCTACCATGAGTGGTGATGTCGCCATTACTAACGCTGGTGTCGCCACTATTCAAGCTGATTCAGTGGCTCTCACTACCGATACCACTGGAAACTATGTAGCGACTATCACTGCGGGTAATGGTATCTCAGGTAGTTCTTCATCAGAAGGGGGGACGCCTACTATTGCCTTAAGCGCCTTGACAGCTGACTGGAGTCAGACCGGCGCCTTTGATATTGTTTTGGATAATGCAGCTTCAGAACTCTCACTGCTTGAATCAGCTGGGGCCACTTTCTACGGTACCCTTGATGTAACAGACCTCTCCGCTAATCGGAGCTACGTCTTCCCAAATGCAGGGGGAACGGTCGTCACTACAGGTAACCTTACTGATATCACCGCAACCGGGACAATTACTTCCGGTACCTGGAATGCTACTGCTATAGGTACACTGTATGGGGGTACAGGAATTGATGGTTCAGGAGCTAGTAATGGAACCCTCCTTATCGGAAACGGAACTGGCTATACTTTAGCTACCCTGACCCAAGGCTCTGGCATTACCGTCACCAATGGCTCGGGTACTATTACTATCGCTTCTACCTTAGGTACAGATATCAGTCTCACCACAGAGGTATCAGGTACCTTACCAGTCGGTAATGGTGGAACCGGTGCTGCTACACTGACTTCCAATGGGGTCCTCTATGGTAATGGTACAAGCGCTGTTCAGGTCACCAGTGCGGGTACCAACGGTCAACTTCTCCTTGGTAGTACTGGAGCTGCTCCAGCTTTTGCTACCATGAGTGGCGATGTCGCTATCACTAACGCCGGTGTCGCTACAATTCAGGCTAATGCCGTCGCTTTGACTACCGATACCACTGGTAATTATGTAACGTCTGTAGCGAGTGGTAATGGTATTACAGGAGGTGCGGCTGGATCTGAAGGTGCTACCCTTACTCTTGCAGTTAACATTCTTGGATCAGCTGATGGTACCGGTAACACAACCTCTTACTCAGGTCTTGAATTCCAGGGTAGTGGTTCCAATGAACTAACACTGCTTCAGGGCTGTACCAATCTAGACGTGCTTTCATGGAATGACACAACCAATGAGTGGTACTGTGCCGCTGTTTCTGGTGTTGGTGGAGCTACGGCGAGTGGTAGTGCTGGTCAAGCAGCTTACTTTACTGGCGCCTCAGCAGTACAGGGAGAAAATCAACTTAACGTAGTACGTGGCGGTACGGGTGTCGATGGATCAGCTGCTGCCAATGGCGCTCTTCTTATCGGTAACGGTTCTGGGTATACGCTCACCACTTTGACACAGGGTTCAGGAGCTACTATTACCAATGGAGCAGGGTCAATAACGATAGCTACTACACTAGGTACTAGCGTGGACCTTACTAGTGAAGTGACCGGGACTCTACCAGTAGGAAATGGCGGTACTGGGGCAACAAGTCTTACTAATTTGATTACATTGACTACTCATACCACGGGTAATTATGTAGCTTCTGTAGCCAATGGTAATGGTATCTCTGGGGGCGCAGCCGGATCTGAAGGAGCTACTCTTACTTTAGCTATAGATCTCTTAACTGCTTCTGATGGCGCTGGCTCAACCACTTCCTACTCTGGTCTTGAATTCCAAGGTGCCGGTTCCAATGAACTAACACTGCTTCAGGGCTGTAGCAATAATGATGTCTTAGCTTGGGATGATTCACTTACAGAGTGGAAATGTACTTCTGGTGGTGTTGGAGGAGCATCGGCTAGTGGTACCAACGGTCAAGCTGCTTATTTCAACGGTACGTCGTCTCTAGTTGGAGAAAACCAACTTGCTACGAGTCGTGGCGGTACAGGTGTCGATGGATCAGCTGCGTCAAACGGTCAATTACTTATCGGTAATGGTTCTGGTTACTCATTAGCAGCTCTTACTCAGGGTAGTGGTATCACTGTTACCAATGGATCAGGCACTATCACTATTGCCTCTACTTTGGGTACAGACGTCAGTCTCACCACAGAGGTATCAGGTACCTTGCCTGTGGGTAACGGTGGAACCGGCGCTACCACGCTTACTTCTAACGGAGTTCTCTATGGTAATGGAACTTCACAGGTACAAGTGACGAGTGCGGGTACCAACGGGCAGTTACTCCTTGGTAGTACTGGTGCAGCGCCCGCTTTTGCTACGATGAGTGGTGATGCAGTTATCACGAATGCGGGTGTAGTGACCATTCAAGCTAACTCAGTAGCCTTAACCACCGATACTACTGGCAACTACGTCGCTACTATCACAGCTGGCAATGGTATCTCTGGATCATCGAGTACAGAGGGAGGGACACCAACATTAGCAGTAGCCTTACTCAGTGCTGCTGATAGTACCGGAGGGGTTACGTCGTATTCTGGTCTTGAATTCCAGGGAAGCGGTTCTAATGAGCTGACCTTACTTCAGGGTTGTGCTAATAATGAAGTGCTTTCATGGAATGACACTACTAATGAATGGGGATGTGCTTCAGTATCTGGTGTCGGTGGTGCTACGGCAAGTGGTACCGCTGGTCAGGCTGCCTACTTTACTGGTACCTCAGCAGTACAGGGTGAGAACCAGCTCAACGTAGTACGTGGCGGTACGGGTGTCGACGGATCATCAGCTGCTAATGGAACCCTTCTTATTGGTAATGGAAGTGGCTATTCACTTACTACCCTCACACAAGGAAGTGGAATCAC
>CAZLQC010000056.1:0-4141 GCA_964561695.1 uncultured Bdellovibrionales bacterium
TACCTACTCGCATACCACGCTCAGTAGTTTTGATCTTGATACCCTTTACTCGATCGAGGCGTTCACGGAGGCCGGAAAGATTGGCGAGTTGGATAGAAAGACCAGGGCGAGCATTGAGCTCGATAATAACGGGTCCTCGCTCACGATCAATGGCGATATCGGCTCCGAGAAAACCAAGACCAGATATTTTTTGAGCCTCTACGGCAATACGTAAGACCTCTTTCCAGTAAGGAAGTTTGATACCAGAAAGTACGAGCTGTGTGTCGGGTACGTATTCAATGATATGACCTTTGCCAATAATGGCTGAGGTAGTAGTTCCCGTTGCTAGATCAATACCAACACCAATGGCGCCTTGTTGCAGGTTAGCTTTACCATCGGAAGCGCGGGTGGGGAGACGAAGCATGGCCATCACTGGTACAGAGTTGTAGACAATAACACGGATATCAGGGATACCCTTGTATGAGTAAGGTTTGAAGAGTTTGAGTAGGGTAAGACGTTCTTCAAAGAAAGCGATATCAGGAAGGTTGGCTAAAGAAAATGATCCATCAAGGATATTCTGGATGTGGGTTTTCAGGTCTTCAATAGTGATGATTGATCCATCAGCTTTAATCCAAGCGTCATTGCGACCTTTTTTGCGGGCGTAGACGACGAGAATACCGCCACCACCAAATCCCCGATTTGGTTTGAGAGCAAAACTAGAAGGAAGAGCATCCCAGTCAAAATTTTCCAACTCCTCTTGTGAACGAATTTTTCCGAGCAACTTTGGCACGGACAAGCTCTGCTTACGGAGAATACGTTTGCAAAGAAGTTTGTTGTCAGCTATTTCCATCCCGCGTTTGCGGTTGAGGGGTCGTACATAGTCAAGATTACGGGCATTCATCCCGAGCAACTTTTGACTTTTGTGGAAAAATTCAAACATACTTCTTGTAGTGAAAAGTCAGAAAAACTACAACTGAGAAATGATCTTACGAAAACGTACGTACTCAGTAAAGCGGATACCGGACCACTTTCCAAGATTGAAATTAATCACGAAAGTAAAAAGAATAAGCCATGGATGCATCAGGATTAGGAGCAAAAAGGCGTTCCAGCTAATAAGGAAGTAACCCACCAGAGAGATCAGAAGGGTTTCACTGGCAAGAATAAAAGCAGCACGACTCCCTTTTTCTATCTGAGTAGCTACAAACTTTTCTGCTAGGGTAATCATGATAAGTAAAGGAAAGATAGAAACAGAAGCGAGTCCTGTGCGCTTGAAATGAGCCCCAAGAACCAGAATCAGTAAGATGGCGAGCGCCACGATAGAGATAGTGATAGCTACTCTTGGCAGATAGAGAAGACGGAAGCGACGGAGCATGTAACGAGAAAACATTCCCACAAGAATAATGCTCACAAAAATAGCAATACCATACTTAAGACCATTTGGGTCAAAAGCGAGGAGAGCAAAAGTAATAATAGAAGGAGTGTAGATACCAAAAGCCTTAATACCAACAACCTGACGGAAAAAGGCTACCAGAGTGGCCACAACAGGGATCATCAAAAGGAGGGCCAGTGTCTGCAATGGAACACCTTGCTCGATAATGTACATTACGAGAGGATGGTAGTTCATACTTTTAGGAGTAAGAGATTAGAGGTTAACTTTCCCGATGTTTTCGACCCGGCGTCTTTGGGCATGGCAGAGCGCGAGCGCGAGGGCATCAGCGGCGTCATCAGGCGTCGGGACAGCTTTTAGTTTGAGGATAGCTTTTACCATTGTCTGTACTTGACCCTTATCAGCACGCCCATAGTTCGTCAGGGCTTGCTTGACTTGGAGTGGAGTATAACCCACGATAATAACACCTTTTTCCTCAAGTGTCAAGAGGATAGCCCCGCGAGCTTGCCCCACTGAGAGGACGGTTTTCTGGTTCTTAAAAAAGAAAAGTTCTTCCACCGAGGACTCTTCTGGTTGGTGGAGGTCAATGATGTTCTTGAGATCAGTGGCTATTTCGAGTAAGCGCTTACTCAAGGGTAAATCTTTAGAAGTACTAATATGCCCGTAGGCTACCAAACTCACCTGGCCTGAAGTTATTTCTATCACTCCCCAGCCCACAGTGGCTGTCCCGGGATCAATACCAAGAATACGCATAATACAAAGAGCAGAGGTGGGTTATTTCGAAGCTAAGCGGTCTCGTTTGGCCAGACGCATGATTTCATCTTTGAGATGATTTGGGTCACCTACCTGTCTGAAAGTGATGCGTTCGGTTTCAGCAGCAGTTTGTAGAAAAAGGTCACCAAAGTTGAGCAGGGTAGCTACAAAGCCACTTACCTCAGTACTAATATCTTGGATGCGTGAAAAATCTACCTCACTGATATGCCGTACAAAAAGGCCTTTCTGTTCAATATTGAGAATACGTTCACTGGTGATAATCCACACATCAAAGTAGTAGTCTATCCACAAAAGAAAGCCATATAGCCAGAGGAAAAGAAGAAAAGAATTTTCTATAAAAGCAACGAGTCTCATCTTTTCTCCAGCTACGAGGCTTGGAAAGAGAAGGGTAAAGAAAAAAATGCCACCAAAAATAACCACAAACAGCACAAGCAGGATGACGAAGTGAGCAGCAAGATTGAACCAGTGGCGGTGTACCACATGGAGTACTTGTTCACTCTCACGCTTACCAGGGAAAGTCATCATAGAGCAAAGGTGTTACTGGTAATGAGTAGTTCTTCGAAAGGCAGACTGAAGAACAGAACAGCGTTAGTGAACAGAAGAAGAGCCGCTACAACTCCAAAGACGAGAGCGCCTATAAGACCACTGTGTTTGTTGAGTGAATAGCGAAGGAGGTGAAACAAAACAAAAATAGCTGCGAAGACATAGCAGAGAAAAAGCAGGCTATAGAGAAGTCCAAGAAGTGTTTGCATAGAAAAAATATCACTCTAATACACCCTTAGTGTAGCGCACTTTTTCTTTTGGAGACAGAGGTTTACAAGAGGGTATCGTTTTCTTCAGGGTAGGGAATATCAAGATGAGCGTAGCCCTCTTTTGTGACCACACGTCCACGTGGAGTGCGAGTGAGAAAACCTATTTGAATAAGGTAGGGCTCATACACATCTTCAATTGTTTGCAACTCTTCTCCGGTCACAGCAGCTAGTGACTGAATACCAGCTGGACCACCTTTGAATTTTTTGATGAGTGTTTCGAGCATGAGGCGATCGGTTGGTTCTAGTCCAAGGGGATCAATCTCATAGAGTTCAAGAGCCTCCCTGGCGATAGCCTCGGTGATAGTATCGTTTTCATGAATTTGAGCGAAGTCTCGTACACGCTTTAGGATACGATTAGCTACACGAGGAGTTTGTCGGCTGGAGTGAGCCACGGCCTTAGCGCCAGCACTATCAATACCTATGTTGAGAATGCGAGAGGAACGAGTAACAATTTTTTCTATCTCTTCTGGGTTATAAAACTCAAGACGGTGAGTGGAGCCAAAACGATTACGAAGGGGATTGGAGAGTGACCCAAGGCGAGTAGTAGCTCCAATGAGAGTAAAACGGGGGAGGTCGAGTTGGAGAGTACGAGCAGCTGGTCCTTTACCGATAATGATATCAAGCTTGTAATCTTCCATGGCCGGGTAAAGTACTTCTTCAATAAGCTTATTCAAGCGGTGGATTTCATCAATAAACAGAACGTCACCATCTTCAAGGTTAGTCAGAATTGAGCCCAAGTCTCCTACCTTTTCAATAGCTGGGCCAGAAGTGACCTTGATATTGACGCCCATTTCCTTAGCAATGATATGAGCCAGGGTGGTTTTACCAAGTCCAGCAGAACCATAGAGCAGTACATGGTCAATATTCTCTCCTCTTTTCTTGGCTGCTTCAATAAAAATACCAAGATTCCTTTTGATTTTTTCTTGACCAATATATTCGCCAAAACTCTGTGGACGAAGGGTGTTTTCGAGTCCCGGATCGTCAAGTTCTTGGTTAGCGGTAGTCAGCATAGAAGTGTATTTGAGGCTTATATAAGAGGAAAACAGTACTAGAGGTTGACTATAGTATATCAGGACTTGACAGTATTTCCAAACTCTGCTAAGATACTCCTTCAGCTTAAAAAAGTTGATCTAGTTAACAACTTTCATTTTCACCTGTAGGCAATTTGGGGACTTCTATCTTTTGTCCT
>CAZLQC010000057.1:0-4104 GCA_964561695.1 uncultured Bdellovibrionales bacterium
TTGGTAATGGAAGTGGCTATTCACTTACTACCCTCACACAAGGAAGTGGAATCACAGTCACCAACGGTAGTGGAACGATTACTATCGCTTCCACTCTCGGTACCAGCATAGACCTCACTTCAGAGGTCACTGGAGTTCTCCCAGTTGCCAATGGAGGGACAGGTGCCAGTAGTCTTGCTGACCTTATAGCTCTAGGAACTCATACCACCGGCAACTACGTCGCCACTATCACCGCTGGAAGTGGTATCTCTGGATCATCATCCAGTGAAGGTGGTACTCCAACTATTGCTTTGGGAGCTTTGACTGCTAACTGGAACCAAACCGGTGCCTTTGATATTGTCTTAAACAATGCTTCATCAGAACTTTCTATTCTTGAGTCAGCTGGAGCCACATATTTTGGTACCCTTGAAACAGGCGACCTTACAGCTGATAGAACTATCACTATTCCAGATGCCAGTGGTACCATCTTGTTAACTGGAAGTAGCTTGTTTACGGTAGCCGGCACTTCGGGCAGTAACCAAACTATTTCTGAAGGCAACACGCTTACGCTAGCAGCTGGTGCTGGCATTACAACTACTGGAGGTGCTACAGACACTATTACTATCGCTTCCACTCTCGGTACCAGCATAGACCTCACTTCAGAGGTCACTGGAGTTCTCCCAGTTGCCAATGGAGGGACAGGTGCCAGTAGTCTTGCTGACCTTATAGCTCTAGGAACTCATACCACCGGCAACTACGTCGCCACTATCACCGCTGGAAGTGGTATCTCTGGATCATCATCCAGTGAAGGTGGTACTCCAACTATTGCTTTGGGAGCTTTGACTGCTAACTGGAACCAAACCGGTGCCTTTGATATTGTCTTAAACAATGCTTCATCAGAACTTTCTATTCTTGAGTCAGCTGGAGCCACATTTTATGCTACTTTGGATGCCGATAACCTTTCTGCCGATAGAACCTTGACCCTCCCAAATGTCACTGGTACGGTCGCTACTACTGATGGAGGACAAATCTTTACCTCAGCGGTCTGGCAAGGAACGGCAGTTTCTGCTCAGTATGGCGGTACTGGACTCGATGGTAGTGGAGCTCTCAATGGACAGCTTCTCATTGGTAATGGTACGGGTTATACCTTAGCAGCCCTCACTCAAGGTAGTGGAATTACCATTACTAATGGGGCGGGAAGCATTACTATTGCCTCAACACTCGGTACTATCGTTGATCTGACCACTGAAGTCACTGGTACTCTCCCGGTTGGTAACGGAGGGACAGGAGCCACTACACTTACCAGTAACGGTGTTCTCTATGGTAGTGGCACAAGCGCTGTCCAAGTGACGGCAGCGGGTACTAATGGACAGTTACTCTTAGCTACTACTGGATCAGCACCAGCCTTTGCCACACTTTCTTCAGATGCCACCATCACGAATGCTGGTGTCTTAACCATTGCTGCCAATGCCGTGGCTCTCACTACTGATACTACCGGTAACTACGTTGCTACTATCACTGCCGGTAACGGTATTTCTGGATCATCAAGTACAGAGGGAGGCGCTCCTACCATTGCTCTCTCAGATCTTACTGCTAACTGGACACAAGCGGGTGCTTTTGACATCGTCTTAAATAATGCTGGTAGCGAGCTTTCTCTCCTTGAATCAGCCGGAGCTACATTTTACGCTACCTTGGATGCTGATGATCTTTCTGCTGATAGAACCCTTGTTCTACCTGATACTACTGGTACTATCGCCACTATCGACGGCGGACAAACCTTTACCTCAGCAGTGTGGAACGGTACTATCATAGCTGCTCAGTATGGCGGTACTGGAATCGATGGCTCAGCTGCCGCTAATGGATCACTCTTGATTGGTAATAGTGGCGGTTATACACTTTCTACTTTGACTCAAGGCAGTGGTATCACTATCACCAATGGAGCAGGTTCAATCACTGTTGCTTCTACTCTTGGTACCGATATTGATTTGGCTGCAGAAGTAACCGGTACGCTTCCTGTTGGAAATGGTGGCACGGGAGCCGCTACGCTAACATCTAACAGAGTTCTTCTGGGTAATGGTACAGCTGCTATTCAGGTCACTAATGCAGCTACCAACGGACAACTTCTCTTGGGTAATACTGGTAGCGCTCCGGCCTTTGCCTCTATGAGTAGTGATGCCACCATTACAAGCGCTGGAGTTTTGACTATAGCTGCCAATGCCGTCGCTCTCACCACTGATACCACTGGCAACTACGTCGCTACCATCACCGCTGGTAACGGTATTTCTGGATCATCGAGTACAGAAGGGGGTACACCAACGCTTTCTATAAACCTTCTCGCCTCAGCTGATGGCACGGGTACAGCAACTTCTTATTCTGGATTGGAATTTCAGGGCACTGGTTCCAATGAACTAACCTTGCTACAGGGTTGTGCTGATAATGATGTCTTGATGTGGGATGATGGAGCTAATGAATGGGGTTGTGGATCAGCTGCAGGAAGTGTGACAGCCAGTGGTTCTGCAGGACAAGCAGCTTACTTTACTGGTGCTTCTGCTGTACAAGGTGAAAACCAACTCGCCGTTGTTCGTGGAGGTACCGGTGTTGATGGCTCAGCTGCTGCTAACGGTACCCTTCTCATTGGTAACGGTACGGGCTACACCCTAACTACGCTGACTCAAGGTTCTGGCATCACTGTCACCAATGGTGCAGGAAGTATCACCATCGCAGCAACGTTGGGAACAACTGTAGATTTAGCAACTGAAGTTACAGGCACTCTTCCAGTTGGTAATGGAGGCACCGGAGCTACAACCTTCACTTCTAATGGTATTTTGTATGGCAATGGAGCGGGAGCAGTCCAAGTCACTTCAGCTGGTACTAACGGTCAACTTCTCTTAGGAGTCACCGCTGGTGCTCCAGCTTTTGCCACCATGAGTGGTGATGCCGCTATCACTAACGCTGGTGTCGTCACTATCCAAGCCAACGCAGTGGCTTTGACTACTGACACCACTGGTAACTACGTCGCTACTATCACTAACGGTAATGGTATCTCTGGTAGTTCATCATCAGAAGGCGGGACCCCAACTATCGCTCTCGGAGCCCTGACCGCTAACTGGGATCAGACCGGTGCTTTTGACATCTCTCTTAACAACGCTTCTTCAGAAATTCAACTCCTTGAATCAGCCGGTGCTACCTTCTTTGGCATCATTGATGCCGGTGACCTTTCTGCTGATAGAACCCTCACGCTACCAAACGTGACTGGCACCATCGCTACCATTGATGGTGGTCAAACCTTTACCTCAGGAGTCTGGCAGGGAACAGCTGTTGGTGCTCAGTATGGTGGTACCGGTGTCAACGGAGCTTCAGCAGCTAATGGATCACTCTTGATTGGCAACGGTAGTGGTTACTCACTCGCTACTCTGACTCAGGGTAGTGGAATCACCGTTACCAATGGCTCGGGTACTATCACTATCGCTTCTACTCTGGGAACCACTGTAGACCTGACTGCTGAAGTCACCGGCACTCTCCCAGTTGCTAATGGTGGAACCGGAGCTGCTACCCTCACTTCTAACGGTATCCTCTATGGTAATGGTACTGGTGCTGTTCAGGTAACGGCTGCTGGTACTAACGGTCAACTTCTCTTAGGAGTCACCGCTGGTGCTCCAGCTTTTGCCACCATGAGTGGTGATGCCGCTATCACTAACGCTGGTGTCGTCACTATCCAAGCCAACGCAGTGGCTTTGACTACTGATACGACGGGGAACTATGTCACCTCTATTACTAATGGTAATGGTGTGACTGGTGGAGCTGCCGGATCAGAAGGAGCTACCCTCACTTTGGCTATTGATCTTCTCGACTCTGATGATTCAACCGGTCTCACTACCTCTAACTCTGGATTGGAATTCCAAGGAGCTGGTTCCAATGAACTAACCTTGCTCCAAGGTTGTGCTGATGGTGAGATTCTTCTATGGGACAATACTACTAATGAATGGGAATGTGGTTCTGCTTCAGGTGGTATCAGTGTTTCTGGTACATCTGGTCAGGCCGCCTATTTCAATGGCACTTCATCAGTGATTGGTGAAAACCAACTCGCCGTTGTTCGTGGAGGTACCGGTGTTGATGGCTCAGCTG
>CAZLQC010000058.1:0-4082 GCA_964561695.1 uncultured Bdellovibrionales bacterium
CATTGGCGCTGGAGCTGCTGGAGCTACTACCCTCACGGGTGCACTGACGGGCATTGACCTTGATCTTCGTACCAATTACACAACGACCAACCAAACATTTATTGGTCTGAGAGAGTATATTCCAAATATGAATAACACTGGTTCGGGGACGTATCTTTCTTATGGGCAGTATATCCAAGGCGCTGGGGCCACACTTTCCCAGAGTACGGCCGCTGGTATTACTGCATTCTACGGAGAAGTTATTAGCCTTCCTAATGTTACTCAAACCACTGGTTCTGTTAATGCTGTTGGTATTCAGGTGGCAACAGGTTCAATTACCACAGGAGGTAGTCAAATTGCTTTTTATGCCGCTCCTACTGGAGTAAGTGCTGGCCAATTGTATGGACTTCGTATTGATGGTATTACAGCGGGTGCTGGTACAGAGACAGCTATTGAGCTTGGTGCTGGCTGGGACACCTACCTCAACACCACCTCTATCGACATCACCGGAGCAGGCGCCATCACTGGAGCTACAGGCGTTACCTCATCTGGTACTATCAACTTTGATAATGATGGATTGTCGGCATCATCCAACTTGTACATAGACTCCGATGCAGCATTTGAGTCTGGAGTAGTCTTTATGAAAGACAATGCCAATAAGTGGCAGGCTTATGTACCAGGCTCATCCAATGATTTCTCAATTTATGACTTTACAACTAGCGCTGAAGTCCTGAGACTGCAGGCAACTACAGGGTTCGTCGGCATTGGAGACTCCTCTCCAGATGCTAAGTTTGATGTAGATTTTTCATCTACCAATGCCACTGCGGGTACGGAGTATGGCTCATATTTCACTATTTCTGACACAGGTGTAGTAACGACTGGTACTGATGTAACGTATGGCAATCGCATAGATCTTACGAGAACAGGGGCAACAGGGGGTGCTATTACTAGCTTTGGTCAATATATTGCTGCTACGAGTGATGAAGCCGGGACTGGATCTTCCAATCTTATTGGTCAGTATATTGATGTGACAGGAGCTGATAATAACACGGGTATATATGTAGAATCTGATGGTGACGGTGTAGATGGTGATGTAGTAGGTATAGAACTTAATGTAGGAGATAGTACTTTTGCGAGCGGTAATATTACGGGGATTTACCAAAATCTGCGTGCAGATGGAGCAGGTGCTGCGTATGGTCGTTGGCAGTATATCGATGATAATAGTTACTCTACTGTAGCGAATGCTGTTTACGGTGATTATACTGAAGTATACAACGGTAGTAACGTCGCCACAGGAACAGATACAACATATGGTAATTATATCGAGGTGAATTCAAATGGCTATGCAGGTGGTACTTTCAATACATATGGTGTAAGAACCAACCTCAACGGCTCCAGTGCCGGTACGACTACCCAATATAGTATTTATGCTGAGGCTTATGATGCCGATACTAACTATGCAGTCTATGCTATAGGTTCGGGCGGTAGCGGAGAGACTGTGTACGGTATTTATTCGACTGTTTCTGGTGCTAGTACCAACTACTCTGGTATCTTTACTGGAGGTAACTTTGGAGTAGGTGATACTACCCCGGCCTCACTCTTTACCGTAGGCAGTGGAGATCTCTTCCAAATCAACTCTTCTGGAGTCATAGCTTCAAGCAACAACATCACTCCAAACTCAGTCTTTACCACCGGTCAGACCGACGAATACTGCCTCACCTACGAAGCCACAGGTACGACTTGGGAGTGGGCGAGCTGTGGTGGTGGCGGTCTGTCTATCGGTAGTGCAGTAACTTCGGGTACGTCTGGTTCTGTGCTTTTTGTGGATGGTTCCAATAATCTCGCTCAAGATAATACCAATTTCTTCTGGGATGATACCAATAATCGTTTGGGACTTGGCGGAGATGTCACCCCAGAGGGGCTCTTGGATCTTAACTTAACATCAACCAATACCTCAGCTACTACTGAGTATGCTTCCTATGCGGTAATCAATGACACAGGAGTAGTGAGTGCTGGCTCTGACTATAATTATGGTAACTACATTGATATAACACGTACAGGAGCAAGTGGAGGTGGTGTTCAGTCGATAGGCCAATTTATAACAATCTCGGGTGATACGGGAGGCTCCAGTCAGGTAAAGGGCATAGAGACTGTTCTCGTCGGGGGAGACCTTGCTTTTGGTATTACTCAAAATATTACCGCTACCAATACAACTGAGGCAGCGGTGCAGTATGCTTATCTCTACGATGCATCTACTACGGGCAATAATTTGTATGGAGCTTGGATTGAGATTACAGACGGAGGGAATGTCTCAACTGGAACAGATACTACCTACGGAGGCTATTACGATATCTCTCGTACAGGAGCGACAGGCGGCACGCTTAATAATTATGGAGGCTACGCACAGGTAACAGGTACTTTTGCCTCTGGTACTGGAACGGTGAATAATTATGGTAATTACATTGACGTCATTGGAAGTGCCGCAGGAACTTCTACTAACTACGGTGTGTACGCCTCTGTCTCAGGAGCTGACACCAACTACGCTGGTATCTTTACTGGAGGCAATGTGGGTATCGGAGACACTACCCCAGCCTCACTCTTTACCGTAGGATCAGGTGATCTCTTCCAAATCAATGCTTCAGGACAAGTCACATCAGGTACCTGGCAAGGTACAGCAGTAGCTGCTCAGTACGGAGGTACTGGTATCAACACGAGTGCTTCTACTGGGGTGCCTACTATCTCAAGCGGTACTTGGAGCGTGAGTTCAAGTCTCGCAGTAGCTCTCGGAGGTACTGGTACCACGACTGCCTTCACTACTGGAAGTATCGTCTTTGCCGGAGCCTCTGGAGTGTACACTCAGGACAACAGCAATTTCTTCTGGGACGACACTACCAACCGTCTCGGTATTGGCACAGCCAGTCCATCAAGTCCTCTTGATATCTTTGGCACGTCAAATGCCTTGAGACTTTCATACGATATCAGTAACTATGGTACGGTCTCTGCCAACAGTGCCGGTAGCTTGGTGATGTCGAGCTCTAACACCACAGAAGCGCAGTTTATCCTCGGCGGTGGAGCAAGTACTGACTCATCTATTGCCTTCGATGGAGCGTCACAGGACTACTACGCTGGACTCGATCATACGACTGGTTCATACATGATTGGTTCTGGTTTCGTAGTAGGAACTTCACCATACGTCACTATCTCTTCTACTGGCAACGTGGGTATCGGAGACACTACTCCAGATGCTAAGCTTGACTTTGATTTTGCTTCTACCAATACTACAGCGGGTACAGAGTATGGCTCTTACTTCACCACCTCTGATACGGGAGTGGTAACCACTGGTACGGATACTACTTACGGTAATAGTACGTCTGTCACACGCACAGGCGCTACCGGAGGCACTATCAATAGCTATGGAGACTACATCTTCCTTTCTACCGACAACGCTGGTTCAGGCACTTCGACAGCATACGGGTCATATATTGATACCAACGTAGCCGGAAGCTCAAATGCTGATACGGTCTATGGGCTTCGTGTCGCTACAGAAGCCAATACTTCTACTACTGCTTATGGAGTTTATGTAGATGTGGGATCAGCCGCTGGTACCGAATACTCAGGTATCTTTACAGGAGGAAACTTTGGTATTGGTGATACTACTCCCGATGCTCTTTTGGACTATGACTTTGCTTCTACTAGCGCTACAGCTGGCACCGAGTACGGCTCATACTTCACTATCTCTGATACAGGAGTAGTAACTACCGGTACCGATGCTACCTATGGTAATCGTATCGACCTTACTCGCTCAGGCGCTACCGGTGGTACTATCAACAACTATGGAAGCTATGTCGATCTTTCTGGCACTGCTCCATCGGGCACCCCAACTATCAACAACTACGGGGCTTTCTTGAATGTCAACAGCAATACCACGGGAGTGACAACCAACATAGCTTTGTGGGCGAGTGTTTCTGGAGCCGATACCAATTACGCAGGTGTCTTTACCGGAGGTAACGTCGGTATTGGTGATACCTCACCGAGCGCTCTCTTTACTGTAGGATCAGGTGACCTCTTCCAAATCAACTCTTCAGGAGTCATAGCCTCAAGCA
>CAZLQC010000059.1:0-1579 GCA_964561695.1 uncultured Bdellovibrionales bacterium
TCGGTTTTGAGTTCTCCTGTAATAATTTTACTGATTGTTGCGATGTATGGCTTGATACTGTTATTTTTTGCCTCAGAAATAGTTTTATTTACAGCAAGCGAGACTTTTGAATTTGGATTTTGGGCTAAAGAGGTGAGAAGACCGCCATTGATACTCGGGTCACTTGATAGTTGTTTAATCTTAATTTCACTTTGTTCTTTGATAGTTTGTGAATCTAATAGCGAGCTTTGAAGATAAATTTCGAGGATAGGCTTGATCTGAAGGAGCTGATTGCTCGTTACAATCTGGTTGTCAGCTATCATTTTTGCGATACTAGATTCGATTTGACTCAGTGCAGCTATTTGATATTCTTTCTCTTCAGATGTTAGGACTTTGTTATCGTTAATTTTTTGCTCGTATTCATTTGTGATTGTTACTAATGATTCTGTTATTTGTGCTTCTGAAGTAATGATTTCTGTTAGTTCTGATAAACCTTCAGTTTGTACATTAGCGAGTAAGTCTAAGTTGATGTTATAAGGTAGGTTAAATGTCTTGGCTATGTAATCTCCGGAGATACCCGCCGCACCGATGCCAGAGATACTAGTGAATAGGCGTATTGCGGGTACTAGAAGTCTGGAAGATTGGCGATTATTAGTCTTTTGAGTAGCAATTTTCAGCGAGGATCTATAGCCTAACTTACTTATATGAATAGGCTTGATGCCATTACTAAGCCATAATTGAATTTCAAAGTTCCAGCCTCTAGTTTTTTTCATTGAGACTGATATCAAATTGGAGATTGCTTGTGCTTCGGATGATAGGCTGAGTTTTATTGGTTTGACAGTGAGTCCTGATAAGGTGAGCTCATCGTTGGCAGTTCTCACTATTCCTAGCTTACTTATATCAGCGGTGACTAGCTCTTGAGCTAGAACTATAACCTCGTATTCTCTCCTAGTGTACGTGTCTGCGGTTGGTATGCGAGAAAGTTTGTTGAGAACATTTTTGTATATAGAAATTAGAGCATTATTTTCTGCTGTGTTTTGACGTTTTTTAAGTGAACTAAGTATCGATTCGGTTGAGTTGCGTAGTAAGGGTAGATCGATATGCTTGGCAAGTTCTTCGAGGTATATCCGTTTTACAAGGGCATCTACCACGTCTTGATTAATTCTGGTGAAAGAGCTACTTGGAATGTAGGATGATATATTTTGTTGAGTCGATTCAAGCGATAGTTCTTCTGAATTCTTTTTTAAGTTTAGAACTTTATTAATGTAGCCTGGGATTAATGAGTCAATGCCAATGTTGTTATCATTTGTTGTTACGACTAACTTAGTTAGATCTGAGATTATAAGTTGAGCTTGAGCTTTAGCGACAGAGACAATGTCTTCTTGTGTAATATCTGCTCTTTGAGTAAGTCGAGAGTATAGGAGAGCTGAAATATCATTAACCAGCTTGTTGGTTAATGATATTAGATGATCTGTCTGGTGAATATTGGTGATGTGTTGTAGCTTGTCTTCATTTGTAATTGAGATCATAAGTTCTGGTTCTATTACCTTGTAGACTGCAAGGATTTCTTCTTGCTTTTCATTCTCGGCTTGGAGGAGTC
>CAZLQC010000059.1:1679-3908 GCA_964561695.1 uncultured Bdellovibrionales bacterium
TGGCGACCTCACTGATGGCACTCATTCCCTGATTGAAGGCTTGATTTTCTTCGGCAGTTTGTTGGAGTTGAGCGACTTCACTGATGGCGGCCATCCCGCGATTGAAGGCTTCACTCTCTTCTTTGGTCTGGGCTTGTTGAGCGGCAATAACTTGGGAAAGGGCAGTCATACCACGAGCGATGAGCTCTCTATCCTCGCTGGTTTGTTGAAGCTGGGCTACCTGGGAGATAGCTTCCATACCTTTGTTGAAGGCAGCAGCTTCTTTAGCATCTTTCCTCTGTTGTCTTTTGGCGACGTCAGCAATGGCTTTCATGCCGCGATTGAAGGCAAGAGCTTCTTCTTGATTGTTTTGGAGTCGAGCTACTTCACTGATAGTCTCGATGCCTTTGTTGAAGGCAGCAGCTTCTTCGGCAGCTTGTTGAAGTTGAGCTACCTGAGCAATGACGTCCATACCTCTACTAAAGGGAGCGCGCAGGTTATCATTCTCGGCTTGGAGGAGTCTGGCGACCTCACTGATGGCACTCATTCCCTGATTGAAGGCTTGATTTTCTTCGGCGGTTTGAGAATTCTCGCTTCTGTAAGTTGCTGAGATTTGATTTTGAATTCTGACAAGAGCAAGTTGATGGGCGTGCTCGTTGGCTTGCATTACGAGTTCATGGGCGTGTTGATTGGCTTGGAGGGCAAGGCGATTATTTAGCTCTCTTTCTTGCATTAGTAGTTCGTGGGCTTCGCGCTGTGCTTGTGCGGCAGCTACTTGAGCTTGAATCGCTAGTTGCTGAGCTTGGAGCTCTATTTGTTGCATCTCTAGATCAATATTTCGTGCCTCAGGTTTGGAAAGAGTGGATTGATTAAAGAGATTGTTGAGGTATGTGAGGGTTGAGATAATGCTCTGGAGATCAGTTTGGTTGGTAATTTGGGCTAACGATTGCTGAGTTGCCTCAGAGCGAAGAGCAATAACAAGTGAGCTTGGGGTGGTTGGGATACTATCATTGTTGCCTCGAATCATGAAGCGCATGCCACCAAGTCTAATAATGGCTTCAGATATAGCGGCTTTGACCTCGGCGTTGTTCCCGATTAATTCCCAGGACTCTAATGGGTTGAGGATAGAGTTGATGAGTCTAGAAACTGCCAGCCAGTTGTTGGAGTTGGAGTTGGATTGGTTGGCAGAGAGCTGTGCGCGCAGAGCTTGGATCTCGTTATTGAGTATCTCAATTTCGTTTGCAGATTGCTGGCGAGCAGAGGTGATAGCAGAGTCAATCTCAGCTAGCGCTTCTCCGTTTAATGCACCAGAAGCATTTGCGGGGAGAAGTAGTGTTTTATCAGTAATGATGTTGTTAACACTGTCGATGGTCTTTTTGGCTTGGATTTGGGCTGCTTGCTGTGAAAGTTTCTCTGTACCAATTTGTTGTTCAACTAGGTTGTCTAGAGCTTGCTGGATATCGACCAATTGGTCAGCTGTTGGGACAAAGTTGGGTGAGACAGTGAGAAGCGGTACATTGGGAGAGGGGATGGTAAAGCCAACAGTTTTCTCTTGCTTGATCGATGCTAGTTTTTTTGCGAGGAAAACTGATTTCTCTTTAGCCGCTTGGAGCTGAACTTTGAGAGAGTGTAACTTCTCGGCGTCAGTCTGAGGGTTGTTGGGGAGGAGTAGACCAGCAATGATGGTTGCATCCACTATTTCTTCTTGGGGTGCTGGTAGCATTTTGTTAATTCTACGGGCTAACTCGGCATTAAATGCGTCTGTCTCGGCGAGATCTTTTAGACCTTGCTGAATTTCAACTTGGTCGTCAGCCGAGGGTACGAGGTTGGTGGAGAGAGGAATAAGAGATTGTTGAGAAGAAATTTGTATTGCAGTTTCAGCAATCTTTTTACCTGCAGAGAGGAGAAGATTGGGAGATTTAACTACAATGATTTCTGTAGATTCTGATGCCCTTATTGAAGCTATCGCTTGTTCAAGAGTGATGATTTCGGAGTCATTATCTCCAAATGAGGTGATGATTTGGCCGTCTACATTTAGATAGGTAATGCCGTTTACTGTAACTTCGCCACCGTTTTTGGAAATTATTTCCTCGGGTGTTTGAGGTTGACTATTGTTGGTTGATGAATTGTAGATTGTTTCACCCGTAGAGCTATTTTCTACTTGATCGATCCACTCAGGTCTGATGTATCCTAGCGCCATCACCTCATCTTCCAATTCAATATTTTCGGAATCTACGTAAGTTGGAATAT
>CAZLQC010000060.1:0-3873 GCA_964561695.1 uncultured Bdellovibrionales bacterium
GTTAGACTTAGTCATGACCAATTTGGGGGTCGTATTTGGATTTTTGGGGAAGTGATAGTATGAATCCACTCAAACCACTCATACCCAAAGCGACCAAGATAGTACACAAATATCTTTTCTTCAAAAAATATCACTTTTCAAAAGCTCAGTTTCAAATGGTGGCATTGAGTATTCTAGTGGTTGGCGTACTGATTGGTACTGTTCTTACCACTACCAAGTACCTTGCACCGATTCTCTTTGCCGCCACAACTCCCTGGACACAGACTGATTGGAGTGGAGGGGCGGGAAGTTCAACGGTAAATCAATATTCATCCATAAGTTATGTAAACGCATCAAACTCTGGAACGTTCTTTCTAACTAATACTGGCGAGAAATTAAGCAACACAAGTTTTGAAAGTGATGTAAATTCCTGGAACACACCCTCCCTTCCAACCGGTGGAACGATTACAACATTAGGGGGGTATCGTGTCCATACTTTTCTGGCAAATGGAACATTTACAGCATCGACGCAAACTGTAGAAGTATTAGTAGTTGCGGGAGGAGGGAGCGGTGGCGGTTCAACTGCTGGTGGTGGGGGAGGAGGTGGACTAATTTATAATTCATCCTTTCTAGTCAACACAAATTCTGTGAATGTTGTTGTTGGTGCTGGAGGAATTCAAGCTGCTCAACAAACATCGGGTAACAGTGGTCAAAATAGTGAATTTGGATCACTAATTGCCATTGGGGGTGGAGGAGGAGGTTTTACATCTGCCTCTACAAATGGAGGTCCGGGTCTCAATGGGGGCAGTGGGGGTGGAGGAGCAATGTATGGTGCAAAAATGAATGCCTACGGATTAGGCACACCCGGTCAAGGTAATAATGGAGGCACTTATGGTTCAGATACATATCCAGGTGGTGGAGGAGGAGGAGCAGGAGGAGCTGGCTCAGCTCCAACAAGTACAAAATCTGGAAATGGGGGTGTGGGTCTAAGTTATTCAATCAGTGGTGAATCAAAATTCTATGCTGGGGGAGGTGGCGGGGGATCACAAACTTCTGGTGGAAATGGAGGCAATGGAGGAGGAGGTGCGGGCACAAGCAATGGCACCGTCGGTGTAGCCGGTACGCCCAATACGGGTGGTGGGGGAGGTGGCGGTTGGTTTTACTCCGGTGGTGTTGGTGGAGCTGGCGGTTCAGGCATTGTCATTGTTCGTTATTTAACCAGTACTTCTGAAAGAGTTACTGATATAGCATACTCAGGAACATCTTCTGCAAAACTGGTTAGTTCACAAAATTATACTCAATCGTTGAACGTTGGCGACGATGGTGTTTATACACTGAGTGTTCATGCCTACATTGATGGCTCAACAGCCGTTGATAGTAGTTACGCTCAACTGTATTACAATGGTGCACCAATCACAACAACATATACCAATGCATCGAATGGTTGGTATAAATTATCTGGAACGTTAACCGGTGCAAATTCTTTACGAGATTATGGTGTTCAGATACAATCTGGAAAAACCGTTTATGTCGATGAATTTTCTTTAAGTAGACTAGCCCCCTCCGGCTCCCTCACCTCAAACATCCTCAATGCTGAGTTTGCTGCGGATTGGGGAGTATTGACGTATGCTTCAAGTGGGAGTGGAGGAGTAGAAGTAAGAGTTAGGTCTGATGTGAGCGCTGATATGAGTACTGCTACTGATTGGAGTAGTTGTTCTGCCATTAGTTCTAATACAGATTTGTCTGCTACTGACTGTGTGACTGATACTGATCAATATCTGCAATATCAAGTAACGCTCACTCCTTCTGGAGCGTCTTCTCCTGTGTTTGAAGATATTAGTATTGCCTTTACTGCTTCTGACCAGGTTGATCCAACTACTAATGCTTCGGGTATTGCTATGAGTACTGCTCCTTCTGGAGGTAGAACAGTTGCTACTACTCAGTACAACAATACTACTACGCCGTACTTCAGTTGGACGGCTGGAGCTGATAATGTGGGTGGTAATGGCCTGAAAGGTTACTGTGTATACTTAGGCACTACAGTTGATTCTGATCCAAGAACTTCTGCAGGATTACTGACTAATTCACCGATTACTTCAACGGGTACTGATTGTGGAGCAGGTGGCTTCATTGTCAGTAGTACTTCACTTAACTTAGGTGTAGCTTCTTACGTAAGTTCTGCTCTAGAGTCTGGTACTACCTACTATGTGTATATAAGAGCTGTTGACTTGGCTGGGAATGCCTTTTCTGGTACTAACAATGCTTCCTTTTCTTTTGTCCAAGATGCTACAGCTCCAACCAATGTTAGTTACCTTTCTACACCAGGATTCAGTTTCTCCAACGTGGTTGATATGTTCTTTTCCTGGCCTACGAGTGGTGGATCAGCTGCAAGTGATGAACATTCCACTATCCTAGGATATCAGTACCAACTCAATGGTACAGGCGATACTTGGCTTGGTACTCAAACTAATACTACTTGTGGAGTTGATTACATTCCCCACACTGACAGTAGTTACACCCTAACCCTACTGCAAGATGGTGGCACTATTGTTTCAGGTAACAACATTGTCTACCTAAGAAGTATTGATGTTGCGTGTAACTTTTCTTCTACCGCTACGTATCGAACTGGTAATCTCTCTTATGGTGGAGCTGCTCCTGCTTTTGGGGGAGACAGTGTAGTAACCATTAGTCCTACTACTGCTACTGCTAATTCGTTCTCACTCTCTTGGCCAGTCGCTTCTGCTTCAGCGGGACAAGTAGTAGCTCACTACTACTACATGGTGAATACACCAGCTCCTTCCACACTAGCTACCTTACGATCCAATCCTTCCACCTACTTAGACAATGGGACTAACCTAACCGTAGCAGTTGGAGCATTACCGAATGTCAACAAGGGAGTTAATACTGTCAGAGTCGTTGCCATAGATGACGCAGATACTCCCAACTACTCACCCAGTAACGTCATTAGTGGTACCTTTACTTTAGATTCAACTGATCCTGACAATGTGGGGAACCTCGTCGGTTCTGATTCGTCAATTAAGTCACAGGAGCAGTGGAATGTGACGCTGACCTGGACAGCACCAGTCTACCAAGGAGCAGGCAACTTAACCTACCTGGTGTACCGATCTGCTGATGGTACCGCATTTGCCCAAGTTGGTTCAACGACCGGTCTTTCATACGTAGACAGCACTCCGCTGTCAGCACTCTACTACTACAAAATCTACAGTCGGGATGGAGCTCAAGCCGTTTCTGCGGGTTCCAATGCGGTGTCTCTAACTCCCACTGGTAAATGGACAACTCCTCCGTCGCTAGAGAGTGGGCCAGAGACCTCAAAGATTACTACCAAAAAGGCTACGATTACTTGGTCAACCAACAGAACCAGTGATTCTAAGGTTTCGTATGGTACTTCTAGTGGTAACTACTACGATGAAGAACCATCCAATCCAGCTCAAGTCGCAGCGCATACCATCAATCTAACTAACCTATCTCCTGGTACTACCTACTACTACAAAGCTAAGTGGACTGATGAGGATGGGAATACGGGGGAATCTGATGAGAAGACGTTTAGTACGAGTCCGGCACCCTCGATCATTGATCCACAAGTCACCAACATATCAATCTCTAGTGCATTAATTCAGTTCACTGTTAATGACGCCTCATCGGTCAAGCTCTACTATGGTCCATCAACTGCTTTCGGTGGTTTGCAAACTATAGCTACTTCACTTGAGAAAGGCGACTACACTATTCCTTTAACTGGATTATCCGATGGCACAAAATACTTTTTTAAGCTGAATACATTCGATCAAGAGACAGAGGAGTACGAGGGTAGTATCCTTACTTTTTCCACCCTCCCTCGTCCCAAGATCAGTCAGGTACAGATACAACAAGTGACTG
>CAZLQC010000061.1:0-2281 GCA_964561695.1 uncultured Bdellovibrionales bacterium
TCAGGTTTTCCATCGATGCTGATATCAGCAACTGCTATAGCAAGACCAAAGTCCTCTCCTGTAGTACTGCCGGAGAATATTTTATCTGCTGACGATGCAAGACTCGGATAGGTACCATCATTGTAGAAAACATAGACATTGTCTGTAAGCGAGCTAGAATCCCATGATCCCACTACCAAGTCGGTCTTACCATCAGTGTTGAGGTCACCGGCAGTCAGCGTATCTCCAAAAGACTGGCCCGTAGTACTAGCTGAAATAATCACATCAGCTGTTGCTCCAGTAGTCGGTATACTACCGTCACCATAGAAGATATAAGCACGTCCAGTGCTAGAAGAATACCCGTAAGCTCCTACGGCTAAGTCTACCTCACCATCTGCATTAAAATCTCCAGTAGCAAGGGACTTGTAGTATCCAAAGCCCCCTCCCGTCTCACCAGTAATTGTCACATCAGCAGTACCAGTCGTGGTCGGGATAGAGCCATCTCCATAGAATATGAATGCGCCGCCATCGGTACTATAGTTGAGTGCGCTCGCTATCAAATCCCCTTTTCCATCAGCATTCACATCTCCCGTAGCTAGAGCGGTCCCAAAGGCATCGCTTCCGCCGCCAGTAATGGTCACATCGGCGGTACCCGCAGTAGTTGGAATGCTACCATCGTTGTAGTAGATGTAGGTCTTACTTGCTCCATTGGCACCCACTGCCAGATCAGACTTACCATCAGCATTCATATCACCTGTAGCCAAAGAAATACCAAAGTAATCACTCGTAGCAGCTCCAGTGATAGTGACATCAGCGGTAGCGGCTGTAGTCGGGATAGAACCGTCGTTGTAGAAGATATAGACACGACCGGTATTAGTGGTATATCCCCAAGAACCTACTGCCAAATCTACCTTACCATCAGCATTAAAGTCCGTATTGGCTACCAGATACGCCCCAAAAGAGCTACTCGCTTCACCAGTGATAGTGACATCAGCTGTACTTGGAGATGTATCTATAGCTGAACCACCATAGAAGATGTAAGTACGACCAGCAGAAGATGAATAACTCCGAGCGCCTACTACTAGATCAGTTTTACCGTCAGCATTAAGATCACCAGCTGTCACAAAACCACCAAAGTAGTCCCCCGTAGCACCACCGGTCGTCACGCCGTCATTGAAGGTATACATATACACCCGGCCTTTACTACTCGAGTAGCCAGTGGCTCCTACGGCCAAATCAGCCCGTCCATCATTGTTGAAATCAGCTGAAGCCAAACTTTCTCCGTAATAGTTACTCGTAGTTTCGCCCGTCATAATTACGTCTGCCGTGGCAGCGGTAGTCGGGATAGAGCCATCATTGTAGAAAATGTAGGCACGGCCAGTGGAAGTAGAATAACTGCGAGCTCCAACTACAAGATCGGCTTTGCCATCAGCATTGAGGTCACCTACCACCAGTGATCCAAGCCCAAATTGGCTACTCGCTTCTCCTGTGATAATCACATCAGCCGTAGCGGCAGTGGTTGGGATAGAGCCGTCATTATGGAAAATATAAGCACGGCCAGTGGAAGTAGAATAGCCATTAGCTCCGACTGCCAAATCCGTACGGCCATCAGCATTAAAATCACCCGTAACGAAAGATGCTCCAAAAGAATCACCCGTCGTTTCTCCAGTAATAGTCACATCGGCGGTGGCTGCGGTGGTAGGGATAGAGCCGTCGTTATGGAAAATGTAGGCACGGCCAGTACTAGATGAGTAACCGATGGCTCCCACTACTAAATCAGTACGGCCATCAGTATTGAGGTCTCCTGCGGCCAGACTCCGGCCAAAGCTACTCGAGGCTTCACCAGTGATGACAATATTTGCTCCACTGGCAGCCTCCGTGATGATAGAGCCGTTGTAGAAAATATAGGCGCGACCAGTGGAAGAAGAGTAGACAGAGGCCCCTACCACTAAGTCAGTTCCACCGTCGGCGTTGAGGTCGCTGGTGGCGAGAGCAATTCCAAAAAAATTGCTAGCTGTTTCGCCGGTAATAGTGACATCAGCAGTAGCAGCAGTAACTGGTATCGAACCATCATTATAGAAGACATAGGCCCGACCGGTGTTGGTAGAGTAGGCATGGGCTCCTACCACTAAGTCTGTCTTCCCATCCGAGTTAAGATCGCCGGTGGTGAGAGCAATTCCAAAATTGGAGCTAGCTTCGCCCGCAATCACCACGTCCGCATTAGCTGCTCCCGATGGATAATTCCCGTCATTATAGAAGACATAGGCCCGACCGGTGTTGGTAGAGTAGGCATGGGCTCCTA
>CAZLQC010000061.1:2381-3873 GCA_964561695.1 uncultured Bdellovibrionales bacterium
CCACTAAGTCTGTCTTCCCATCCGAGTTAAGATCGCCGGTGGTGAGAATGTTCCCAAGACTGGAACTGGTTTCACCGGTAATTTGGAGCTCCTCTCCCGTCACCTGTGGGCTAACTCGTGTCGTCCCAAGGGGCTGGTTTTGTAACGTCCAAGAATAATTATCCCGTCCTTCGTAGAAGTACACCCGGCCAGTAGCAGCAGAGTAGCTATAAGATCCGACTATCAAATCTGATTTACCGTCCGTATTGATATCACCTACCGCTAGAGAATAACCAAACCCCTCATTACTCGCTCCAACTACCACCACATCAGCACTAGCAGATGTATCAGGGACAGATCCATCGCTGTAGAATATATGAACAGCTCCATCAAAAGTAGCACCTGACGGAGAACCTGCTATGAGATCATCTTTTCCGTCTGCATTGAGGTCACCGGCAGTAAGAAGGCTGCCCAAATAATCACCGGCAGTCACTCCGGTAATCATAGCGTCCGCATTGCCAGCGGCAGTTCGCCAAGAACCATCATTGTAAATAACATAGACCCGGCCGATATCCATAGAATACAACTGCCCCGCTACTACAAGATCTTTGGTTCCATCAGCATTAAAATCAACAACGGTGAGTGCGCTACCAAATGTACTATCATTGGTCTGACCATCAGTGATAAGGTCAGCTGTGATAGCAGTAGTTGGATATGCGCCGTCGTTGTAGAAGATATAAACTCGGCCATTTGAGGTATTATACTCTTTTGCTGACGTTACCAAATCCATCTTACCATCAGCATTGAAATCTTCTACGGTAAAAGTAGTCCCAAACCAATCACCGGCTGTTTCACCAGAAATAATGACATCGGCAGTAGCGGCCGTGGTAGGGATACTGCCGTCATTGTAAAAGATATAGGCGCGGCCAGTAGATGAAGAATAGCCAATAGCTCCTACTGCAAGATCAGTCCTGCCATCTGCATTAAAGTCACCAACAACATAGTCATACGCAAATGAATCACTTGCATTTTCACCAGTGATAATCACATCAGCAGTAGCGGCCGTGGTAGGGATACTGCCGTCATTGTAGAAGATATAGGCACGGCCAGTGCCAGATGAATAACCATAAGTTCCGACAATCAAATCCACTTCTCCATCAGTATTCATATCCCCAGCGGCTAGATGCAGACCAAAGGAGCTACTTGCTTCTCCAGTAATTATCACATCTGCTGAAGCAGCCGCTGTTGTCATGGAGCCGTCATTGTAAAAGATATAGGCACGGCCAGTAGAAGTAGAGTACCCGGAAGCACCCACTGCCAAATCTGCTCGACCATCAGCATTGAAATCACCTACTACGCTATCTACTCCAAAGTTATTGCTTGTAGTTTCACCAGTTATATTGCTGTTGGTATTCAAAACACCGTTTTGAGAGTAGAAGATATACGCTTGACCATTAGTGTTGCCATAGTCTGCTGCTGATACTACCAAGTCTAGCTTGCCATCAGCATTCAT
>CAZLQC010000062.1:0-3843 GCA_964561695.1 uncultured Bdellovibrionales bacterium
AAGGAGTACAATAAAAACGTTTACTTTTATATGTAACCTAATTAAACAAGAAACATCCCAACTAGTCACTTGGTGAAGAGTCTGTGGAAGTATATGTAAATATGGCAAAAGCAAAAAAAGAGACCAAAAAAGCTTCTGGTGAGAAAAGTAAAATTGATAGCGTCCTTGATACTATTCAAGAAAAATACGGAGAGGGCACTATGATGAAATTGGGTGATGTACCGAAGGTAGATGTTGAAGCGATTCCAACGGGCGCTTTGTCTCTTGATATGGCTTTGGGTATCGGCGGGGTACCGCGTGGACGCGTGATTGAAATCTATGGACCAGAATCATCTGGTAAAACTACGTTGACACTTCATATTGTGGCTAATGCTCAAAAGGCGGGAGGCCTAGCAGCTTTTGTTGATGCTGAGCATGCTTTGGATCCGGAATACGCTAAGCGTATCGGTGTGAATATTAATGACCTTCTTATCTCCCAGCCTGATACAGGAGAGCAAGCGCTCGATATTGTAGAGACGCTCGTGCGCTCTAATATGGTAGATGTGATTGTGATAGACTCAGTAGCTGCTCTTGTGCCACGCGCTGAAATTGAAGGTGAAATGGGAGACCAGCATGTAGGGCGTCAGGCACGCCTTATGTCACAGGCTCTGCGAAAATTGACCGCTATTATTGCACAGTCCAACGTAGTAGTTATCTTTATCAACCAGATTCGCATGAAGATTGGCGTGATGTTTGGTAATCCAGAGACTACTACTGGAGGACAGGCCCTTAAGTTCTATTCCTCAGTGCGACTTGAGATTCGTCGAAGTGCCCAGATTAAGAAGGGGGAAGCTATTGTCGGTAATCGTACCAAGGTCAAGGTGGTGAAGAACAAGGTGGCTGCGCCTTTCAAGACCGCAGAGTTTGATATTATGTACAATGAAGGAATTTCTATTGTGGGAGATGTCCTAGACACCGGTATTCTTTATCAGGTAGTCAAAAAATCAGGTAACTCATATTCTTATGGGGAAGTAAAACTTGGTGTAGGAAGAGAAAATGCCAAGAATTTCTTGAAGGAGAATATGAAGGTAACGAAAGAGATAGAAGAAGCTATTATCAAGCAATCTAAGGAGGCTCCTATTGAAATAGATGCTTCAAATGAAGGTGAAGAGTAAGAAATTTGCATTTAGTAAAAAAACCATCCCTCAAGGATGGTTTTTTTGTGGTATAATTCAATCAATAAAAAACAAATAAATACATAGCTAAAAAACATATGAAACGCTTCTTAAGCAGCCTCTTTCTTCTGACCCTTTTTCTGCCATACCCTCTTTTGGCACAAGAAGTATCTGAGGTACCTGGCCCATCCATAGAGTCAGTAGACCCAAGTGGCAATGTTTCTTGTTTTGATTACTATCGCTTTGGCAGTATCCAATCAGTCCTAGAAACAGATCTAAGCGAAACCGTTCCAGGAGCGACTATCAACTTCAAAGGCAAAATCAAAAATGATAATGACTACCCAGTCGTTAATGGAACGCTTTTTGTAAAGATGTTCCTTCGTGATGAAAATACCTTCAAAGGAGGAGATGGCAATCAAGTAGTGGATCAGTTCCAAGTAGAAGGAGTATGGAATATCCCTCAAAAAGGAGAAAAAGAAGTTTCTTTCTCTTGGCATGTTCCAGAGAATGCCAGAGGAGGAGAATACTACCTGGCTACCTTCTTTAACACTGAAGGACGCTACAACTTAAGTGGCCTTTCTTTCACGGATGATGTCATTGGAAACTCAGTCCAATTCAAAGTCAATAGCCAAGAAAAGGGGGTTTACCTTGATAAAACCAAAACCACTCTTAATGGTGAAGATCATCGCTTTGCAGCCTATCCTCTTCATTTCAAAAAAGATGAGAAAGTAGAGATTAAGACCTCAGTCACCAATCCTACTGACCAAAACCAAGTGATTCAGCTTACCTGGGAAGAATACACCTGGGATGCTTTGAGAAAAGAAAACCTCAAAAACAAGAAGTATGAATTAGTAGAAGTAGGCGCCAATCAAAGCAAAGACCTCTCATACACCGTCAATTCACAAAATGCTTCAGTTTCCTACGTTATCGCTACTACCAAGGATCAGTATGGTAAGAGTATCCAAGGTATCCGTTTTGTCCGTGATGGGGTAGAAGAAACCAGAATCAACTTCCCAAGCCTTACCAAGTTCCCATTAAAGAAGGGAGAGGCAAATACCCTCTTTGCCTGTGCTCACTCAACCAATCTCCCAAAGGTCCCAGGCAATATCTTGACCCTGACCCTAAGAGATGACAATCAAAACGTCATCCATGAGTACAAGTACGAAGGAGACATCACTGGTAGCATGTCCGGATGGAAGGACGACTTCACTCCAAGTAAGAGCTATGACAAAGTCTTCCTCACAGCCACCCTTCAAAGAAACAATGAAGTAGTAGAAGAAGTCACTATTCCCTATGACTGTAGTGTCATAGACCAGAGTATGTGTAACCCAATTGGCTCTCTCTTTGGAGAAGGTACCAAGAGTATCAAGACCATTGCTACTATCCTCATCTCACTCCTTACCCTCGTAGCTATCCTTGTCATCCTCATTCACAAGATGAAGACTCAAAAGAGAAACAATCGTTTTAAGTAATTCTATGAAGCATACATACACAAAAGTTCTTTTCGGAGCCTTACTCATAGGAGCTTTCCTTATGCCAGAGGTGGTGGAGGGGAAGAGTGTGAGTTGGAGTAAAAATGAAGCAAGTAGCCTTGTTTACTTTTGGAACTGTAGTAGTGGAGGATGTAGCGGTGGAGCAACTGGCTGGGAGCTCGGTTTGAGCGCTCCCCAGATAACAGTTCGCTATAATGCAAATGTTTACAATGCAGATACAGGCGCACTCATCATAGATGGAAGTAGTTTGACAGTGGGTACAAGGCTTCGCTTTGCGGCAGCCCCATACTCAGATTCAGATATTGACTGGGCAGCAACGGGCTATACGAATGATTCCCCAAATGGCCACTGGATAAACGGAGCAGCCGCTCCGGCCTTTGCTTGTGAAGCAGGTGATATTAGTGCGATTAATGCAAATGATGGATTGAATAATCGCTATACTATCTACACTCCTCTTTCTATTAATCCGCCTAATAGTTCATTGGATTTCACTGGCACTACTACTGCACTTACAAATCAGGGAGGAGGAGTTTATCGGGTTGATAGTTCAGGTGCTATACAGGCTCAGTTTGTATTTGCTCCTACGTATGGAGAATTTTATTATCGCTATAAAATGACGTTTAAAAACTTTGCCCCTATGCTTTTAAATGTCAATCAGTGTTACGGAAATCAAACACCGATGGAGGTTAGCACAGGCTTTAGCTTCCCATCATGTTTTGTTGGTTTCTGTCCGCCCACATATGGCCATACAGATTATCGTCTAGATGTTCCGCAGATGAGTGTTCCCTTTAGCTTTACAGTTCCTTCGACCAACAACAACCCAAACCCACCATCTCTCACAGGCCCAACCACAGGTTCTACCAGTACCAATTATCCCTTTACCACCCAAGCATCAGATATGGATGGAGACCAAGTGCGCTATGGTATCGACTGGGACAACAACAACACAGTAGATGAATGGACTGCATACGTAGCTTCCAATACAGCAGTGAATACCAATCACCAATGGGCTACCCCAGGTACATACACTCTAAAAGCCCTCACTCAAGATAGTAAGAGTGCGGTTAGTGGTTGGAGTGCTCCTTTGACTATTACGATTCAAACCATAGTCAACGGAGCTTGTGGAGCAGCCAATGGCTTCCCAACCACCAACCCTCCAGCTATCGGTCTTTGCTTTTCAGGTACTCCAACAGCAG
>CAZLQC010000063.1:0-3840 GCA_964561695.1 uncultured Bdellovibrionales bacterium
GTGCCTATGTCTTCTACAACGACGGCTCTATCCCGACCACAGCTGCTACTGCCGATGTCACTATCACCGGTAATGCGACATCTGATTTCTTTGGTTCTAGTCTTGCCTCAGGTGATTTCAATGCTGATGGAGAAGTTGATCTGGCTGTGGGAGCGTATAATTATTCTTCTACAACTGGTCGAGTATATATACTCTACAATGACGGCTCTATCCCGACCACCGCCGGCACTGCTGACGTCACTATCACCGGAGAAACATCAAGTGCGTTTGGTGCCGCACTTACTGCTGGAGATCTTAATAGAGATGATAAAGCTGATCTTGTTGTAGGCTCGTATCAGTATACTTCGAGCACTGGCCGTGCCTATGTCTTCTACAACGACGGCTCTATCCCGACCACAGCTGCTACTGCCGACGTGACTCTTACTGGTCAAACAACAGGTGACAACTTTGGCTACGTACTTACTGTGGGTGATTTTAATGTTGACGGTAAAGCAGATTTAGTTGTTGGAGCTTATGGCTACAGTGGTCAAAGAGGTCGCGTCTACATGTATACCTTTAATGATAATGTAGTGACAGGAACTGGCGTGGCTCAGAGTCGTTTTGGTAATAGTCTCATAGCTGGTGACTTCAATTCTGATGGGAAGATTGATCTAGCCGTGGGTTCTTCGGGATATTCTACCCAGACTGGACGCGTTTATATTTTTTATAACCAGGGTGGTGGTTCTACTGTTGCAACAGCCTCTAGTGCGGATATTACCATTACTGGTAATGCCACGAGTGATTATTTTGGAGCTTCTCTTGCAATAGCAGATTTAGATAATACCGGCACGCTGGATCTAATTGTAGGAGCCTACGGTTATTCTTCGAGTACCGGCCGAGCCTATATCTTCTACAATGATGGTACTATCCCGACCACCGCGGCCACTGCGGACGTGACTATTACTGGCAATGCCACGAGTGATCTCTTCGGATACTCACTTGCTGTGGGTGATCTTAATGCCGATGGAGAAGTTGACTTGGCGGTAGGGGCTTATGGATATAGTACTAGCACTGGCCGAGCCTATATCTTCTACAATGATGGTACTATCCCGACCACTGCCGGCACTGCTGATGTCACTATTACCGGCAATGCTACATCCGACTCTTTTGGTAGCTCTCTTATTACAGGAGATCTCAACGCCGATGGTGAGGTAGATTTAGCGGTGGGAGCACCTGGCTATTCTACCTCTACAGGCCGCGCCTATATCTTTCATAATGACGGCTCTATCCCGACCACCGCCGGTACTGCTGACGTCACTATCACCGGAGAGACTACCAGTAATAATTTTGGTGTTTCTTTGGCGACTGGCGATTTCAATTTCGATGGAGAGATAGATTTGGCAGTGGGAGCCTACGGATATTCGAGTAATACAGGGAGGGTGTACTTGTTCAACAACGATGGTTCGATTCCCACTGCTGCTGGTTCGGCAGACAGCACTATTACTGGCAGTGCGACAAATACCTATTTTGGTGACCCGATCCGAGCCGGTGATCTCAATGCAGATGGCAAGACAGATTTAGTAGTAGGATCTTGGGATAGTTCAACTCTTCTGGATCACGCGTATGTTTTCTACAATGATGGCTCCTATCCAAGTGCTGCAGGGAGTGCTGATAAAATATATGATGGAGAATCAACTGCAGATGATTTTAGTTCGTCACTGGCGATTGCTGATTTTAATACCGACAGTATCAGTGACTTGATAGTTGGGGCGTCGGGTTATAGTACTAACTCTGGTCGCATTCATATTTTTATCAGTGAAGTCAAAACGCTTCTCGAACCAGAAGCCGCCAACCTGAAAGGCAGTATGATTCTCAAGGGGAGCTTTGAGTTAAAGTAGAAAAATAAAATCTATGAATCAAAAATTAAAAGGTATCTATCAGAAGTTAGCGACAGTGGAAAATACACTTCTTTTTCTCGTTGTTTCGACGGTGGGACTCTTGGGTTTTGCTTTTGTTTTGGAATACTTCGTAGATCTGGTGCCATGTCCACTCTGTATCGTGCAACGCTTTTTCTACTTATTGATTGGAGTAACGGCCCTTTTGGCACTCATACCCGCTACTGCTCGGTTTATAAGTATGAGAATAATAGGTATCCTGGTAAGTATCTGGGCTATCATAGGAGGCAGTGTCGCTATGCGACAGGTTTGGCTCCAACACCTTCCTCAGGCAGAAGATGCTACTGGCTGTGCGGTATCATTTGGTTCATTCTTAGACTCCACTCTGTATGCTCTTGGTGGGCGAGGAAATTGTGGCATCATTGACTGGACCTTTATATCCTTCTCTATTGCTGAGTGGTCACTACTCTGGTTTGTTGTTTTTATTTTTATTGGCATGTGTTTGGTTTTCTCAAAACGTCTTCTAAATCTCAAACTTGGTGAATAATTACAGTAAAAAAAGATTGTGGAGGGGGTTTCTTCGTGGTTATACGAGGCTGGCTTTGGTAGTGGTAGGAGTATTTGGTATTGTGGCTCTTTTTCATCCAGGCTTCTTTGTTTATGGGATGAGACACCTTACCACGGCACTCGCTGATGACCTGAATCTCACGGCTTTGGTCTTGCCACCCCCAGCGACGCCTGTGGTAACGAGCGAACTCTCTTGTAATCCACTCAACCTCTCCATGGCTCTCGATTTAGACTGGTCAGTGGATAGTGGGGGAGGTACTTTTACCTATGATATAGAACGTAACGGCCTACCTCTGGTTTCAGGACTTAGTAGTAGCATGACTACTTACCTGGATACCAATATGACTATCGCTACTACTTACACATATATTGTGCGAGCCAACGGCCCTATGGGACCTGGCTTTTCAGATTCAGCACCAATCACTCTCACGACCCCTTATAACTGTGATGGTCTTACCCCGCCAACAGTAGCCGTGACTTTGTTTCAAGGCAATCCAGTTGATGGCATTGATGATCACGTGAAGACTCATCGACGTCAGCCAACGTTGGTGGGAACCAGTAATATTCCCTACGCCAATATTCGTATCACTATTGATGGAGAGACAAGGCTTGTGGCGGATGTAACCGCTAATATTAACGGTTACTGGGAATGGAAGCCACCTGTCAGGCTCAATTTTGAGCGGAGCGTCATGAATATTGTGGCTACCGATCCACTTAACTCTAGTCGTTACGCAGTAACAGCGCTGTACTACCAAATTGTACGATCAGAAGAGAGTGAATCAAGACAGTCGAATAACCCAGAAGATGGACCAGTCCTAACAAGTCGCGGAGGTGCTGGCCAGCAAAGAAACGGTGAAGGACTAGCCAATCAAGAGATTCCTCTTGAAGTATCATTTGGTACTATCAATCGAGCAACTAGTTTTCAGCAAGGAGAGACTATCGCCTTGGTACTGACACCCTCCAAAATACCCGAGAGTATCACCAAGAGTCTCACGTTGAGAACAGAAGAAGGGGGATTATCGCAGGATTTAGTAGAGAGTATTCATAATGATATAAACCCCAGAGAGGGAGAAACTATTTCTCATAAGATTGCCAACATGACGGGTATAGAAAAAAGCATCGTTGTTCACTTCCAGCTTTTGGATAGTGAAGGAAATAGCGTAGCTGTGGTAGCACAAGAGGCCCTTTTGAGAGTGAATGAGCCAATCATAGCGGAAATGAAGATCCCTCTCTATATCAAGCCAGGGCGTTATAGTATAGCGGCAAATCTAACTATTGATGGCGTACTCTATAGTAAGAGCCAAGAAATAACAGTCCGCTCACTACCAGTTATCAGGCTTTCCAGTGGTCGAGATATCACGTATGATGAGTTTATCTGGAATCTTGGTTGGATTAGTTT
>CAZLQC010000064.1:0-3818 GCA_964561695.1 uncultured Bdellovibrionales bacterium
TAAGTGCTGGTGCAGCCGGCATAAACTCATGTGCGCCCATCATCTGAAGCTTGTATGCCAGAGCACACAATTCAGAAGCAAGCGGACTCTCCGGCCACCTCTTAACAAGAGCAGCTATAGCCCGAAGCTGATTCTGGAGTATTTCTATCTTCGGAGCATTAAACCGCTCAAAGACCTTTTCCCCTACTTCTTCGTAGTCCATTACGAGTTCAGAAGCATTGGCGAGAATATCGGCCGACTTCACCAGGACAGATCCCTTCGAAAAATGAGCGATATGCTCGAGAGCTATTCGCTTCCGCTCTGCCCAGTCGAGACTTTTATCCGTCTCCGTCACACTCTCTACCAGTTCTGCCGCCTCCGGACCAAACATACTTTCAATCATCTCTCTGGTCACCTTGTTTTCCTCTAAGCTGTCTTCGATAGTGTCATGGAGAATACCTGCGATCACTACCGCTTCAGAGGCCTCTGCCCGAGCAAGGATCAACCCTACAGTCAGCGGATGCGTGATATAGGCGATGTCTTTGCCCTTGCGTTTTTGTTTTTCATGCACCTCATGAGTAGTGATAGCGAGGTGGATAGCTTTTTGTATTTTCTGGGAATAAATTTGATGCAACATAGTATTGTGCTTTATAGGATTACAAAGCTTTTTTGTTTACATCGACCAGAAAAACAAAAAAGCGAGTGAGAGTTTTGATCCAGCACGAAACTGAATGAAATCTCCCAACCGCTTTGTGGTCAGTCATCTCTGGTATTGGCTCTCGGCAGATTTCCCCGATTACCTACTCCCTAAGGAGAACACACAGATGGTTTCTGAATTACCCCAGAAACAAGGGTCAAGTTATTAATCTCTCACAGGTATATTATAGCACATCTATCGATATATGTCTAACGATCCAAACCCTTACTCTTAAGACAATCCTTGTACCAAAAATCAGACCTGTCCTGTTCTACTTTATTAATTTTATTCATATCCCAATTCAAAGACGCCCTTTCTACTTCACTTGTTAGTGAGAGTTTGTTTTCTAAAGTATACGCTTTACATTCCTTTCTAATACTTGAAGGTCGCCATTCAAACCAATAAAACAACGAACCAACAAGTAATAGAAGAATAATAACTCCTTCACGTTGTTTTGTTTTTTCCATAGAAATCAAGTATTATACCTTCTCTTGAATCCGCTTATGCACAAAGTCAAAAATCTTATCGTTCACATAACTCTGAAGCTCTGGGCTTTCATCTAGTTTCTTATAAAGATCAAAATGACTATTGAGCATCGTCACCAACTCAGCACGAAATAACGAATCAAACTTAATCTTGGCAGCATTGCGACTATTATTCTTTATCGAACCTTCGAGACCTTCATTCTGCATCAATTTATGACTAAGAGAATTAAGAATCACCTTGTCCTCTGAATTAAAGCTTGTTCCAAATCGCTCATTGATATCTTTGATAATCTTCGATAAAGGATCTATTTCTTCTTGCACCTGAAATCCACCATCGCCCAATCCCATAGGGTCTATCTCCCCCTCTTTATTTTCCAAAGATATTTTTGTTTCCGCTTTTTTCTCTACTTTATACGAATCCATATCCACAGACTCTAGAATCTCCACTGGCAATTCTTCTTTTCTGGCTGGTAGTTTACGTACCAAGAATTTGAGAAATATATACAACTTCTCAAGCCGCTGATCCTCAAAAGTAAGGATCTGGGAAATAAAGCCATACTTACGGATATAGTCCTGAGCTATTGATTTGAAATCATTCTGCTCTTGTGGGAGAAGAGTAAGATAGCGATCGACTACACTATCCAAAGCAGCATTGAGCACATCAGGGCCGCGCTCACTCAGATAGTCCTCCACAAAACCATCCACTTCATGCACCGCAAAAAGCTTGAACTGAAAAACATTTCTCTCCAAGTCATTGAGGATATTTGGATCAGTAGATCCCGAAAGAACAGTGGTTGTATAGTACGGCTGAAAAGCCTCTTTGATATCCTCTACGGTATTCACAAAATCCAAGACAAAAGTATCACTCTTACCTGGAGCGGTACGATTGAGACGAGAGAGCGTCTGTACAGCACTCACTCCACTCAGTTTCTTATCTACATACATTACCTCAAGGAGTGGCTGATCAAAACCAGTCTGAAACTTCTCAGCCACAATCAAAAAACGATACTCGTCTTTTTTGAATTCCTCCGCTGTTTGTTTCTCTGGTATTCCGTCATTCATTTGTGGTTCTGTGTAGTCAAGCTTGCCATCTCTTACCGTTCCAGAGAAAGCCACAAGTGCCTTATGCTGCGAGCCACGAAGCTTGAGATAAGCATCAAAAGCCTGTTTGTACTTCACTGCATGCAAACGTGACTTAGTAACGATAATAGCTTTGGCTTTACCATAAATATCCTCTGCAATTTTTTCCTCAAAGTGCTCTACCATGATCTTAGTCTTGGTCTCGATAGCATGCTCATGACGCTCCACATAGCCGATCAAAAGTCTCTGAGCTTTTTTCTTATCATACTCAGGATCGTTTTCTATCTTCTTCAAGAGCTCAAAGTAAGTCTGATAGGTAGTGTAGTTTTTGAGTGTATCGAGGATAAAGCCTTCTTCGATAGCCTGCTTCATAGAGTAGAGAGAGAATGGCACAAACTTTCCAGAAAGCACATCTTCCATGCCAAAAAGCTCCAAGGTCTTCTGCTTTGGTGTAGCAGTAAACGCCAAGAAACTAATATTCCCCGTCTTTACCTTACGAGCCCTCATGCGTTTGTTGATTTGGTCTTCCAGAGTCTCAAACGGCTTACCCTCACTTTCTGCTGCTTCATCCAAAGTCAGCACCCTTCTAAGGTCCGCAGCAGATTCGCCGCTCTGTGATGAGTGTGCTTCATCGATAATCACAGCAAACCGCTTGCCTTTGGTGGCCTCGATCGTATCTACGATAACCGGAAACTTCTGTAGAGTACTGGTCACTATCTTGACCCCACTCTCCAATGCTTGGCGAAGCTCACTTGAACTCTCTACATGTTGCACTACCCCACGTACCTGAGCAAAACTCTCCACCGTCTCAGAAAGCTGACGATCAAGGATACGTCGATCAGTGATCACAATAATCGTATCAAAAACTTTTTGATCCTCGTCATTGTAAAGTTCTGACAAACGATGAGCTACCCAAGCTATCGTATTACTCTTACCAGAACCAGCACTGTGCTGGATGAGATAGTTTTTACCTGCTCCAGCCTGACGTGCATCTGTCGTAATCCGTCTCACGGTATCCATCTGGTGATAGCGTGGAAAGAGCAGTGTCTCTACTTTGACCTTACGTCCTCGAGCATCTTCACGCTCTTCTACCTGCATATGTACAAAGCGTGCCAAAAGATCGAGTACACTCTCTCGAGACCATACCTCTTCCCAGAGATATGATGTCTTGTACTTCCCCTCGATAGTAGGGTTGCCTGCTGAATTCCTGTCACCACGATTAAACGGCAAGAATCGTGTCGAAAGTCCCTGAAGCCGAGTAGTCATAAACACCTGCTCAGTATCCACTGCAAAGTGAGTGAGACATCGTTTGAATACCAAAAGCTTCTCCTTGGGGTCACGGTCAGTCTGATACTGACGCATAGCATGCTTGACTGTCTGTCCGGTCAATTGGTTCTTGAGCTCTACCGTAAAAAGCGGGAGGCCATTGAGGAAAATCACTACATCAATAGAGTTTTCGTTTTGGGCACTATACTTCACCTGACGCATGACCGAGAGGATATTGGACTCATATGCTCGCTTAGTCTCATCATTCATACCACTCGCTGGCTGCCAAAAAGCAAGACTAATACTTGCAT
>CAZLQC010000065.1:0-3805 GCA_964561695.1 uncultured Bdellovibrionales bacterium
GAATTGAAGGAAAGGGACTTTTGTTGTGGTCCTGCCAGTAGGCATTTTCAAAGTACTGGAAATATTGGCGGATGCGCTTGCGTAGGACCATCCGTGCTGGGAGATCATCAAACACGTCTAGGAAGTAACTTTTCTTATTTCCGTTTGGTTCTTCTATAGAGAAATAGGCATCTGGATGAGGCAATATCAGGTACTTTAGGCCCATTAGGTTAGTTTTGGTATAGAAATGCACCGTTGCGCCGGTAACTTTGACGAGTTTGGTTAGAGATAGATAGCAATCGGCAATAAATAGGCAATGTTCGCGAAACTGAGTTGATAATGTATGCTCACGCCACACTCTGTCGAGAGTAGCTGATTTAATCTGTTTAAATTTTGGATTATCTTTTAAATATTTTCTGCCTTTGAGTCCTAGTGAGTAAAGCGCTGGTACGGTAACAGTTTTGGGATTATGGTATCGCCTGATAAATTGTGATTCTGTGAGTTCATTGAGCCAGATAATAATGCGGTTAGATTGTTTGTGATTAAGTAGTTGTTGAATTTGGTTTCTGTTTAAAAAACGGAATGTGTAGAGATGTTGTAGTATTTGATCTTGTTGGGTGTTCATGGTTGTTAGTTAGTTTTAGTTATTCCATTCTCTTCCTTATATATAAGGATATAGATGTAGTGATTTTTAGTGTATTTTGCCTTGATAGTGTACATTTCCAGTGTAAACATGCTTACACTCATAGTAATGATCCTACATCATCACTAACCTCGCTTTTTTTAGTTGAATTTATCGCTTTTGGTTCAGATTGGACAGTTTTGTGTACAGTCTTTTTATATATGGATGCAAAGTTTTTCCTTGACGCGACAATGAGTCTTTCCATCCTGTCTTCATCCTTAACTAGCACCATAGGTAGTGTTTCCCCTGAAAATGGTTCTTCTGGCTCGACGGCTGAAAGCTTGAGATAAAACTTGTACCGAGGGAGATTAATGATGTCATGTTGATCAACATATGGAGTAAATTGCGCTATCATCAATTGTTCATCAATGGGACTTGCCGTCCTAAAACAGATTACCGTCCCAGTATTGGCCAAGATCACGTTTGTGATATTTCGATCTTCCTGCTGAGAAGTTGATTGCTCGGCAATGGTAAGGCGAAGACCAAATTTTCTCCCGCCAGACAACAGTCTTGTGAATGAGGTGGTCGCGAAGTTCTGGAATTCATCGATAAAGAGATAAAAGGGTTTTCGCTCATTCTTGTTTGTCCTCACACGACGCATAGCAGCTTGTTGGAGTTTGGCAATGATCGTTGTGCCAAGTAGCTGAGAGGTATCTTCTCCCAACTTTCCTTCGGCCAGATTACAAATCAAAATCTTACCTGAGTTGAGAATCTCGTCAAAACTAATCGTTGAGTTTGGTTGCTCAAGAATGCGTTTGGCCGTTGGAGAAAAGAGAAATCTTCCTACTCTCGCGGTCACTCCTGAAACCATTTTGACGATCTGGTAGTTGCCTGCCCTGCCAAACTCATTTTTCCAGAAGTTCTCGAGATTTTCGTCTTCAAGATTCTTTGTGACGCTTTTTTGAAATTTAGGATCATTGAGAAGGTCATAGACTGTGAATATAGTGGCATCCTTAATCGTAAAGGCCGTGTAGATGGTATTTCTAAGGATGTATTCAATTCGGTGGGCATCGGTGTTTTCATCTTTTGAGAAAACTCGACGAAACACTGAGATTACGCTTTCACAGACTAATTCTTTTTCCTGCTCTAGCTCGTCTTCCTCAAGCCCAGGTGTTAGCTCAAGCAGATTAACTCCCACCGGATAGCGTAAATCTAACGGATTGAAGTAAATACAATCTCCTATGCGACTATCGGGCACCGTGGTTAACAAATCCTCGGCTAGATCGCCATGTGGATCGATAATTGCCACACCTCGACCTTTATTGATATCGTCTTTGGCCATATGGAACATGATCGTAGACTTACCTGAGCCCGTTTGACCGATGATATAGACATGGCGTGATCGATCATCATCTGTTAGACCAATGTCGGAGTCACTATTGCCGTAAGTATTCTTGCCAAAGATCACATCGAAAGCCGTATTGTTTTTAATTGATAACGGAGCCGGTAGCTCTCGACTATGAACTTTGACCATATCTTCGGTTTTCGTCGAATCGGTATTGGGAAAATGGTAGATATCTGATACTTCTGAGGTGGAGAGGATTGGGTTTGCATTCAGAGATGTACTTAATGACAACTGCCGAAGCTTAAATAGCCTCAAAGCATGACTGTGACTTGATAATATCGAGTGTTTTACCACAAAGGTTTGATAAGGGCTTCCAAGCTGACCAAATGACGCCAGAAGCCCGTTAAGCCTTGTACTGGCCTCTTCACCATTTGCCGAGACAACTAGTACCCGAATCGATGTCTCAAAGAGTTTTTGATCTATTTTGGCCTTGATAATCTGGGATAGCTCTTTTTCATACGGATTGAGAATATCCATAGGTAGATTGATTTTTGGTGCCATTAAAAATGGCACGGACTTACCACTGGTATCGAATAGTCCAATAAACATACTGAAAACAAACATGGCGACAAATGACAATATCTTCCAAGTTGCTTGTACAAGAAACCAAATGAGAGAAATTCCTGGTAAAGACACTAACCTCCGGAATGCACTCTTTTGAACAGCTTCCGTTAATGGTTGGCCATTATAGATACGAGAACGCAGGGATAGAATCTCAGCTATCACACCCTTCTGGATTGATGTCAGTAGTGGACTGATGACAACTTGGCAGGAGATCAGCTCACCTGGAAGTAATTTTGTCATGTTGCCAGTAAGGTAAGAAATAGGATCACTCTCGAGGAGCGTTGTCTGAGATTGAAGTGGTAGAGCAAAATGGCTCGATAACTTTAATTCGATAATGCCAACAGCTTTTTTATCAGTATTCTCGACCAAGGATCCAAGATAGTCGTTCATTTCACTTACCTTGATACCAGGTAGATAGGATCGAAGATTACGACTAATAGTTTCAATAAATTTTGGTGATGCAGCCAATACATAGCGAATACCGTCTTTCTTTGTGGAGACAATTTCTAACGAATATTCGTTCTTTTGTTGAACAACGCTTTCCCAGAAGGAATGTTGTTTTGAGAGTGTGTGAAGAAGTGAGTACAGCTGCTCTGTCGCAAAAGCAGATTTATCCGTATCTGCGGGAAAGGTTAATTGGAGTAGCTTTTTTTCAGTCGCTCGTTTACCAAATTGTGACAGTATCCAGGGAATGACCACTCTCATTATCCACAGCAACAGAGATATAAGAGCAAATATAGCTATGATGACCATAACTGGCCCTACAGTTATTAGAAGTGTGAGTTGTATTGGCGATAGTTCTGGAAGTGGTAATGATATAAGCCAATGGTAAATTTCTAGCTTCTTTGAAGTTGAAACCGGAAGCGCCATAGCGATGTAAAGCAGATATGCATGAATATTGGAGATATGATGACTTTGAACCTGTTGAATCAATTGCTGTAACTGAGAGTCCTGAGTGGTCATATCAACCCTCCCAGTGGCCACCAGTGGCAATATGTGTGGATCGCTTGATTGTTTGTCATACCTGCCGTTACCTTCATAACTTGGGCAGGGAATTTACGAAGATTATATCGAACTATATCAAGTTTTGATAGAGAAGGAAAGCGCTCTATATGAGGGTAAATAAAGTGCTTGACATTATGCCTAAAGGGATAGTATATTATCCTTATAGGCATAATATAATTTTAAGAGAATACAGATATGGGACGACTAAAAGGTTCAACAAATAAGACTTC
>CAZLQC010000066.1:0-3781 GCA_964561695.1 uncultured Bdellovibrionales bacterium
GGATACATATCGGCGATGACTGAGTCAGTATCACCGTGAGTTTCCATGGTATGTCGCTCCAGCACGAGCCAGCTGTGGTCGCAACTTTTTGAGAAGTGACCATCGATACACTCGACAGGATAGTTTTCCGCAAAAGCCCGGCAGACGATGTGGCACGAAACGGGATTGGCAAATGGGAATTCTGGTAAAAGTTCAAAGATGGTACGCATCTCTTGAAACATCTGGAATTGTTCTAGGGAGATACTCCCTGTTTTTAGCGCGTAAGGTTGCACAGTAACCTCCTGTTTGAGTTCGTTTTTTTATTGTCAAAGAATAAACAAAAATAGCCAATGGTGGACTATTTGTCAACAGTTCGCTAGTGAGATTTTTGTGTTAGCCTAACCACTATTTTCTTCATCGTATAAAGTATCTCCACCAACAGCCATACCATCTTCCACTGGACCAACATAATATACTACATCGATACCAGTAGTAGACCTACTCGTCTCTTGATAAGTACCAGCTCGTCTATAGGAAAAAACTGAAGCGTCTCCGGCCTCATCTACTGTAACTACTTCGTGAAGATAGATACCCCTTTCATCTTCAAGGGTTCTTAGAACTTCTGGGCTTTCCTGACCGCAAAGTTCTGCAATTTTAACCTGTATCCCTTGGAGAGATAAGAAATGAGGTCGTTTTTCTGGTGTAGGTGTAGGCTTTTCGAAATTCATAGAGTTATTTCATTGACGAGATCTAGTATAGCAGAAATCTAAAGTAGAGGTTTATACTAATTTAGATACAGCTTTGAGCACTTCATCAAATCCTGGTAGTAGTTTTAGCTCTTTTGTATCAGCTATTTTCAGCCAAAGATACTCTTCAGCTTCCCAGTTGAGTTTTACCTGATCAGTTGTGACGACCACAAGTACAGGATGAGCAATCCATGTCTTTTTGTACTTTTTCTCTTCTTGATTAAAGATACCACCTAGTCGAATAGAGAGAATATTCTTTTTTTGAATCCCTAATTCTTCCCGAAGCTCTTCCTCTACTTTCTCATTAAGACTTTTCTTATCGTCAAGAAATCCAGAAATACCATTCCAATATCCAGGATACAAACGCATCCCCTTACTTCTTTTTACAAGAAGAATCTTGTTTTTACATTGAACAACACAGTTCACGACCGGTGCCCAACGAACATTGGTAAAATCAACTTGGTCTGGACGAGGCTTAAATTTTTCTTCTTTCTTCATAATTTTGTTAGTTGAGGCTATGGGATGTTGCTTGACCGCCCGAAGTCAGACGGAGGAGGGTTGGAACCTTTTTAGCTCAATCTAATCCCTGATAAGTTGTTTATCATAGCCTAATTCTACCAGCTTTTCATAAGCTTCCCAGACTTCCTGAGGTATTTCTTGATAGATCTGGAAGCCTTTCTCTGGGTAGACTTTAATTCTCTGAAGATCCCCTACCATGATATTGATTACATCATCCTTTGGGATTTTTTCATTAGGGTAATTTTCATATGAAATCTGAGGGGAAGTAACGATAAACTCTTTATCTGGGCATACTTTCTTGAATGTCGCAAAAGTTCTTCTTTCCATGTACGGTTTTTGAACAAGAATAAAGGTATTAAAATCAAAACCTTTTTCTCTAAGTAACTCTTTTGAAAATTCTACATTCTGACCAGTATTGGTAGACTTATTTTCAATAATAATCTTCTCCTTTGGAACGCCCTTGGCAATTGCAATATCTGCAAAAAGTTCAGCTTCCGATTTAGCAAAGTTTCCTTCTGTAAGCCGTCCAAGACCACCAGAAAAAAGAATATAAGGAGCAAGTTCTTGGAAATATAAATCTATTGCATAATCTGCGACTCTTGTATCATGACTTCCAAGGACGAAAATACAATCAGCTTTTTCTAGCTGTTGATTCATGTGATGATACTCCCAAACAACTTTTGCGAGAGCGTCTATATTTTCTTTCATAATTTGTCAGTTGGGGCTATGGGATGAAGTTGCCTGCCTGCCAGTAGGCAGGGAACTTATTTGATGTAAATTAAGTATACCAGAAACGCAAAAGCCCTTGAGTCAGATCTAGTTTTTTAAATAAACTAATCCTTGACAGTCGGCACTTTTAACGGTAGCCTCTGGGTGAGAGTGCTTCAGTTTTTTGTTAAAGAAGCATTTTTTCTGTCAGGAATCATCCTGACTTTGGCTTACGAAAGGAAAGAAGCCATGCAATGCCCCCATTGCTACGACCAGGAAGAAACCGGATTTGGCTTTGGTCAATCCAAGCGAGTCCACCTCGAACTGGAGCGGGTAGCCTGCGAAAATGGCTATGCCTACTACCAGTGTCCGTGCTGCACTCATACCCGAAAGAGGAAGGAAGGAGTCTTTTCTCGCGGTGTCGTTGAACCAGTTTCCATTGAGGAAGCTGTGGCGGCGGCACGGAGCAAGAAGGGTTCCGTACTGGGTACGGCCGCGAAGGTGGTCGGCGGAATCGGTCTCGCAGCACTACTCATCGCAGCAGCTGGCGAAACCGAGAAGTAAACCCACCTTTCTTTTGGGGGTGCTGTATAAATCAGCAGACGGCCAACCTATTTTGTAGGGAGGCCGTCTTTTCGTATCAGTTTTTTAATAAAAATAATTCCCCTACCATTGTGAGCAGAGGAATTATTTTATTTATTGAGGCTATGAGATGAAGCTGGGACTTATTTAGTATATCAAAAAAGTGAAAACCCCGAACCAGTACGATGACTAATCCGGGGTCACTTGAGCATTTTCTTTGAGTCGTCAGCTCTTTTTGTGAAAGCTGAGCGTAACCTCATTGTTTTCGCACCCATCAATGGATACTCGTCTTCCATTCAGAAGCTGGATCGTGTCTCCGACAAGCCCAGCGAATGAATCTTCCAGCTTGTCGATTTGCCCTCCGCGGGCCTCAGGAACATTTCTGTAGACAATATCTACAGATATGCATTTTTCGCTGAATCTTTTTACTGAGAAGGTCATCGAATTGCATTTCCCTAGAACTTCATGAAGTAAGAGTAACTCCTCTTGCCGGTTGTCGGCATGGGCCCCGTAAGAGAACTTGCTCATCCCGAGAGGGAGGGTAACCGTCTGAATCCGCATCATTCTTCTAACTCCTCTAGAATAAAAATGACTAATAAAAATACCACTTTACGTTGTATCTGTCAATAGTTGGGGCTATGGGATCCGTCGCTTTGTACCGAGACGTGTGAAGTTGGAATTTATTTAACGTCTCCAAAAGCCTCTATAGAACGGTCAGGTCGAATAAGTATGCGGATTGAAAAACCCGCACCATTCTCTTCTTTGTGAAGAAAATCTACCAGTTCATTTTCTAAGCTCTCTAGCTTTGCCCATGAGCAATCTTGATCACGGTTTTCCAGATGAAGCTCTGAGCCAAATGGCGCTTGCTCTCCTGCCTTGGTATGAATATTAAAACGATAAGCACCGACTGGCCACCAAGAAACATCCACATTATAAAAACTATCCTCTTCTACTAAAGGTTTCATTTCGTCACCATTTTTATTCCCTACCCACATACCATAAGGTACATAAGAATAATACCTGTCCATCAGCTCGCGAGTTTCTTTTACTCGCTCATTATTATTATCAGTTGGACCATACCCTGTGCCCATCCAAAGCCAAGCTTCTTTTGTTCCGAGAAGTTTTGATGAAATTTTTAGAGTATTCCTTGAGATTTGAATCATAAATTTATTTGTTGGGGAGGAGGGATTCGAACCCCCGCATGATAGGACCAGAACCTATTGCCTTACCGCTTGGCTACTCCCCAA
>CAZLQC010000067.1:0-3370 GCA_964561695.1 uncultured Bdellovibrionales bacterium
ACCCCCGCATGATAGGACCAGAACCTATTGCCTTACCGCTTGGCTACTCCCCAATGTTCTAAGTTTGATACCCAACTAGTATACAGAAAGAAAAATAAATTTCAAGGGAAAAGAAAAGGAGGGGGCCGTTGCAAGCCTCCTCCCGAGAAAATAGTTCATAACACGCAATAATCACGCAGGTTTGAGAGTTTTGAACTCTCTATACAGCGCTTGCCCACTGATCCCAGGGCATTTCTGACAAAAGCCAGATTATCCCAAGTGGAATCATGATGAGTGCAAATTTCTTGATAACCGGACCCACAGCTGGATCACCGTTACCAATGATATCTTTTTGTGTTTGTTTTACTATCTCGATCGGAACGACGAACATTTTGCCCTCCTCTTATAAGAGTTTTACCCTTATAATCCCATTATATCATATTTCTAGACTAAAAGCAAGACCGTTAGAAACAAAATGCTTCTAACGGGCCAAGGCTCTCTAATTCTATATTTCCTAAAAGAAACTAAATCTTGAGGTAGCGACGGATAGCGATAGCGCTTGAGACCATACCGAGGACGGTACCGAGAGTCAGAATAGAGAGGAATATCCAGTGGAAGTTGAAGAGATAAAGGCGCAGGAAATTCCCCTGCGGAATAGCTCCCTGTGTCAGAGGAGATATATAGTAGGCGATACCAAAGAGAAGAAGCATAGTGACAACAGAAGCAGCCACTCCATAGAGTACTCCTTCGAAAATAAATGGGGTACGCACGTAGAGATTGGATGCTCCGACAAGACGCATGATTTCAAATTCAGCTCGGTGTGAGTAGATAGTGATGCGAATGGTATTGAAGGTAATGAGAATGGCGATAAAAATAAAACTAAATCCAATAGCGAGGCCAGCCTTCTTGGTAGCGACGTTGATTTTCTCGAGACGTTCAAAGATGCGACGATTTTCTTCGTAGTTGATACGACTAATGTCATTTTGAAAAGTGGAGTTTTCGAGTTGATTGACGATGAGGGGATACTTGCTCGGCTCAACTGCTTTGATGTTTAGTGATGGCAAGAGTGGGTTCTCCCCTATCTCTTCGATAGCCGCTGCGATGACGGGATTGTTCTTGGAAAGAAATTCGTCGAGGGCTTTTTCTTTGGAGACATACTGCACTGATGAGATTTCTTTAGTGTACTTAGAAAGCTCATCTTTAATTTCCATGATGCGAGCTTCACTGACATCAGGATTGAATGACACGTTGACACTCACTTTCTCTCGCATGGTGTCTAAGATGAGGCTGGTGGTGATACCGAGCAAAACAGAAAGACTGACGATGAAAAGTGAAAGCGTCAAAATACTAACCGTAGCAAAAGACAACCAACCATTACGGCGGAAGTTTTGGAGACCTTCCTTAAATGTGCGCCAGAGTTTGAGTGACTTATTTGACATAGTGGATACCTAAAATGTTTTAGTGGCAGGAGCGCGCTTGTCGGCCTGGACGTACTTACCAATCATCTCGTCTCCGATAACCATACCGTCATCTAGGACGATGACACGTTTGCCGATCTCGTCGACTACATGCTTGTTGTGAGTAGCGAGGAGAACAGTGGTACCGTAGGAGTTGATTTCGAGTAGCAAATGAATAATTTCTTCACTAGAACGTGGATCGAGATTACCAGTGGGTTCATCGGCAATGATAATCTTGGGACGATGAATGAGGGCACGAGCCAAGGCGACGCGTTGTTGTTCTCCACCAGACAGTTGGTGAGGAAACTTGTCCCCTTTCTCAGACAGACCGACAATAGCGAGAATCTCTGGTACTTGTTCGTTGATTTCTTCGGTACTGACACCATCTACCTCGAGGGCATAGGCCACGTTTTCGAAAGCAGTTCTCTGAGGAAGGAGTTTGAAATCCTGAAAAACTGTCCCGATGTTACGGCGGTAGTATGGAAGGTGCTTACGCTTGATTACAGAAAGACCGCGCTCATTGAAGTAGACTTCTCCCATGGTAGGAGTTTCTTCGGCGTAGATAAGCTTGAGGAAAGTGGACTTACCGGCACCACTGGCACCAATAACAGAGACAAATTCCCCTGGCATGATAGAAAGATTGATGTTCTCAAGAACAGCCGTGTTATGAGGAAAACTTTTGGTAACGCCCTCAAAGCGAATAATCGGATTGACTGAATCGGTCATACAAAATTTATTTTTTATTGCCACTCTATTATACCCGAAAAGAAAGAGAAACGGAAGCAAGTGAAGTGCCTCTAGGCAAAATACCGAAGCTCGCTTTCAATAAACAGATCGAGGTAGCCATCGAGGACTTTGCCGGTATCAGCGGTTTCAGTATTGGTACGGTGATCTTTGACCATATTGTAGGGATGGAGTACATACGAACGAATCTGATTCCCCCACTCGGCACTCTTGTACTCTCCTCGCAGGCTGGCTTGTTCTTTGGCCAGGGCCTCTATCTTTTCTTGGGCGAGTTTGGAGCGGAGCATTTTCCAGGCCGTCTCCCTATTTTGGAGCTGAGAGCGTTCGTTTTGGCAACTGACTACGATACCTGATGGTAAGTGGGTAATGCGGACAGCGCTTTCAGTTTTATTGACGCTCTGACCCCCTGCCCCAGATGAGCGAAAGGTATCGATACGCACTTCATCATCTTTGATGATAATACTTTGATCTTCTTCAGGGAGAATAGGCATCACCTCCAGTGAGGCAAAAGAAGTCTGGCGCAGGCTATTGGCATTGAAGGGTGAGAGGCGGACTAGACGGTGAATACCGGCCTCATGGTGGAGAAATCCGTAGGCATGAGCGCCGATACATTCAAAGGTCACACTTTTGATACCTGCTTCAGTACCGCGAGATTCTTCGAGAATGTGTGTAGCAAAGTTTTTCTGTTCAGCGTAGCGGAGATACATACGGAGGAGCATCTCAGTCCAATCCTGAGCATCCACACCACCCGCCCCACTCCTGAGGGTGAGGATGGCACTGTGATGATCATATGGACCACTCATGAGTGTTTGCCATTCCCATTCACCGAGCAGTTTCTCGAGTTCTTGGTATTCAGTAGCCAGCTCAACTTGTTGAGTAGTATCTGTTGTCAAAGCAAAGAGAGTTTCAAAATCCTCAAGACGACTTTGGAGGTTAGTAAAATTGTTTTTCTCGGTACGTAGTTGTTCGAGTTCTTGCATGAGGCGACCAGCTACCTTGGGGTCATCCCAGAGGGTTGGTGATTCACTCAAAACTTCGAGCTCTTGGATGCGAGCGTCTTTAGTACTCCAGTCAAAGGTAGTCCTGCAGGTGCAGGAGCTTACTTTTCAGACGAGCAATGTCGGGACGAAAATCTTCCATGTTTTTATGAGATGAGCCACCTACCAGGATCGAACTGATGGCCTGCGCGT
>CAZLQC010000068.1:0-3325 GCA_964561695.1 uncultured Bdellovibrionales bacterium
ATCACCCTTAAAAGAGAAACACAAAATCGCAATGCGAAGGATAACACAACTAAGCATGTTAATCAAGTAGGTATATAGGAGGTAATGAGGCTATCTGGTCTCCCAAACAGCCTCATCCCTCTCCTCTCCTAGAGCTTGTTAACCCCTCTTAGTAAAACGATCCCCTTTCGCCAATTCGCCCAAGATACCCCGGTCTTCATGCAACCGGCTTCCTCTCCTCTCCTTTTGATCGCTCCTTTGAGAACGTCCTACAAAAGGAAATGTGGCCTGAAGAACCTTGGGGAAATTTGGGTTAATGGTAGTAGTATCACAACACACGCTTTACGCCTCCTGCGACTTTGTGTTTCATCATGTCCAGCGATTACTGGAGTATATACTATAGTACTATTTCTTATTCTTGGCAAGAGTCAGAATGTGGGTAAATTGTGCCTTTGTTAGAGGGGTTATGGACAGTCGATTGCCTGGTCGCAAGATCAGCATATCTCGGAGCTCTTTCTCTTGTTTGAGTTCTGCTAGCGTGATTACCTCACCAAATTTCTCTTTGAATTGGATATCTCTGGAAAGCCAAGCCGGAGCATCTTGCTTACTCTTAGAATCAAAGTAGTGACTCTTCTTATTAAACTGTTGAGTGTCTGGGTAGGCGTCACTCACTATCTGAGCCCTCCCAGCAATCCCTATACTTCCCGTACTTGAATGATAGATAAGTACTTCGTCACCACTATGCATAGTGTCACGAATAAAATTGCGTACCTGGTAGTTACGAATCCCCCACCATTCAGTTACCTTTTCTCGCTTGAGATCATCAATAGAGTAGGTGCTCGGTTCTGTTTTGAAAAGCCAGTACTGTTGGTCCATAGAGAATTAGTTCGCTCCTGAAAACCAAGGGAAGAACTTATTGGTTCTTTTTTTGTACTCCTCAAACTCCTGATTACCTTCATACTTTTTTTCAAGCATAGGAATACCAGATACTTTGAGGATAAGGTAGGTGATGGTCAGTGGTCCGATAATAGTCCAGAAACTCCCCGTCACAGATCCGGCAATAATCCAAATCCCCCACCACACGGTCACTTCACCAAAATAGTTCGGGTGACGAGTATAGCGCCAGAGGCCTGTAGTAAGTATTTTTCCCTGATTCTGAGCATCCCTCACAAATGCTCGTAACTGCCTGTCTCCAACTACTTCAAAGAAAAATCCAATCCCCCAAATAATGACACCAACAAGATCACGAAGGTTGAGATAACTGTAAGACTCTTTCTGGATATAGAGTACGGGCAGAATAATCAAAAACAGCAAAGCGCCTTGCAGAATATAGACTTGGAAATATGAACGAATCAAGAACCATTTTCCCCATGCTTCTCGCCAAGCCTGATAACGGTAATCCTCGCCCTTCTTGCGGTTACGACTGTGAATATGCCAGGCTAGACGAAGTCCCCAGAGAGTCACCAAAGTAGTCACCAGTAACTGACGCTCCTCGTAGTTACCACTCAAATAGAGTGCGCTCAAGGTAAGCACTACAAAGCCTAGGCCCCAAGCCACATCTGCTACATCGTTACGCTTGCGAAAGAGCGAAATGAGAAACCAGAAGCTGACAAACAAAAAAAGAATCCCTATGAGTTCGAGATAGTAATTCATACGAAAAAACGAGTTGTTACGACATACGTGATAACAGAGACAGATGCGGCCAGAAAGGCTCCCCAAGCCATATCAACTATAGTGACCAGAAGAGGCCAATCTTTAGTGGTAGCCAAATTAGTCAGATCATACGTGGCATACGTGATAAGACCAAAGAAAGCTCCGTAGAGAAGAGCCCTCATAAGAGAATGACTGTCCACTGCCGGTGCTATCACAAAAACCACCAGACCGACTATAAAGAGCAAGTAGAAGATAATAGCGGCTGGCCAATTTACGCTAGGGGCCAAAAGAAAGCCAATTTGCTCACGATAGAAGTTCCTCGCTACAAAACCAATCCAGGTAAAATCAACCAGCATGAAAACTCCGAGGGCTACAAGATACATTTTGAGAAACATAAATTTGAAAGACTTAAAAGACTTGCCTATATCGCTATAATAGCATATAATCATCAAATATTGGGCCCTTAGCTTAGTTGGTAGAGCGCCGCATTTGCAATGCGGAGGTCATCGGTTCGAATCCGATAGGGTCCACCAATGAAAAAACACTCCGACGTCATGTCGGAGTGTTTTTGTTTTCTATTATCCCTTATGGCTTAAGGAACTGGTACGAGTCGTGGGTTAGCAGTCCAGGTAAAGCCTGAGAACATCTTGAGTTGCTTACCATTACCCAGATCACCTCCAGAACAATTGAGAAGTTTATTGACACAGTTATCCTCCCACATGGCCTTTACGGTATCATCCCAAGCTCCAAACCAGTCTGCGTGAAAGCTTGTACCTGGCTTTACCGGAGTACCAGTGGTCATATCCATATCTGAGGAAAGACTCCATGTTTTGGTACCAGCAGTCCAAGTACCAGAGCGATCCAGATTACTATCCGTAGTGTACCAAGCTCCTAAAGTAAAGGTTGGAATAACATATGGATGGGTTGATGGACATTGGGGATAGGCTTGACCAATGTATTTTGAATATGCGACATGACTTCGATGATCTGGACTATCGAGATTGACTCCATCCCAACACTCTGGAGCAGAGATGACAGCGCCCAATTGATTGCCATTAGGACAATTCTTAGCAGCTGTTGGGATATCAGCATAATGCCCTGGTACAGCCGTCGTACCCGCACAGTTGAAATAGCCCCCACCCGTTGATGCTTTACTCGGATCTAGCATGTTCTTACCGAAGACGAAGCGAAGTCCACGAGGAAGATTAACGCAAGCCTTTCCTATTTTCTGACAAAGCGGATCCGTATCCGGACGACGCTTGTAGTAGATACTGATGTAATCTGGTTTCACTACATTACCAGTACCATCCAACATAGCTGGTATCCAGTAGGCGGAACGGTTGAGCGGGCTATTGCAAGTACTCATACCACTGGTACGAAGTGATTGATAGGTAGAATTGGCATCAACTAAGGTGTTACCGAAGAATTGGTGAAGGTGTGACTTCCCCGGGAGTCCAGGGTAAACAATAGGGTCATTGTAACCAAGATGACTTGGATTACAGATGAAACGGAAAGCTCCTACTACATCCGGAGCAGCACTAGCTGGGATAGCTCCCGTACCCCAGGTGGGCACCAATTCAGCATTGATATCAAAGTTACTTGGTATGGAGTTAGGTTGAGTGGTAACTGGAGGAGTCACGGGAACCGGTACTGGAGCAGGAGTTGGTGCAGGCGCTGCGGCAGTCGTCGTAAA
>CAZLQC010000069.1:0-3139 GCA_964561695.1 uncultured Bdellovibrionales bacterium
AGGATTGGCCATGATTATTTGGTGTGTATTTGCATATTTTAGTCCGGTTAAAACAGAGAAAGGTGTACGGGCAAAAGAGCAATTAAAAGGATTAAAGCTCTACATAGAAAAAGCTGAGAAGGCTCGCATAGAATTTCACGATGCTCCCGAAAAAACTCCGGAGTTATTTAGTACACTTCTTCCTTTTGCTATGGTACTTGGATTAACCCAGATATGGCTTAAGGAGTTTGAAGATTTGAACTTTGCCAATCCAGACTGGTATGCAGCCACAGGTGCTAACCATGCTCTTATGAGTAATAATTTTTTTCATGATTTCGACAGCTTCTCTCAAGCGATGACAGCCTCGACTGCTGCGCCAGGCAGCTCTGGCAGTGGCTCGTCTGGCGGAGGCGGCGGAGGCGGAGGAGGAGGGAGTTGGTAGTTTGCTATACTAAGAATACATATTTTAAATAAAACACTATGAAAAAAGCAGGCACGAAAGCACCAAGTTTCAAGGCGCCAGATCAAGAAGGGGTAGTGCATAGTCTCAAAGACTATGCAGGGAAGTGGGTGATACTCTACTTCTATCCGAAGGATGATACACCGGGCTGCACCAAAGAAGCCTGTAGTTTTCGTGATGGCTTTGCCAAATACAAGCGCGCCGGGATAGAGGTGATTGGAGTGAGTGTAGATAGCGTGAAGAAACATGCTAAGTTCGTGGAGAAGTATAGCTTGCCTTTCACTCTTCTCTCAGATGAAGACAAGAAAATTGTCGAGGCATATGGTGTCTGGGGAGAAAAGAAATTTATGGGCCGTACGTATATGGGCACCAATCGTGTGAGCTATCTGATTAACCCTGAGGGCAAAATCGCTAAAGTCTACGATAAGGTTAAGCCGGAGGAACACGCAGATGAAGTATTGGATGATGTGAAACTCCTCAATAAGTAGTACTCATGCTAGAAGAGTCACTCGAAAATCTAGAGAGTCTACAAAGAATGCTCATGCAGTATTCTTTGGCTTTGGATACCCTCACAGAACAAGAAAAATTTCTTTGGCAAGATATTGTGCGCGCAGCCGAAGAAGAACGTATGCGGGAATTGGAAATGACTATTGAACAAATAGCCTGATATGAATGAGCAGCTAGCATCAAAAAATGAAAAGCTACCCGTAACTCCTTCTCAAGAAAGTGTACGCGATGAGCGTATTTCCGGAGGTGAGCTTTGGGCCGCCATTAGAGAGAAAGAAGAAGCACATGGTCAAATTGAAGGTGCAGAAGAACTTGCTCAAGAAACAGGAATTAGTAGCGAGAAGGCTCAGGCTATTTTAGAAAGACCAGAATTCCGAGAGAGATTAGATGCGCTCAATAAAAAGAAAGCAGAGCTAGAGAAAGGATTTCACAGAAACTTATTAAGAGCACTAGCTCCTGTGTTGGGGTTGGGGTCGCCTGAGATGGCGAGTGCACAGCAGATATCAACTGAAGTAGCAGCGGTAGAACCTGTAGCTACAGCAGAGAATGAAGACGATCAAGAGTTTGAGGAGGAGAAATCTGAAGCAGAGATAGTAGAAGAGAGAAGGGTATTGGCAGAAAAACTGCATGGAGAGTTGTTTGATATACAGTCACCACTAGCGTATCGTTCGGTCCATTTGACATCTCCAGAATTGATACCTGAAGATATGACGCTACTTAAAAATTTACGTTTAGAGGCCTTAGGGAAAGCTGAAGAACAACTCGTCATCTCAGGAAGAGGTAATTTTGGTGATGGTACTACTGAAAATCCTTACTATGTAAGTGAACAGGCTGCTCTTGGTAAATCAGGAGGGTCAGCTTTGGGTGTTATTAAAATGCCAGAAAATCTTGATATAGACGAAGGGATATTCAGGAGTCACACTCATCCATTGAAAGTAAGAAAAGAATATGTTGAATCAGCGTCGAACGAAGAGGGCGATAGGCCATACATACTCCCGCCAAGTATGGTAGATATGACAGCTTGCTTTCAGGCAGCTTCACGGGGTATTGATATTCGAGACAGGGTGATTGATTCAAAGGGTGTATGGGAGTTAAAATGTTCGAATGATTCAGTCTTAGGAAAAAAGTTAGCAGAGCTTTCCATAGCCAGTCTATTGGAAAACAATACGGAAACAGAGTACTTTAATAGTCGACTTGAGACGGGCGAGCAAAATTTGATGGAGGCTTATGGTATTAAGCAGAGTCAATTATCAGGTGATTTTTCGGCCATAGATACAGAAAAGGCAATTACAAATATAGCAGAGCAATGGGGAATGAGTCCTGACACCATAAGAAGAGATGTACAAAATCTTGTAGAGAAAAGAGCTTTACAAGAAGCGGCGGGTTATCCTTCTCGTCCAACCAAAGAAGTGTCTGGAGAGTTGGATGAAGTAGTGAGCTTTGTCCTTGGGTATGGCAAGAAGCAGTTTGAATTTTTGAGAGATTCGGCGGATGCTTCCCCAGAAGAGAATCAAAAAATGATTCAAGAGATTGTAGACTTTGCTGATCAGTATGGTCTCTACATGTCCTATACACCTTTTCGAGAAAATAAGTAGACATATTGTATGGGTAATTCTTTTGAAAATTTCAAACCAAGGGAGCTAAGCGAAAAAGAAAAAGAGATTTTTGCTTCTTTGCAAGCTATTGAAGGCGCAGAGATAACTCCCGGTATTCGTGAGGTGTATAGTTTTGCGTTGCGCTTTGTAGGAAAAGAATCCATGGTTTCTGTTTACCTAAGTTTTTTTGATGAGCAGAGCGGAGCAGATGTGGCAATCACCAATATGACCAATATGCCTATCCACAAAGAACAGGCATTAGAAGAGGTGCGTGGTCAGGGTGAGGGTACAAAGATTATTCAGAGAATAATTTTATGGAGTAAAGAAAATGGCTACGGTCATATAGTAGCTACACAGGTACAGGAGTCCGCTAAAAACTTTTGGGCCAAGAATGGTTTTGCCTATGATGAGAGGGAAAACAACAGCTCAGATGACTGGCTTTATAAAGGGTAACTAAAATAGCTATAGATTAAAAAGGCTTCAATGAGGCCTTTTTTGTTGTTTCTAGCGGTGGATAAGTAAAAGATGTTGTGTTTTGGCTTCCTGTGGAGTAAAATGGTGAGTAGGTTAACCAAAGTGGATGAAAGTGGGGAATTCT
>CAZLQC010000070.1:0-2822 GCA_964561695.1 uncultured Bdellovibrionales bacterium
GGCTTTTCGCGACGAGCTGGCTTTTTTCCTGATCTTCCTGGTTTACGTTGTTTATCCATATAGTTTTGTTGAAATCTGTTCGCTAGAATTTAGAATTGTATACCTTCTGCACGAATGGCTTCAGCAAGCGCTTTGACCTTTCCATGATACTTGTACCCTGCGCGGTCAAACACAACTGCCTCAATACCAGCGGCTTTCAAACGCTCTCCGAGTAGTTTACCAACTTTTTCTGCTCCTTCAATAGTATTCTTGGGAGTTTTTCCAGTCTCTCGAAGATGCGCTTGCGCCAAGGTAGTGCCTGTTTCATCGTTGATACACTGAACAGAAACGGCTCGCAGGCTACGAAAAATAGCAACACGTGGAATAAGAGCAGTCCCGGAGATTTTACCTCGGACACGACGCTTACGAGCTATGCGGTTTTTGAGTCGATTGATTGTTTTCAACATAGAGCGTGTGTATTATGAAGCCTTCTTACCTTCTTTGCGTCTGACTGTCTCTCCTACGTAGCGGAAACCTTTGCCCTTATACGGTTCGACTGGCTTGAGCTTACGGACTATAGCAGCAAACTGTCCCACTTGTTGTTTATCAATACCCTTGATGGTCATGATATTCCCCTCGATAGTCACTTCAAGTTCAGCTGGCACAATCACCTCAACTGGATGTGAAAAACCAAGAGCAAGAGTAACCTTCTTACCAGCAATAGCCATACGATAACCAACACCATTGAGCTCAATTTGCTTTTGAAAGCCATTGGTAACTCCTTCGCACATATTGGTCATCATCTTAGCGGTTGTCCCCCAAAGAGCTTGGGCAAGCTTGGTGCTTCCCTTTTTTTCTACAGTAATTTCCTTCTCTGTTAGTACCACGGCTACTTCACGACGAAAAGCAAAATTGAGAGTCCCTTTTGGACCTTTGACGGTAATGACGTTCGCACTCATACTGACTTCTACGCCAGCTGGGATACTAATAGGTTTTTTTCCGATTCTGCTCATAGTAGTACTGTATATTACCAAACCTTACAAAGAAATTCTCCTCCCAAACCTTTACGATAGGCGTTTCCTCCAGTCATCACGCCCTGAGAAGTAGAAAGAATAGAAACACCATAGCCATTCTTCACTTTACGCACCTCTTTACTCTTTACATAAATACGACATCCTTCGGTACTCACTCGAGTAATTTCCTGGATAGCTGGTGTGCGCTTAGTTGGGTTGACCTGGACATAACGAAGACCAAGAACGAGAACTGCCACAGCACCTTCTCCATCTTTAGCAACGCTTTCAATAAAACCTTCTTCAAGCAGTACGGCAGCGATCTTTTCTTTGAATTTAGACAATGGAATACGAACACTGCTATGGCCAGCGGCCTGTGCGTTACGAATTCTTGTAATCATGTCTGCAATTGGATCTAACATAGTTCTTGTTCTTTTATTACCAGGAAGCTTTTTTGACTCCGGGGATAAGTCCAGAGAGCGCGAGCTCTCGGAAGCAAATTCGACAGAGGTCAAATCGTCTCATATACCCATGCTTTCGACCACACTTCCAACAACGTCGAACAATACGGCTCGAGAATTTCGGTGTTTTCAATGCTCTTGCTTGGGTGGATGTCTTTGCCATACAATATGTATTCTTTGTTTGCTTATTTAATCTCTTCCGGCTGGAGCGGGAGTCCTATCAAACGAAATAACTCCATACCTTCTTGCTTATTCTTAGCGGTGGTAACAATATTGACCTGAAAACTGAACAGATACTGAACAGTCTCTGGTACAATTTCTGGAAAAACAGCGTGTTCTTTGATTCCAATATTGGCATTACCGTAAGAATCAATAACATTTTTTTCAAGACCCTGGAAATCACGAACGCGTGGTAATGCGATAGCAAACAAACGATCGAGAAAACTCCACATACGCTCACCATGAAGGGTTACACGAGCTCCAATTTCGAGATCTTCACGAATCTTAAAACCAGCAATAGCTTTACGGGCACGGGTCATCACTACTTTCTGACCAGTGATTTTTTCAAGAGCGGCCACTACTTCATCAACTCGCTTAGAGTCTTTGAGAATTTTGCCAACACCAACATTCACCACTACCTTTGCTACCTTAGGCAGGGCCATTGGGTTGCTAATACCAAGAGCTTTTTTGAGCCCTGGAATAGCATCCTTCTGATATCGATCTTTAATGTTAGCTGTTTTCATAATTTAGAGGACTTTACCTGATCGTTTACTGATACGTACTTTCTCACCATTCTTTATCTCGTAGGATACTCGGGTCGGTTTGTTTGTCTCATTGCATACAAGCATCACATTCGATACATGGAGAGGGGCTTCCTTTTCTACTCGCTCACCCTTGCGACCACTTTCTGGCTTGAGGTGACGCTTCATCATATTGACCCCAGCCACAACCACTTTATCGAGACTTGGAATAACACGAACCACAGCCCCGCGCTTTCCGCGGTCTTTTCCTGCTATCACTTGTACCTGATCTCCTTTTTTAATCTTCATAGAATTCTTTTACAAAACTTCGGGAGCGAGTGAAACAATCTTGGAGTAGCCCTTCTCACGAAGTTCACGAGCGACTGGTCCAAAAATACGGGTGCCTTTCGGGTCTTTGTTGTTGCTATCCAAAATCACAGCTGCATTTTCATCAAAACGAATGTAGGAATTGTCCTTGCGTCGGTAGGTTTTAACCTGACGGACGATAACAGCTTTGACCTTATCTCCTTTTTTGACCGTACCACGTGGCTCTGCGGACTTCACTGAGGCTACAATGATATCTCCAAGCGCTGCATAGCGACGACGAGTTCCACCAAGCACCTTAAAACACT
>CAZLQC010000071.1:0-2601 GCA_964561695.1 uncultured Bdellovibrionales bacterium
CCCTGTCCTCAGCTTGGAAGGCTGATGTAATGAGCCATTATACAATACCCGCTTGGCTATTTTTTCAAATTGGCTGAGTCTAGTCCGGTAAATGGGTCTTGATGACACTGATCTTCTGGGACTCCCATGTCAGCCAACATCTTTTCCATTGCTTCGAGGAAAGATGGCGAACCTACAATATAGTACACGCAATCCTTAGGATTGTCTATATAGGTCTCGACAAGAGCCTTATCTATATATCCCTTGACCTCACCCTCTCTTAAAGCCTTTTCTTCTTGGGAAAAAACATCGAGGTAGCGAAAATGAGGCAGTGAGAGGGCTTTCAACTCATCTCTATGGGGAGCATCTTCATGAGTACGGTTGGCATTGAAAAGAATCATCTTACGCTGACTCTTACCTTGAGCTTCTTCACAGAGCATACTACGCACAGGCGTAATTCCCACTCCTCCAACCAAGAAAACTACTTCTCTCTGGTCATGGGGGTCTAGAATAAACTTTCCGATGGGTGGCGTAATGCTGACGGTATCGCCCGGTTGCATACTCCAAAATGTTTTCTTGAAACCACTGTCGCTCTGACGCATTGTAAAAGCAATAAAATTCTCACAGGGAGAAGAACAGATAGAGAGTGACCTCACTCCAGCACGGGTATCTGGCTCTACTAAGTTATTGAGCTTGAGTGCCACATACTGTCCTGCCAAAAATTGAAAATTGGCTGGTTTATCAAAAAAGAACGTCTTCGTTCCGTAGGCTGTATCTTCAATTTTTTGGAGGTTCAATGTAATCATGTATCTATTCTGGCTGTATCTCGGCGTATTGTCAAAAGCTAGACTATCTCACGGAAAATCTTTTCATAAGCATCCACCTCAAGCAACATCACGAGGATCTTGGCAAGCTTGTGGCCGTCATGACGAATAAGTGAGCGGGTAGCTGCGATACTATCCCCTTTCTGACGGACTACTTTTTTGGTATTGAGGAAATCACTGGCTACCACTCGGTACTTTTTGGAACCCTTAGTTTTTTGGAAACCGACTAATTCACTGTCTTCCTTGCGGTATTCTTCCAAAAGCCTTTCGGCTGGTCGTTTCTTATTATACGTGACGAAATCAATACGCTCACCACCCAGATAACCATCTATCTCTGCTACGTAATCCTCTACTGTATAGCCGTCCGTATGCCCCCGCTTATTCACCAGGTTACAGTTATATACTACTTTCGCCTTCGAACGGCGTATAGCGTCGCTCACGCCCTCTACGAGCAGGTTGGGGATGATACTACAGACATGGTTACCTGGGCCCAGGACTATCAAATCAGCCTCAAGAATCTTCTCAATGGCTCGAGGATTCGCAGTAGCAAGGGGCTTAAGGAAAGCCCGTTTGATACCCACTTTTCCGAGCCTTTTGGAAGTATTGATTTCATGCTCACCTGAAAGAATAGTGCCATCGGTAAGCTTCACCTGTAGACTGGTATCTGTTCCGGTGACTGGGACTACTTCGCCGGTGACATTGAGTATCTGAGCCGCTTCTTCTACCCCTTCTGCAAAACTGCCAGTGATCTTCTCAAGAGCTGACAAAAAGAGATTGCCGAAGCTATGACCCTTGAGACCCCCTTCTTGAAAACGATAATTCATCAGATCACGGAGCATATCGGAAGAGCCTGACAGGGCTACCAGGCACTGCCGTACGTCACCTGGTGGCAAAACCCCTAGCTCATCACGAAGAACCCCCGTAGAGCCGCCATCATCTGCCATAGAGACAATAGCGGTTATATCTACTGGATACTCACGCAAACCAGAGAGAAGCATGAAACTACCCGTTCCTCCTCCGATGGTTACAATCTTTTTCATAAGACGTTTGGATAGCTCTCTGCTATCGAACAGTCGGGGCGCTGGGAATCGAACCCAGACTAAATGATCCCAAATCACTCGTACTACCACTATACTACGCCCCGATTTTGAAATAGCCTCCTACAAAACACAGTTTATTCTAGCCAAGAAACGCATCTGAGTCAACCAAAATTGCTCAAAACAAAAATCCTCCGAAAAGAGGATTTTTGTTCTATCTTTTTGTTTGATAACAAAGGGTCTTTTCGGGACTCCTTCGTTTAAGACTATTTTACAGCCTCTTTCAAAGTTTTACCAGCAGTGAACTTAGGCACTGTCATGGCTGGGATAGTAATCTTAGCCTTCGTTTGAGGGTTGATACCTTCACGTTGGGCTCGTTCTGAAACCTTAAAAGTTCCAAAACCAGTCAATGTTACTTTGTTACCCTTCTGGAGTTCACCAGTGATAACGTCGAGCATGCATTCGAGGACGGCTTCTATATCCTTCTTAGAAAGATCAGTTTTGTCTACGATCGCATGAACAAGCATTTCGCGATTTACGTTTTTCATGTTTGTTCACCTGCCTTCCTAGTTTAGACTTTTCTTTGTTGTCTCCCTGCCCGAAAGAAAATTTCGTTCAGGCGGGCGTACGCACGGGATTCAAAAAAGTGAAAGTGCAAGATTAGCTTTAAGCTTCTCTAGAGAAGCTCTTACCTCCTGCACTGATATTAAGCCTTTTTTTTGAAAGATGCAAGAGATAAGCCATTTTTTATCCACAGCCCT
>CAZLQC010000072.1:0-2598 GCA_964561695.1 uncultured Bdellovibrionales bacterium
CCGTTGACTCCGGTACCGCCTCTTGAGACATTGAGTTGGTTTTCACCAGCTAGAGTAGAAGCACCTGTCCAATACGTTACCTGAGCATTTGCGCCAGAGCCCGCAAGGCCTCCGCCAGAATAGGTGGTACATTCCCAAACATCAGTAATATCATTCCAGCCAAGCGCCTGACTATCAGCACAACCCTGGAGGAGAGTCAGCTCATTACCACTCGTCCCGCCAAACTCTAGTCCTGAGTTTGAAGAAGTTGCTCCTGCACTATCTGCGCTATCAAGAAGATCAATAGCTAATGTTGGAGCGCCTCCTTCCGTTGATGAACTGCCGCTAATACCATCTCCAGCTGTGATGGTAGCAACATAGTTGCCAACTGTGTCACCACCAAGATCAATAAGATTAGTAAATTCTTGACTACTATCAAATTCAATATTACCCTCCATTGCTCCACCAGCTAACTCTAGGTAATCGTTAAAAATCTTACTTTTAGCAGTGAGAAAATCTTTATTACTATCAAGAGCTCCCGGAAGAACTGAAGCATCGAGCTTACCAGATTCATCCAAAGCAGGAATATTTCCAGCGTCAATACCAACTGCTCTTCCCTGAAGATACTGTGAATTATAGGCGCGTGGCACAGAACCCAGTTCTTTACGCGGTACCATTTCTGAATCCCTGTCCAAACGAAGACCAATGTAATAACCACCTGACTCAAAATTGATAGATGCTGGGAATGGGTTGACCGAACCAAGCGAAACTCGAAAAACACCGTTCTTTACATTGACCGCTTGGGTCTCTTGCCAAAGAATTTGGTCACTGCTAGATGGATATGGATCAGCTTTTGTTCGATTAACGGCGTACAGAGCAAAGCGAACCTCGTGGGTACCACGAGAAATAATGCGGTTTTTGTTATCAAAGAGGGAAGCGGAGAGTGGAATATTACGAATTGAATCACCATTGGACTGCGCAAAAACGGACTTCTGGTTAAAGCCCCACCCGATTATCACCACCAAGCTTAAAGCTATGAAGAGTGATGTGTATGCTGTTTTTCGGTTTTTATTTTTTACATAAAATAGCATGGAAATGGAATCATTATTCCTTGTTAATTATACCACAGTATTTCCTTTGTAAATAGTCTTTTTGGCTACTTTTGAACAAGAAAGTTATCCACCAAATACACCTCCTAAAACACCCTCCAAAAAACAAAAAATCCTACCGAAAATAAACGTATAGGATTTCATATTTTATGATCATTTTTTGGATATTTTATTCCGCCCTACCTTCTTCATCCGGAACAAAATATAAAGCGCCTCCATTCATGCAGTACCGTAGTCCTGTTGGCTCTGGACCATCAGTAAATACATGGCCCAAATGACCTCCGGCAGTAGTGAGAACCTCAGTACGAGTCATCCCGTATTCGCTATCAGTGGCTTCCATAACAGCCTCCGGTTCAATCGGTTTGCTAAAGCTTGGCCAACCGGTACCAGAATCAAACTTATCTTCAGAACGAAAAACTGGCTCCTTGGTATCAACGGCGTAGTAAGTACCAGTGCGTTTCTCATGCACTAAATCGCTTGTATAGGGAACTTCTGTTCCTTTTTGACGGAGAATAGTGTATTGCGTTTCGGTTAATTTTTCTTTCCAAGGATCTCCTACTTCCTCCCCCATGCTGGCTTCTGAATGCCCTTTCATTTGATGATGTTTTAGTGACAAGGTCTGTAAAAACATATAGACAGCAGCTAACCCTGCGAGAGCATAGACAACATAGTCAAGATTTTTTTTATTCAAAACTTGTTTCATATAAAATCAAATCCCATAATACTTAACTCTATTAACTATAATGTAATCCTTGTTAAGGATCTGTCAATTATGCTTTATCTAAAAGAAAAAGCTCCTAGCAGGAGCTTCCATTCTGAATAATTTTTCCGAGTACTGTTTTGTAAACATCGAATTCATTCTTAGTGGCAGTCTTGAATACCACTCCAATAGCTCTCCTTACATCTGCATCTATTGCGATTAGCTTCTTCTCCCCCGCTGGAGAAATAGCTATACACTTAGCCCGCTTATCCTGACTGTGCCTCTTGATTGTGATAAAACCTTTTTTCTTAAGAGTCCCTACATTACGTGTTACTAGTGGAAGTTTCACATCCATCAACAAGGCTACCTCTGTTGCCAATATTTCTTGTGTGTCATAAACCAGCCCCAGTAGTTTCCATTCTGGCGCAGACAATCCATGCTTCTTCATCGGTTTTTCCAAAGCCTGTTCCAGAGCTCGGTAGGCCTTCCATTGCAGAAGCCCCCCTTGGTGAGCAGTTGGTACTATCTTTTTCTGTGACACAGTTAACTGGGTTTACCATATTACTCCCTCACTTAACCAGAGAAATCCGTCTTTGTCAAACCCTAGTGAGCCATTTTGAGAACATCTATGACCTTGCCATTGATCACGAAATTGTCTTCCTGTGTGAGGAAAATTGGTTTATGTTTGCTATCAGTAGACTCAGGAAGAAGAACGATGTTCTTACCATCGATAGTACGATAGGTTTTGACAGTGGCCATCCCATCGATAGCCACTAGCACCTTATCGCCATTGTCATAATGATTCCAACT
>CAZLQC010000073.1:0-2535 GCA_964561695.1 uncultured Bdellovibrionales bacterium
CGTTACCGTTCGTAATGGTGGCGACGTAGTTACCGGTGGTATCGGTGGTGAGAGCAACGGCATCAGCTGAAATAGTAACGACACCAGCATTAGTAATGGAAGCATCACCACTCATGGTACCAAAAGCAGGAGATCCCGCTGTTACTCCAAGGAGTAACTGTCCGTTTGTTCCAGCATTAGTGACTTGCACAGCGCTAGTACCATTACCGAGAAGAACCCTATTGGCGGTGAGGGTAGTTGTACCCGTACCTCCGCTACTCACCGGCAACGTACCTGTCACTTCTGAAGCTAAGTCAATATCAGTACCGAGAGTTGCGGTAATGGTAAGTGTCCCAGATCCTTCCGTAACAGTAATACCAGATCCATCAGTAATAGTAGCGAGTGAATACCCGGTACCATTCCCAATTAAGAGAGTTCCATTAGCGGCAGAGCTACCATCAACTCCAGTACCACCACGAGATGGGTTGAGTTGGTTCTCACCTTGTAGTGAAGATGTTCCAGTAAAGTAAGCGACTTGGCCAGATGAACCAGAAGCGGTTGCTCCACCCACACCAGATACTGATGCACATGACCATTCATTGGTAGTGTTATTCCAAGAAAGCACATCATCTTGAACACAGCCCTGGAGAAGAGTCAGTTCGTTTGAACCACCTCCTTGAAATTCCAATCCAGAATTTGATGAAGTAATGCCGGTACCATCTTGAGCATCCAGAAGATTGATTGAAAGTGTTGGCGTTCCCCCTTCTGAAGCTACTCCTCCAGAAATACCACTGCCATCTGTGATAGTAGCGATATAATTACCAGTGGTGTCGGTAGCAAGCGCTACAGCATCAGAGGCAATAGTTAAGACTCCCGCATTCGTAATAGTCGCATCTCCAGAAAGAGCAGCGAAGGCGGGAGCGGCTCCGGTAGAACCCAAGAAGATTTGTCCATTAGTACCAGCTGAGGTGACTTGGATAGCAGAAGTACCGTTCCCATAAAGCACTCCATTTGAGGTAAAGGTGGTAGCTCCGGTGCCACCACTTCCCACTGGAAGTGTACCAGTAACCTCAGTCGTCAAATCAACATCAGTCCCCAGTGTTGAAGCAACGGTAATAGTGCCACTACCGTTCGTAACAGCGATACCGCTACCTTGAGTGAGAGTAGCCAGTGAATAACCAGAACCATTTCCTATTAATAATGATCCGTTAGAAGCGGATCCACCATCGACTCCCGTACCTCCATACTGAGCACCTACTACACTGCCGTTCCACACAGCACTTGTAAAAGTTTGCCCACCATCTATAGTCGCAAGTGTTCCGGTGACATCTGGCAAAGTAAGCGTACGATTACCAGAGAGATCTCCCGCATCAAGCGTGGCAAAGAAAGTGTCTCCAGATGACTCAAGGAGAGAGAGTTCTGAGGATGCATTATTGAGGACAATATCAAAAGCACCGGTCTGATCCCAATTAGCTGTCAAAGCACCGAGTGCTAAGGTCGGCGTGCCACCTTCAGTAGCTACTCCACCACTGATACCATTACCATTTGTAATGCTCGCGATGTAGTTACCTGTGGTATTCGTTCCCAGAGCAATCAGGTCATTGAGTGAACTCGCTCCAGTACCACCATTAGCAACTGGTAGGATACCCGTTACTTCTGAAGTTAAGTCAACTGAAGCGCCAAGAGTTGAAGCAACTGTAATAGTGCCACTACCGTTGGTGATCGTAATTCCTGATCCCTGTGTCAAAGTAGAAAGCGAATAACCGCTACCATTGCCAATCAAAAGGGTGCCGTTGGCAGCAGCGCTTCCATCTACTCCAGTGCCTCCACGAACAGGAGAAAGTTGCGCTTCTGAAGCCACTACACTGCTACTGGTAAAGTAAGCTACTTGAGTAGCGGTACCAGTGCCTGTGATACCCCCAGCTCCGGATACTGAAGAACAAGACCAGACATTGGTCGTGTCGTTCCATGAAAGCACATCATTGTTGGTACAGCCCTGAAGAAGAGTAAGTTCATTATTACCCGCACCCTGGAACTCAAGTCCTGAATTGGAATTCGTTACTCCACTAGTACCGTCAGCTGAATCAAGTAGATCGATAGCTAAGGTCGGCGTGCCACCTTCAGTAGCTACTCCACCACTGATACCATTACCATTTGTAATGCTCGCGATGTAGTTACCTGTGGTATTCGTTCCCAGAGCAATCAGGTCATTGAGTGAACTCGCTCCAGTACCACCATTAGCAACTGGTAGGATACCCGTTACTTCTGAAGTTAAGTCAACTGAAGCGCCAAGAGTTGAAGCAACTGTAATAGTGCCACTACCGTTGGTGATCGTAATTCCTGATCCCTGTGTCAAAGTAGAAAGCGAATAACCGCTACCATTGCCAATCAAAAGGGTGCCGTTGGCAGCAGCGCTTCCATCTACTCCAGTGCCTCCACGCGATGTAGCTAGCTGGTTTTCACCCTGCAGTGAAGAAGTTCCTGTGAAGTAAGCGACCTGGCCAGTACTTCCAGAAGCGGTAGCTCCACCCACACCAGAGACAGAAGCACATCCCC